>CAZXAZ010000016.1:0-51744 GCA_964638475.1 uncultured Alistipes sp. | reverse complement strand
GTTTATAAAGAGAGAAATCATTTCGATCTTTGTAAAGAGAAACTTTAAAGATAATAATATATTTAAAACTAAATAAAAAATTCAAACTATGGATGATCGTATGAGAATCCTCCTTTGCGAGGATGATGAAAATCTGGGTATGCTCCTCCGTGAATACTTGCAAGCAAAGGGCTTTAACGCCGATTTGTATGCCGATGGAGAAGCCGGCTACCGAGCTTTCCTAAAGGGAAAGTACGACATATGCGTGCTTGACGTCATGATGCCTAAGAAAGACGGCTTTACCCTCGCTCAAGAAATCCGTGCCGTAAACAGCGAAGTACCTATTATTTTCCTAACCGCAAAAACAATTAAGGAAGATATCCTTGAAGGCTTTAAGATTGGAGCTGACGACTATATTACAAAACCCTTCTCAATGGAAGAACTTGTCTTTCGTATTGAGGCAATCTTACGTCGCGTAAGAGGTAAAAAAGGTAAAGAAGTCACCATGTACAAGATCGGCATGTTTACCTTTGATACACAGAAACAAGTGCTTATGATTGAAGATAAGGTTACCAAACTAACCACAAAGGAATCTGAACTCCTAAGCCTACTTTGCGCACATGTCAACGAAATTCTTGAACGCAATTATGCATTGAAGACCATTTGGATTGACGATAACTATTTTAACGCACGTTCGATGGACGTTTACATCACAAAGTTGCGTAAACATCTTAAAGATGATCCGTCAATCGAAATCATCAACATTCATGGTAAGGGCTATAAACTCATTGCTCCAGAAGTGAAAGAGAACGTGTAATCTCTGAAAGTTTCAGAGATTGAAATCACCTAAATATCCGGTACTGGAATTTTCAGTGCCGGATATTTTTTCTTAAATTTGCGATGGTATATCATTCTTAAGTAAATAGTTATTACCAAATCATGAAAAAACTTACATTCACACTTTTTGCGGCTTCTGCAATACTTACATTCTCAATGAGTGCCGAAGACCGTGTTTCTGAAAAAACAGAAGCGACAAACACTGAAACCATTTTACATGCTTGGAGTTGGAATTTCCCCACTATTGCAGAAAACATGTCACGGATAGCTCAAGCCGGTTATACAATGGTTCAGACCTCCCCGGTTCAAAATTGCTACGATCCTTATGGAACAACGAAAAAGCTATTTGATCAGGAAGGGAAAGAAGGCAATTGGTATTATTATTACCAGCCAACCGACTGGAAAGTAGGCAATGCCATTGTCGGCACAAAGATAGAAATGAAACAAATGCTTGACTCCGCAGCAAAATACGACATCAGAGTAATCGTTGATGTTCTTCCTAATCATACGGCATTTGATATTGACGCGGTTAGCTCTGAGTTTTACAAAGCTGTTGGAGGGCGAGATAAGATGTTCCACTCGACCGGCCTCTCCCCTATTCGCGACTACAACGACCGATATCAATGTACGCTTGAAGGCACCGGAGGTCTTCCGGATGTCAATACCGAGAACCCTTCATTCCAAAAATATTATATGGAATTCGTAAACGAACTTCTTTCGATGGGCGTTGGCGGATTTCGCTATGACACAGCTAAGCATATTGGAGTCCATTCAGATCCGGTTGATACAGCCTCCGGTGTAAAAGAGAATGATTTTTGGGATGTCGCAACCGGGCGCAAGGCTGTAAAGGGTGTAAAACTTGCCGTACCTTATGATTCTCTGTTTGTTTATGGAGAGGTTTTGCAAGATCGCAATGTCCCTGAACTAGAGTATGCCGACTATTTCGGATTAACAGCATCAGGCTATGGACATCATCTTCGAGAAGCGCTTGAAAAACAATCAGCCAAAGATATCGATTTACGCAGTTGGCATCATCAAGCTGCGCCTCAGTCGCTTACAACTTGGGTTGAGAGCCACGACACATATTGCAATGCCCATGAAAGTGCCGCTCTAACAGACGAACAAATCCGAACCGGTTGGGTATTCTTGACAGCTCGTCAAAACGGAGTGCCCTTATTCTTCTCTCGTCCGATGAATTCAACGCGTCAGAATTATTGGGGTGATAATATATTGGGAGCCCGAGGGAACGATGAGTTTTTCCATCCTGAAGTAGTTGCTGTCAATAAATTCCGCCAATCAATGAATGGTCAAAAAGAAGATATTCAAATTAGCGATAATGGCGAAGTTTTGGTTGTCAACCGAGGCAAGAAAGGAGCTGCAATCGTCAATATTTCAGATTCAGCCAACTTTGTAGATATTGCAACCGGCCTACCTAATGGTAGCTATAAAGATGTTGTTTATGGAGTCGAATTTAAAGTAAACAAAGGTCGCATACATGGCGCCGTTGCTCCTCATCGCACATACATTCTCGAACGTAATTAATTCTAATCAACGTCGCTAAACATGAGACATTCGGGGGCGCAGAAAATAGCTATATCTGCGTCCCCGCTTATTCTTTAAAATCTGAAGATAGACAACATTAACAAAAATTCCTACTTAATGAAAGCTTCATCCTTTGTCGGAATATTGCGTAAGAATCAGTTTAAATTTTGCGAAATCCAGTAAATTAGTTACCTTTGTGGTCATAAGATTATATCTACTTTGTTGATAATAACATTGTTTATTACATCCTGAATAATTAGTTTATACATTCATACATACTTCATTATCCATGAAAAGACAACTTTTGCTATTAGTAGCAATGGTGTGGCTCACCGCATTCGGTATAAAAGCCGAGGTATTTACTACCTCTCCAGTGCCATTACAGCAGTCAAGCCAAAACGTAAAGATTATTTTTAATGCAACGGAGAGCGGCGTTGCCGGCCTGATTTCAGCAAGTGAGCTCTATGCTCATATCGGAGTCTGCTTGAAAGGCTCTTCAGAATGGGCTCATGTAAAGACTAATTGGGGCGAGAATATCGCAGCCAATAAGTTTGTCAAAAATTCAGCAGGTCTTTGGGAGTTAACTATTGGTGATATCAACACATATTTCTCTCTCAAAGCCGAAGAAAAAATCAGCAAAATTGCAGTCATTGCTCGCACTGCATCCGGCTCTGCTCAAACAAAGGATTATTTTCTTGACGTAGCAGAAGAAGGATTTGCTATTAATTTCACATATAATGTCGAGAATCTTGTAATCAGTGCTCCAACATCCATCAATTTTACATTGTCAGCAACTCAGGCTTCTAAATTATCAATCAAAGTTGATAATCAAGTAATTGCTGAAGCAGACAATGCAATGAACATTTCAAAGGAGTATAATTTTGCCGAGCAAGGTAAATTCTACGATGTTACAGCTACAGCTGTCAGTGGCGGTCAAACATTGACAGAGACAGTTACCGTTGCTTATCCTACAGCATCCGCTCAGGGCAATTATCCCGGAGGCATTCCTAAAATGGGTGCAGTAAAGCAATCAGACGGTTCTGTTATATTCTGTCTTGCAGCGCCTTCTAAAAAAAGCGTCATTCTTGTTCCATCTTGGGACAATTATCAAACGCTTAATAAAAATGTCATGAAGTATCAAGACTATAATGGCTATCGTTACTTCTGGACAAAAGTTGAAGGTTTGAAAGATAATGTATATTATCCCTACTATTATCTTGTTGACGGATTATATCGCGTAGCAGACCCATGTGCAAAACTCATGCTTGACTGTTATAGCGACAAATGGATGCCTAACGGCATTTGGGCTGAAGAAATGCCGGCATATCCCTATGATAAATTCGACGACGTTTTGTTGGCTGTATATCGTGGCGATATCGACAATTATAATTGGAGCGATGCGACAAATAACTTCCAGACTCCTAATCAAACATCAATGGTTGTTTACGAGATGTTGCTCCGCGACTTCACCGGCGACGGCTCAGATTCTGATGGCAAGCAATTTGGAACTCTTCGTTCAGCAATGTCAAAACTGCAATATGTGGCAGATTTGGGTGTAAACGTCATCGAACTTATGCCTGTAATGGAATTCAACGGCAATAATTCTTGGGGATATAACACCAATGGTTATATGGCGCTTGATAAGGTATACGGCTCTCCAACAGATATGAAAGACTTTGTTGATACATGTCATAAACTAGGCATGGCTGTCGTGCTTGATATTGTCTTCAATCAATCAGATGGCAACCATCCTTGGTATAAAATGTATCCCTCAGATAACAATCCGTTCTATAACGCGAATGCACCCCACGATTATAACGTTCTTAACGACTTCAATCAAGATAATCCAGTTCTTGAACAGCATTGGGCTGATGTCTTACGCTATTGGATGCAAGCTTATAAAGTAGACGGATTCCGTTTTGACCTTGTAAAGGGCTTGGGCGATAATAATTCATATAGCAATGGCACAGATAGCTATAATCAGAGCCGTGTAAATCGCATGAAACGCCTTAACGACGTTATTAAGTCTGTTAATCCGAATGGCATCCACATTAATGAGCTTCTCGGATGGGCGCAAGAAGATAATGCCAACTATAATAACGGGAAGCAAATGGGCTGGAATAATATTAACTATGGCTCCGGTCAATATGCCATGGGATGGGCTGAGAATTGCGACGATACCAGAGGCTTCCTCTCCTCAAATTGGGGCAAAACTGTCGGCGGAACAGTTGACTATGCAGAAAGCCATGACGAACCGCGTATCGCCAACAAAGTAAAGACAAATGGCCATGCTTCAGTTAAATACACCTCTACGACTCCTAAAAAACAGTCGATTCAACGCCTAGGCTCTGTTGCCGCTCAGATGTTACTTTCTCCCGGAGCCAAAATGATTTGGCAATTTGGTGAAATTGCAGCAGATGATGACCAAGGCTCAGATCTTGACAAACTGCGTCCGATTGCTCCTAAATGGGAACAATTCTCAAATGCCGCGCGTAATGGCCTTTATGAGAATTATAAAGCTCTATGTTGGTTGCGTCGCGACAACTCCGATATGTTTGACGGCTCAGCTATTTATACAACAGGAGGCTACGAAGCATCGTTGACTTCAACCCGTTATATTCGTCTTGTAAAGGGTACTAAAGAAATTATCGGAGTATTTAACCCCAATGTATCCGGCTCAAACGTTACAGTTTCAGTTCCGGTTCAGAATATCACATCTTCTAATAGCCAACTGATAACAGCCGCATATAGCTTCACTCCATCATTGACAGTCTCCGGATCTACCGCATCTATTTCTGTTCCTCCTCATTGTTTCGCTGTTTTTGCTACTAACAATATTTCTGATGTAGACGAAATAGATGTAGACTTTAATCAAGCAACTATAAAAGTAAATGGAGGATATGGCGTACTTAATATTGTCGGCGATTATACTTCAGCCGAGGTATATAACCTTCAAGGGCGTGTTGTCGCACTTGCAAACGAAGAAACAACGCTTAATATTCCAGCCGGAATTTATGTAGTTCGCGTTGATGGCGTGGCATATAAAGTCGTAGTTCGTTGACGCAAATATGCAACAATTTTGACAAACGCAGACAATTAGTCTGACTTCACAATAACTTTTTTATTAAACGGGCTTGCGTAAGCAAGCCCGTTTTGTTAATTTTGCAGTGAAAGATTGTCATAGATGATTAATTAACGACAACTCTTCAAGACAATATTATCCGGATTACAAATAAAAATGAGAATAGCAACATTGGTTTCAGGAGGCGTGGATTCTGCCGTAGCTGTGCATAAGCTTGTTGAGCAAGGCCATGATCTGACTCTCTTTTATATACGCATAGGCCTTGATGACGGGCGTGGCGATTGTTCTGCAGAAGAAGATATTGAAATGTGTAGAGCAATTGCGCGCAAATACAACTTACCGTTAGAGGAGGTTTCGCTTCATGAAGAATATTGGGAAAACGTTATGGAGTATGCACTCCGAACCGTCAAAGCAGGCTTGACTCCCAATCCGGATATGATGTGTAACCGAATGATCAAATTTGGATATTTTGAAGAACGCTGGGGGCATGAATTTGACCTCACAGCAACCGGTCATTATGCAACAACTCTTATCGGACAAGATGGGCTGAAATATCTAGCAACAGCAGTTGACCCCGTTAAGGACCAAACTGATTTCCTTGCACAGATAACATATCCTCAATTAAGTCACCTTATCTTCCCTATCGGAGATATTCCCAAATCGCAAGTTAGAGAAATTGCTATAAACCAGCACCTCCCAAACGCCTATAGAAAGGATTCACAAGGAATATGTTTTTTAGGCAAAATCAATTACAACGATTTCTTGCGTAGACATCTTGGCGAGAAAAAAGGTCCGATCATTGAGATTGAAACCGGCAAGAAAATCGGGGAGCATAATGGCTATTGGTTCCATACAATCGGCCAACGAAAAGGTCTTGGCTTAAGTGGAGGCCCTTGGTATGTGGTAAGAAAAAATATTCGCGACAATGCCGTCTATGTTTCTCGTGGATATGATACCGAGAAGCAATATGGAAATCAAATCCGTCTTGCAGAGCCTCATTTCATCACAAAAGATCCATGGGCAGGCTTACCTTGCGACCATGAACCAATTACATTTAAAAATCGTCATTCTCCTGAATTCTTTAAGGCAACGATTACACGATTATTTGATTCAGACGGAGTCGCAGATGGCTTCTTGGTAGAAACAGAAAAACCTGTTCAAGGAATTGCACCCGGACAATTCGGTGTTATATATGACAGCGATTCGCGTATCTGCCATGGCTCTGGAATCATTACTCTAAATGTTCAATAATCGTAGCTGCCTTTTAAAAAGGGGGTAAGCGAGAATATGCCAAATTAAAATATGTTGAACGAAAGGAATAATACAGACGGAGATCACTCAGAAAGCCGTCGAGTTGAATTAAAAGTGCTTGGCGTCAGTTATAGCCAAATTCAATCGGGCGCCTATGCCTTGATCTTGGCTGAAATCGACGGTCCAATGAGAGTGCCGGTTGTTGTCGGAGGCATGGAAGCTCAATCCGTGGCCATAAAATTAGAAGGTATTATTCCGCCACGTCCGTTGACTCATGATCTTTTTGCATCGCTGATGCATGCGTTTAATCTTCAACTCTTAGATGTTTATATCTATAAATTTGAAGATGGCATATTCTCGTCGGAAATGACAATAATTGACAACAATGGCAAAGAGGTGAAACTCGACGCTCGCACTTCTGATGCGATTGCGATTGCGATGCGAGTTGGGGCTCCGATATATACAACAAAGCAAATCATTGCCGAAACCGGATTTATGATGGAAATGGTTTCGCAAGATTCTGACAATGAATCATTGGAAGATTCATCTGAAGCTACAAACGGAGAGACTTCTGAGATATCGAAAGATGTCAAGTTAGCTCAATTGCGAGATCAATTGGCTAAGGCTATTGAAGAAGAAGCTTACGAAGAAGCCTCAAGAATAACTCGTGAAATCAATGCGCTTGAGAATCAATAATATTATTGATTCTCATTTTTATTGTTAGTAATAAAATACAGCAATAGATTTCGCTTTTTATTATTAACTTTGCAACAGAAACCCTACGTAAATCAAATCAATAAATACCTCAATCCTCTACTCCAACATAATCCCATATGACAAAGATTGGATCTGTAATGACCCCCTCGGGCAAGAAAGCGTTGCTTCTCGGAAGCGGCGAACTCGGGAAGGAAGTCGCAATCGAACTTCAGCGTTATGGCATCGAAGTTGTTGCCTGTGACAAGTATGCGAATGCTCCGGCAATGCAAATAGCCCATCGCAGTCGAGTGTTCAACATGCTCGACTCCGAAGAATTGATGAAGGTTATCCAAGAAGAAAAACCTGATCATATCATCCCTGAGGTTGAGGCCATTGCTACTCCTGTATTGCTTGAGGTTGAAAAGCAAGGTTATAATGTAACACCTACTGCAAATGCAGCTTGGCTAACAATGAATAGAGAGGGTATTCGACGTTTGGCAGCTGAGGAATTAGGAATTCCTACATCGCCTTATCGTTTTGCCAATACTCGAGAAGAATTCCTTAAGGCAGTTGAGGAAATAGGTTTGCCTTGTGTCGTTAAACCTGTGATGAGTTCATCGGGACATGGTCAATCAACCATCAAATCTACTGATGAGATTGATGCCGCTTGGAAAGAAGCGCAGGAAGGCGGACGCGCCGGAGCCGGACGAGTTATAGTTGAAGGCTTCGTGAAATTTGATTATGAAATCACCTTGTTAACCGTGCGTTCAGTTTCAGGCACAACCTTTTGTGAGCCAATCGGTCATATACAAGTCAACGGTGATTACCGCGAATCATGGCAACCTCAGAAGATGAGTCAGCAAGCTATCGACGAAGCTCGTCAAATAGCAAAAAAAATAACAGATGCACTCGGAGGATATGGCATATTCGGTGTCGAACTGTTTATTAAAGATGAACATGCAATCTTTAGCGAAGTATCGCCTAGACCGCATGATACTGGTATGGTTACAATGATTTCGCAAGACCTCAGTGAATTTGGGTTGCATGCAAGAGCATTGTTGGGTTTACCGGTTCCATCAATCCGATTCTATGGCCCCTCATGCTCTAGAGCTGTTGTTGTAGAAGGAAATTCGACCGAGGTTGAGTTTGATAACCTAGAGAAAGTGCTTGAAACTCCTGGCGTTCAGATGCGAATCTTTGGGAAACCCGAAGTTAAAGGTCATCGAAGAATGGGTGTCATACTCGCGACAGCCGACACACTTGACGAGGCTAGAGAAAAGGCTCTATCCGCTCAGAACAAACTGAATATAAATGTCAAGTAGCCTCGAATATCTTACATTCTCGAGAGAAAATATCAACGGAGTATAATAAAATTATAATTTATTCCGTTATTGAAATACTGATTGCACCTAGTAAAATGGAGCGTTTCGCTCCTGCCTTTATCTTTAAAAAAAGGAGATTTAAATTTATCATGCGCGTCCCGTGAGGGAGGCGCATGATGTGTTTTATGTAACAATAAATCAAGTAGGTAAACAAAAAAAGCGGTGAGTCGAAATTCGACTCACCGCCTAGGTTATAACGTAAATGAATAACGTTTCGTAGAGAATTTAGTGGCGCTCAATAGTTTGTGTACGATCAGGTCCGACAGAAACAATTGTGATAGGTGTTGCCAATTCTTTTTCAAGGAATTTGATATAATCCTTAAATTGCTGAGGGAACTCGTCTTCGCTTGTTATAGAGGTCATTGGAGTTTGCCAACCCTTAATATCTACGTATACCGGCTCAATGGTGCCCTCCTCGATTGAGAAGGGGAAGTCGCTAGTTTCTTTGCCGTTAATCTTATATGCCACACAAGCGCGAATCGTTTCAAAGTCATCAAGCACATCGCTCTTCATCATGATGAGTTGGGTTACACCATTAATCATGATTGCATAGCGGAGTGCGACGAGGTCAATCCAACCGCAACGTCTTTCTCGACCGGTTACGGCTCCATATTCATGACCAAGGTCGCGAATCTTTTTGCCTGTCTCGTCAAAAAGCTCTGTGGGGAACGGACCAGAGCCGACTCGTGTGCAATATGCTTTGAAGATACCGAATACTTCTCCAATTTTATTCGGGGCAATACCAAGCCCCGTACAAGCTCCGGCGCAAACTGTATTAGAAGATGTTACGAATGGGTAAGAACCAAAATCAACGTCAAGCAGTGTACCTTGTGCGCCTTCGCAGAGCACTTTCTTTCCTTGAGAAAGGAGATTATTGATTACAAATTCAGAGTCGACAATCTCAAAACCACGAAGATATTCTACCGCCTCAAGCCATGCGCTTTCCATTTTGACAAGTATTGACTGATCCGCTGGGCATCCCATATCTTCGAGACGACGCAAGTGTGCATCTCGATGAGATTCATATTTAGCTTTGGCTGTATCTCTGTTTTCAACATCACCAAGACGGAGCCCATTACGAGAAATCTTGTCGGTATATGTCGGGCCAATGCCCTTGCCGGTTGTGCCGATTTTAGCGTCACCCTTAGCCTTTTCTCCGGCAGCATCAAGCATTCGATGAGTCGGCAAAATCAAGTGAGCCTTACGAGAAAGTTTTAAAACTTTTTTAAGGTTTACGCCTGAAGCTTCCAAAGCTTCTGCTTCTTCGCGGAAAAGAACCGGATCAAGAACAACGCCGTTCCCGATTAGATTTGTTTGACCACTCTGGAAAATTCCAGATGGAATTGAACGCAAAACATACTTTTTCCCGTCGAACTCAAGCGTGTGGCCGGCATTCGGGCCTCCTTGAAAACGAGCTACGGCATCATAACGCGGGGTAAGCACGTCTACAACCTTTCCTTTTCCTTCGTCGCCCCACTGGAGGCCGAGCAAAACGTCAACTTTCATTGAGTAATTTGTCTTTTAGTGTCGTCCGCCGCAACTTGTTAAAAAAAATCACGTCGGTCTGACTCTTATGATTGTTTTTTGTCTGTTTTTGATCGAAGTCGTTGGCAACGCCCACAAACGCCATAAACGTAGAGGGCGTAACTTTCTGCTTTAAAACCGGCATATTTTCTATTGCAAAGGTCTGCGGTTTGAACCGAGTCTTTAACCTCCCTCACACGACCGCATGTTGTACATACTAAATGGAGGTGGCTTTTTGATATTCCCGGAAGCGACCGCTCATATTGCGCCGGCTGATTGCCGAATTGATGTCGCCTGACTAAACCGGCATCCAGAAATAATTGCATCGTAGCGTAGACTGTTGAACGGCTAACATGGTAGCCTTCAAGCTCCATTGCTTCGCAAAGTACATCAACATAAAAATGCTCTCCGGTTGAGAAAACTCGCTCTAGAAGAGCAAACCTTTCCGGGGTTCGTCTTAGGCCATGCGCTTTAAGATGACTCTCGAGGATCTCTATTGCGAACGGAAGCAATTTTTCATCTTTCATTGGTAAGCCAAACTTTTCATTTCGCGTCTACAAAGTTACACTTTCTCTTGCGAAAATAAAAATAAAACACGAAGATGTTAGCCGTCTATTATCATGTTTTGATGTTTTTTCAAGAATGTTTTTCTAAAGATGATATTAAGATTGGTGTTGTGATGGAAATTGTGTAAATTTGCATAAATTTACCCTTAGACAACCCTACTCGATGGATATACATAATTACTCTCCTAACGGCATCGATTACGACCCCGATCTTTTATATAGCGGCTCTGCAGAGCCGACGCCTCGTCGTCAACAACGTCCTGAGCGTGATTCTTATCGTTCAGAAAAGCAACGACGTGAGCAAGGCGAAGAACCCGAGCCGGCGCAACAAACGCGCCGATTGAGAAGAAAATATGCGGATGACTCAATCGTTGCAAGAGAAGAAATCGCTCAGCGAGATCGTCAGCGTCGCAACCGTGAATATGAACGACGCGAGGAAAGCGCTCGTCAGCGCGAACGTGCAGAGAAAATGCGTCGCGACGAAATCGCAGAAGAGAAAGCTGCGCAAAAACGTATTCGTGACGCTGAACGTGCAGCTGAAAAAGCAAGAAAAGCTGCTGATCGAGAGGCAGCAAGAGCTAATCGGAAGCCATTAACAGAGACCGGTTTTATTAAGTTTATTCTTGATAAACGCACACATGCGTTCTTTGGTGTGGTACTTATTTGCATCGCTGTTTATTTGCTTGTTGCTGCGTTGTCATTTATGCGCACCGGCTCCGAAGATCAAAGTGCCGTCAGCCATATGACTATTTCGCAAATGACAATCGATCCTCACGCGATCGAAAATACCGGTGGGCCTATCGGAGCTGTTGTCGCTCAATTGTTTTTTGCGCAAGGACTTGGTTTAGGCTCCTTAATAGCAATTATTTATCTTGTATTGCTCGGTTTAGGCTTGATGGGCATCAAGAAATGTAACTTTTGGTCGGTGACATTCAAATCATTGCTTGTAGCTGTTGCAATTTCTGTAGTTTCCGGATTTGTCGCTTTGTGGACAGATTCAGACGTATTGTGGGGCGGAATTCATGGTCAATGGCTCAATCAACTTCTTATTGCAAGTGTTGATTGGATTGGAGCTGTTTTGGTCTCTGTCATATTGATTGCTGCTGTTATATATCTATATCTCAACGACTTTATTACCTTGATGAATCATTACAAGGCTATGCAAAAGGCGCGTCGAGAGAAGGCCGAGCAGATTCGTATCGAAAGAGAAGAGGCTCAAGCAAAAGTAATTGCAGCGATGCAGGAAGATGAGGATTTCCGAAATTCAGAAAAAGATAGTGAAGCCAACGCAGAAGGACAGCGTGAAGCTGTGTCTGTCGGTTTTGGTGAAGATGAATTAGATATTAATGACGAATATGAAATCAACCGAGATGAGCCAATAGTTGTTAATGAAACAGCAAGGAATATTAGCGATATGTCTGAGGTTGGCTCTGATATTCAAACAGATTCGTCATATATCGCTTCTGATGGTCAAGACTCGACTTCCAACGACATGCAACCTGTAAACAATAATGAACCACTTGAGGTTGAGGATGATGAGAATACGGTAACGACATCTCCCGAGCAACCTTTAGCGATTATTAATCCTGAAACTACGGTTACAACTGATGTTATTGCTCCGCAAGATGCAAAACAAGATCAATCTGAAATAGCACAAGATGGCCCGACTTTCGATGTTGTTGCGAATGTAATAGAATCGGCAGATCTCTCACACGTTGGAGCTGATGCGCTTTATGACCCAACAGCTGAGTTATCTCACTATAAACGACCGGGAATTGATTTGCTTAACGAGATTGAGCAAAATGGTCAGAACTATGACATCCTAGAGCAAGAAGCTAATAAAGAACGTATCATCAGAGCATTAGGTCAGTTTGATATCCAAATTTCAAGAATTGAAGCAACTGTTGGACCTACGGTTACATTATACGAAATAGTGCCTGCAGAAGGAACTCGTATTGCTAAGATTAAACGCTTGGAAGATGACATCGCAATGACCTTGTCAGCAAGAGGTATACGTATTATAGCTCCTATCCCCGGTAAGGGCACAATTGGTATCGAAGTTCCTAACCACGATGCTCAAACCGTTTCGATTCATTCAATTCTATCATCAAAGGCATTTCAAGAAACTAAATATGAATTGCCAATGGCAATGGGGGCTACGATTTCAAATGAGGTATACATTGCAGATCTTGCAGCAATGCCCCATATCCTTGTTGCCGGTGCAACTGGTCAAGGTAAATCTGTCGGTCTAAATACGATTATCGCATCTTTGCTTTATAAAAAGCATCCGGCAGAATTGAAGTTTGTATTGATAGACCCTAAACGAGTTGAATTTAGCCTTTACAATTCGTTAGAACGTCACTTTCTTGCCAAACTTCCGGATGAAGAAGAAGCGATTGTGACAAACATGGATAACGTTGTCAAGACGCTCAATTCGCTTTGTGTAGAGATGGAACGGCGTTACGATCTTTTGAAAGATGCTCATGTCGTAAAAATTACGAAATACAACGAGTTGTTTGTTCAAAAGAAACTTAATCCAGAAAAGGGACACCGCTACCTACCTTATATTGTCATCATTGTTGACGAGTTTGCCGACTTGATCATGGTTGCCGGAAAACAAGTTGAAACCCCTCTCGCTCGTATTGCGCAGATGGCACGTGCGGTAGGTATGCATATGATTATCGCAACTCAACGTCCGTCTACAAATGTAATCACCGGTTTGATTAAGGCGAATTTCCCCGGACGTGTTGCCTTTCGTGTCTCTCAGATGGTCGACTCTAAAACGATTCTCGACCGTCCGGGCGCTAATCAGCTGATTGGTCGCGGAGATATGTTGTTCTCTCATAATGGTTCAATAGATCGAGTTCAATGTGCGTATATAGACACCAAAGAAGTTCATCGTATATGCAATTTTATTGAAAATCAAGCCGGTTATGAACACGCATATTACTTGCCGGAGCCTCTGATAGATGAAAATGAAGGCGGATTGAGTATTGGCATGTCGAGTTATTCGACTGATCGCGATCCATTGTTTGAAGAGGCTGCAAAGACAATTGTGCAAACCGGAGTTGCATCAACATCTTCGCTTCAACGCCGTTATGCTATTGGATATAACCGAGCAGGCAAAATTATGGATCAACTTGAAGCTGCCGGAATTGTTGGACCGGCAACAGGCGGCAAACCCCGCACCGTATTAATTGACGAGTTGCATTTTAAAACAGAATGATGATTTTTAGATTATGGATATGATAAAAATATTATCAAACAAAAAATCGCTGTTTATTGTTCTTTGGATGATAATCTCTATCATACCGAACCTCAATGCCGCACAGCCTTCGGCTCAGTCATCAATTAACAAGATGATTGAAACCATCAAAAAGCATCCGTCTATCGAAATAGAGTTCTCTGTTTGGGACAATGGAAATTCCATTTCAGGCTCAATGAGTGTGGCAGGTAAATGTTTCTATTTGTCGACTCCTGATATGAAGATTTGGTATGACGGTAAAACACAATGGAGTTATGCGCCATCTGCCGGTGAAGTAAATGTTACGACACCGACTGCTGAAGAGCTAGCACAATCTAATCCAATATCAATATTGTCAAATCTTAACAACCGTTTTACATATCGCAGACTCAAAGCAATTGCCGGTCAAGAAAAGATTGAATTAATGCCTAAAAAGCAGTCATCTGATTTTGCATCAGCTGTTTTGATTCTTGATTCAACGACTTCGTTACCGAAAGAACTCACGATTAAAGATTCCAAATCGAAAACCACAACGATAAAGATATCGAATATTAAAGGAGGGAAAACAACACCTGCCGGTGCTTTCCGATTTAATAGTGCTTCATATCCCGACGTTGAGGTCGTTGATTTGCGATAAATAACACCTAAATTTTATTATTAGACAATTAAGAACATTTAGATATGATTAATTCACGTTGCGTAATCATTGGTGGAGGTCCTGCCGGTTATACTGCCGCAGTGTATGCTTCGAGAGCAAACCTCTCCCCTATTTTGTTTGAGGGTATGCAACCCGGAGGCCAGTTGACAACAACAACAGAAGTTGAAAATTTCCCCGGTTTTCCTACCGGAATTCAAGGTCCAGACTTGGTAGCCGAGATGAGAAAACAAGCTGAAAAATTCGGCACAGAAATCATTCCCGAGACAATTACTTCGGTCGATTTTTCTTCTCACCCCTTCAAACTGACCCTATCAGATGGTCGAGATGTAAAAGCAGAGACCGTAATTATTGCGACTGGAGCATCAGCTCGTTATCTCGGGCTTGCTGATGAACAGAAATACCTCGGGATGGGCGTTTCGGCATGTGCGACATGTGACGGATTCTTTTATAGAAAGAAACGTGTAGCAGTTGTTGGTGGCGGCGATACCGCTTGTGAAGAAGCTCTTTATCTCTCTGGCCTTGCTTCAAAAGTGTATCTAATTGTGCGTAAGGGATTTTTGAGAGCGTCGCAAGTAATGCAAGATCGTCTCAAAGAACGTGAGAATATCGAGATTCTTTTCAATTGTAATACAGTTGGATTGTTTGGCGAAGAATTTCTTGAAGGAGCCCACATCGTGGAAAATAAGGGATTAGAGAATGAACGTCAATTCGATATCAATATTGATGGATTCTTCTTGGCGATCGGCCATACACCTAACACGTCGATCTTTAAAGGTCAGATCGAACTTGATCAAGCTGGCTATGTTAAGGTAGAAGCGCCTTCTACCCGAACATCTGTCGACGGAGTGTTTGCTGCCGGAGATGTCGCAGACCCGACATATCAACAAGCAATCAACGCTGCCGGTTCTGGTTGTCGTGCCGCTCTAGACGCAGAGCGTTTTCTTACTCATTGAGCCGAAAATTAGACATTAAATAGGCCTATTTATCTTACTCCCTCATACCGGCGAACTATCATGTCGTATGAGGGAGATTTTATAATACAAAATGTTTGAGGCGGCATTATTTTGTGCCAATAATAAGAGTAACTTCGTATATAATCTTTGATTATGGAGATGGATGAACATAATTTAGATTCTTCACTTTTTAATATAAAACAACCTCCCGGTAAGCCGATGGTTGGCGGCTTGCTTGTTGCAGAGCCTTTCCTTAGGGAGGAATACTTTAACCATGCCATTATATCTCTAATTGAATATGAGTATGGTAAGTCTGCGATGGGATTTGTATTAAACAAGCCCACACCATATACTCTCGGAGAAACAATTTCTGGTATTCAAGATGAAGTTGATATTCCGATTTATTGCGGAGGGCCATTGTCTTGTGAACGTCTATTTTTCCTACACTCTCTTGGCGATGAATTTAAAGGAGCTCGAAAAGTCGCAGAAGATCTTTATGTAGGAGGTGATTTCGAGCAAGTAAAACAATATATAAATATGGGACTTGACACTGAAGGCAAAATTAGATTCTTTGTCGGATATAGCGGATGGGATCCATATCAATTAGAAGACGAACTCGATAATAATGTCTGGGCCGTCGCTCAACAACCGCCGATAGCCGAACTATTTAATGATAATGGAGACTCTCTTTGGCACCGAGTTGTTAGAACGCTAGGCGATTCATATCGCAATTGGCTTTATCATCCGATAGATCCTCAATACAATTGACGTTGCGTTTTTTATATGGTATTTAGATAAAAAAATGTAACTTTGTATTTACTATACAATACTGAAACCCATAACAAATCGAATATATTATAGATATGTTATCAAATGAAGATAAGGCCCAATTGGCCAAAAGAGGTGTAACTGAAAAACAGCTTCTTGAACAAGTCGAACGTTTTAAAACAGGTTTCCCCTATCTTAAAATCTATGATTCAGCACGTCCCGGTAAAGGAATAACTGTGTTGACTGCGCAAGAAGAGCAATCTGCTGTTGCAAGATGGGATAAGTATCTCGCAGATGGTGGCGACGTTTGTAAATTTGTGCCCGCATCAGGTGCTGCCTCAAGAATGTTTAAAGCACTGTTCGGATTTGTCGACGGAGAAAACGAAACAGCTCCCGAAGACTCTGATGTTGCTGTCTTATTGAAAGATATTCATCGTGTAGCCTTTTTTGAACAACTCGACCAAGTATTGCAAAAGAATTTGGGCAAGGGCGTTGATCAACTTTTAGCTGAAGGAAATCAAAAAGATGTCATACGTGGTATTATTGGAGAAGATGGATTAAACTATGGCAACTTGCCGAAGGGTTTACTTACATTTCACCATGCCGAAGATGGCAGTCGTACGCCTGTAGAAGAACAACTCGTTGAAGGCGCCCAATCAGCCAAACAAGCCAACGGCACGGTTAACCTCCATTTAACTGTATCACCATCACATCGCGAAGCTTTCACCAAAAAACTCGCGCAAGCCGTTCCTGCTATCGAAGAACGCATGGGAGTGAAAATCAATGTCTCAATGTCAGAACAAAAGGCGTCGACAGATACGGTTGCAGTAAACGAAGATAATACTTTGTTCCGTGAAAACGGATGTCTCGTTTTTCGTCCCGGCGGTCATGGCGCTCTAATTCAGAATCTAAACGACCTTGAAGCCTCGGTTGTATTCATTAAGAATATTGATAATGTTGTTCCTGATTCGCGTCGTGAATCAACATTACTTTATAAAAAGGTTATCGCCGGCTACTTAATGGAGCTACATGACAAAGTTGCGGAGTATATTTCGCTAATTGATAGTGGCAATTATTCTGCACAACAGCTGTCTGAAATTTCCACTTTCTTACGAAATCAATTCTGTTTCGATGCTCCGGAATTGGGCGAATTGCATGACGCTCAACTCGCAGCATATTTGCGAAGAAAGCTCGATCGACCGATGAGAGTCTGTGGAATGGTGCGTAACGAAGGAGAGCCTGGCGGTGGACCATACGTAACTTATAATGCCGATGGATCTCGCTCACTTCAGATTCTCGAAAGTTCGCAGATTGACCTTAGTAAACAAGAAAATCGCGACATGATGGCAAAGGCAACACACTTTAACCCTGTTGACCTCGTATGTTATATACGAGATATCCATGGCAAGAAATATGATTTACCAAGTCATGTCGATCCTGAGACCGGATTTATCTCATCGAAATCACTTCACGGTCGAAGTCTCAAAGCTCTTGAATTGCCCGGATTATGGAATGGTGCTATGAGCGACTGGAATACCGCATTTGTAGAAGTGCCTATTTCTACGTTTAATCCGGTCAAGACCGTAAACGATTTGTTACGCCCTCAGCATCAAGCCTGAAAAACATCAAACTTACTGATATCTATAACCGAATATGAAATCAGCCATTTAGTAATAGCTAAATGGCTGATTTTATCTTCTATTGAATGAGGAAACAACTATCATGCCAGAGATTTTAGGGCGTAATCTAAGACGCAGAAATATTTAATAATTTCAGTCAATAATGATGAATTGCGGAGAAAAATTGCTATATTTGCGAAAATAATCCGCAAGCTTTTTGTGGAATTTAATCCGTAATCTTCCCATGGAAAAACGAATTATAGAATGTGTCCCCAACTTCAGTGAAGGTAGAGATACTGAAATTATTAAAGCGATAACCTCAGCGATAACGCTTGATGGCAAGGCAGAAGGTGTCAAGTTGCTTGATGTAGATCCCGGTGAAGCTACAAATAGGACAGTTGTTACTTTTGTTGGCGAACCAGAAGCGGTTGTTAATGCCGCTTTTCGAGGAATAGCGAAAGCTGCTGAGTTGATTGATATGAGTCAACATCATGGAGCTCACCCAAGAATGGGGGCAACAGATGTCTGCCCACTAGTGCCGGTTTCCGGTATTACACTTGAGGAATGTGCTCAGTTGGCACGCGAACTAGGTCAGCGAGTTGCTGAAGAGCTCCATATCCCCGTTTATGCCTATGAAGCATCTGCATTTAAACCCGAAAGAAAAAATCTTGCAGTATGCCGCAAGGGAGAGTATGAGGGTTTGGCTTCTCGTCTTGGCACAGTAGATGGCGCAGACTTCGGCGACCGTCAAATGGATGAGGCTATAGCCAGAACTGGTGCAACTGCAATCGGCGCGCGCGATTTCTTGATCGCTGTCAATTTTAATCTCAATACAACATCAACGCGACGAGCTAATGCAATCGCTTTTGATGTTCGCGAGAAAGGTCGTCCACAGCGTGAAGGTGGCAAACTCACAGGTAAACCCCTTAAAGATGAAGCCGGCAATCCTCTCATGATTCCGGGAACGCTAAAAGCGACAAAAGCAATAGGATGGTTTATTGATGAATATGGTATTGCTCAAGTTTCGATGAATATCACCGATTCGTCAGTAACCCCTCTTCACAAGGCTTTTGATGAGGTTTCGCGTGCTGCAAGAGAAAGAGGCGTAAGAGTTACCGGCACCGAAATCGTAGGGCTTGTGCCGAAACGCGCGATCATTGAAGCCGGGAAGCATTATCTTCGACTTCAGCAACGTTCGCTCGGAATTCCGGAAAAAGAGATTATTAAAATAGCCGTTAAGTCAATGGGGCTTGACGAGCTCAAGCCATTTGTGCCTGCTGAAAAAATTGTGGAAGATATGATTGCAAATGATGATGCGCAAGGAAAGAAACTTATTGATATGAGTTGCGCAGAATTTGCCGACGAAACATCTTCTGAATCTCCCGCTCCAGGTGGAGGCTCAATTTCAGCATACATGGGTGCACTTGGTGCAGCGCTTGGTTGTATGGTTGCTAATCTTTCCGCCCATAAACCGGGTTGGGATGATCAATGGGAATTCTTTTCAGACTATGCTGAAAAAGGGCGCGATATTCAATCTCGCCTGATGCATCTTGTTGATGAAGATACCGAAGCCTTTAATCGTATAATGGCAGTCTTCTCGATGCCTAAAACAACACAAGAAGAGAAAGACGCAAGGGCCGTTGCTCTTGAAACAGCAACTATCCATGCGGCACAAATTCCTTTACAAACTATGCGTACGGCTTTTGAGGCCTTTGATTTACTCGAAGCTATGGCTAGAGAAGGTAATCCTAACTCAGTAAGTGATGTCGGCGTCGGCGCGTTGGCAATCAGATCAGCAATCCTAGGTGCGCAACTAAATGTAAAAATCAATGCTGCCGGAATAAAAGACCGCAGTGTCGCTCAGCAACTTATAGACGACGCCGATGAAATTGCAGCGTATGCCTCTTCGCGCGAGCAAGGCATCCTAAATATTGTTAATGCTGTTATAGAATAATCACGATCAACAATATGACCTCCGAAGAATTCAAAAAAGATATTCAAGCGGGTATTCCCCTGCCCCTTCCCTCTCCTCGCCAGTATGATACAACGGTAAACCATGCGCCTCGACGTAAGGATATTCTGACTGCGGCTGAAAAAGAGCTTGCTTTGCGTAACGCTTTACGATATTTTCCTCAGGAAACACATGCAGAGCTAGCTCCCGAGTTTGCAAAAGAATTGGCAGATTATGGCCGAATCTATATGTATCGTCTTCGCCCCCATTATGAAATGAAGGCAAGACATATTGATGAATATCCGGCTCGGTCTCGTCAAGCAGCTGCGATTATGATGATGATTCAAAATAATTTGGATCCGGCAGTCGCGCAACATCCTCATGAGTTGATTACATATGGAGGCAATGGAGCTGTATTTCAAAACTGGGCGCAATATCGTTTGGTCATGAAATATCTCAGCGAGATGACTGATGAACAAACGCTTGTAATGTATTCAGGTCACCCTCTCGGCCTATTCCCCTCACATCCGGGAGCACCAAGAGTAGTCGTAACCAATGGCATGGTGATTCCAAACTATTCAAAACCTGACGATTGGGAACGCTTTAATGCGCTTGGCGTTTCGCAATATGGACAGATGACTGCCGGTTCGTATATGTATATAGGGCCGCAAGGTATTGTTCATGGGACAACGATTACGGTGTTAAACGCCGGACGTAGCCATTTACCAGAAGGCGAAACTTCGCTTAACGGCATGTTGTTTGTGACAGCCGGCCTTGGCGGTATGTCAGGGGCTCAACCCAAAGCGGGCAATATTTCGGGCGTAGTTAGTGTTACTGCTGAAATCAATCCGTCTGCTGTTGAAAAGAGATATAAACAAGGATGGGTTGATGAAGTGCATAGTTCTCTTGATGAACTGATAACTCGTATTCGTCAAGCAGTAGATAACAAAGAAGTAGTTTCATTGGCTTATCAAGGAAATATCGTTGACCTTTGGGAACGTCTTGCGGAAGAAAATATCAAGGTTAATTTAGGCTCAGACCAAACTTCTCTTCACAATCCATGGGCAGGCGGATATTACCCTGTTGGTTATAGCTATGAAGAATCGCGAAAAATGATGGCTGAAGAACCGGAAAAATTTCGCGAAGCAGTGAAAGCATCCCTCCGTCGTCAGGTTGCCGCAATTAACAAGCTTGCCGATAGAGGTATGTATTTCTTTGACTATGGAAATGCATTCTTGCTGGAATCTTCTCGCGCGGGAGCGGATGTTGTCCGAGCTGATGGTAGCTTTAAATATCCGTCTTATGTGCAAGATATTATGGGTCCAAAATTCTTTGACTATGGTTTTGGTCCTTTCCGTTGGGTTTGCACATCTTGTGATCCCGAAGACCTCCGAAAAACAGATATGCTCGCAGCAAAAGTATTGGAGGAAATGCTCTCTGAGTCCCCCGATGATATTAAGGGGCAACTCGCAGACAACCTTCATTGGATTAAGGAAGCGGCTCAGAACCATCTTGTTGTTGGGTCGCAAGCCCGCATATTGTATGCCGATTCAGAAGGTCGTACTCGTATAGCGTTGGCGTTCAATGAAGCTATCCGCAATGGAGAAATCTCAGCTCCGATTGTACTCGGACGTGACCATCATGATGTATCAGGTACAGACTCACCATATCGTGAAACTTCCAATATTACCGATGGTTCGCAATTTACCGCAGATATGGCCGTACAGAATGTTATCGGTGATTCATTCCGTGGCGCTACATGGGTCTCTATTCATAATGGAGGCGGTGTAGGTTGGGGCGAAGTCATCAATGGCGGATTCGGCATGGTTATCGATGGTTCGGAAGACGCAGACCGCCGTATCCAGAATATGCTCCTTTGGGATGTTAATAATGGTATTGCTCGTAGATCGTGGGGCCGTAATAAGGGGGCTATGGATGCGATTCGCCGTGAAATGGAGCGTACGCCCGGATTAAAGGTTACATTCCCCAATCTTGTTGAGGATAATATTATTAGCTCTGCACTTCAGTCGCAGTTATAATTGAATTCTGTAAAAAACGATTATCCAGATACAATAAACTTTTGACAATATGGATCACCATCAGATCGACTATCACTATATCTCCTCTGAATTGCTAACGATTGAACGCGTTGGCGAAATTCTCACAAAACGCGTCAAACTTGCTTTAAGCGAAGATGCGATTAATCGTATCTCAAAGTGTCGAGAGTTCCTTGACCAAAAGATGGAAACTACCGAAGAGCCGATTTATGGTATTACTACCGGATTTGGCTCATTGTGTAATATTTCAATTAGCTCTGATCAACTTTCGCAGTTGCAAAAAAATCTCGTCATGAGCCATTCTTGTGGTGTCGGAGATGAAGTTTGCGATGACGTTGTGAGATTGATGTTACTACTCAAAATTCAGTCATTGAGCTACGGCAATTCAGGTGTACAACTTGCAACGGTAATGCGTTTGATTGACTTTTTTAATGAAGACATATTGCCGGTTGTATATAGTCAAGGCTCATTAGGCGCTTCAGGCGATTTAGCACCTCTTGCTCATCTTTCGTTGCCGTTGCTCGGATTAGGGATGGTAAAATACATGGGCGAAAAGCGACCGTCTGCAGATGTCCTAGTGCAAATGGGATGGGAACCAATGACTTTACAATCAAAAGAAGGATTAGCCCTTTTAAATGGAACGCAATTCATGAGTGCTCATGGAGTTTATGCTCTGTTGAAAGCAGCTCGTTTGCTTCGTCTTGCCGACAAAATCGGAGCAATGTCGTTAGAAGCGTTCGATGGTCGTCCCGAACCTTTTGGTAAAGAAGTTAATGAGGTCAGAAATCATGTCGGTCAGATTAATACTGCGATAGAATTTCGACGCTTGCTTAATGGAAGTAAGCTGATTTGTCGAAAGAAAGCACATGTGCAAGACCCTTACTCTTTCCGTTGCATTCCACAAGTTCATGGTGCCGCAAAAGACACATTCTATTTTGTTTGGGATAGAATTCAAGAAGAGATTAATGCTCCGACAGATAACCCGACTATATTCCCCGAAGAAAACATCATTGTATCAGCCGGGAACTTTCATGGAGAGCCAATCGCAATGCCAATGGATTTTCTAGCTGTAGCAATGGCGGAAATATCGAACATCTCAGAGCGAAGAATCTTCCGTTTAATTTCCGGAACAAGAGGTTTACCTTCGTTTCTCGTTGCTACTCCGGGATTAAATAGCGGTTTCATGATTCCGCAGTATGCCGCTGCATCAATTGTTAGTCAATCAAAAGGCCTTTGTTGGCCCAATAGTGTTGATTCTATTCCTTCATCACAAGGTCAAGAAGATCATGTTTCAATGGGAGCTAATGCTGCGACTAAGCTTCTGAGAGTGATTGATAATACAGAACGAGTCCTCGCGATCGAACTTTTCAATGCTGCTCAAGCTCTTGATTTCCGCGGTCCGAAAGATTCTTCTCCCGAAATCTATAATTGGCATAAGATGTATCGCCATATCGTTCCCTTTATCGAAAATGATTGTGTGATGCAACCATGGATTGAGGCTTCAGTTGAATTCCTTCGTAACAATTAAGTATGATGAGTAATCGTCTATTAATTAAAAACATTGGGATGCTCGTTGGCGCATATGACAGCGCCCCCGGCATCCTTTGTGGGGAGGCGATGAACCACGTGCCAATGCTACCTAATGCTTGGGTTGCTGTTGATGGTGAACGCATAGAATGCTTTGGCTCTATGGATGTCTTGCCATCGGAAGACAACTTTCGACAGATTATAGATGCTTGTCATGGATGGCTGTTTCCTTGCTTCTGTGATTCTCATACACATCTTGTTTATGCCGGAAGCCGTGATGGTGAATTTCGTGATAAAATAGCAGGATTGTCTTATGAGGAAATTGCGAAAAGAGGTGGTGGAATTCTCAATTCATCTGATTTGTTGAATGATACATCAGAAGATGAGTTGTTTTATGCAGCCGCTAGAAGGTTAAAACAATGTGTCGCTTCAGGAACCGGTAGCATTGAAATTAAAAGCGGTTACGGATTGACTTTTGATGGAGAAATGAAGATGCTTCGAGTTATTCGTCGACTTCGCGAGCATTTTCCCATGATTGAAATAAAGAGTACTTTCCTAGGAGCGCATGCTGTTGGCAGAGCATATTCCGGCCGTCAGAAAGAGTATGTTGAAATGTTGGTGTCAGAATTGCTGCCGGCTATTGCCGATAAAGAACTCGCCGATTATGTAGATGTATTCTGCGACGAAGGATTCTTCACGGTTGATGAAACTGCATTGATTTTAAAGGAAGCCGCTAAATTTGGATTGCGAGGCAAAATTCATGCAAATGAACTTGCCGTATCCGGAGGCGTTCAAATTGGCGTTGAACATAATGCCTTATCGGTTGACCATCTTGAACGTATTGGTGATGCTGAAATTGAAGCCTTACGTAATACATCAACAATGCCTACGATGTTACCCGGAGCATCATTCTTCCTAGGAATTCCCTACGGAAAGGCGCGCCAAGTTATTGATTCTGGATTACCTCTTGCGTTGGCTTCTGACTATAATCCGGGCAGCTCTCCTTCCGGCTCAATGCGTTTTGTAGCGTCATTGGGATGCTTTAAAATGAAGCTTACACCCGAAGAGTCATTTAATGCAGTTACCGTTAATGGTGCTGCAGCATTAGGTCTACAAGATATGGGCGCCATTTTTCCAGGAGCATATGCGTCAGTATTTTTGACAGGACCTCTGCCCTCTCTTGCTTACTTACAATATGCTTATAGTGAGCCTTTAATTACAAGAGTAATATTAAAAGGTCAATCGTTAACCGATTGAATTCAAATAAATACAACAATCCCGCGCTTCAATCGATTTGATTTGAGCGCGGGATTGTTATATAGTTACTCGTTTGCGAATTAATCGCTAGTTCGTATGTCTAATATTAATAATTGCGAGCAAAGATAACGCGTTGCGCTGAAGGCTTACCGGTTACCATACACTTGCCGGGGGTCTTGTCGCCGTTGAGAGGAATGCAACGGATTGTTGCCTTTGTTTCTGCTTTGATCTTCTCTTCTGTTTCGGTTGTGCCGTCCCAGTGGCAAAGCAAGAAGCCTCCCTTTTCAATTTCAACCTTAAATTCTTCGTAAGAGTTCACCTCACGAGTCATCTCTTGGCGATGGTTAAGAGCCTTTGTATAGATATTCTGCTGAATCTCTTCAAGTAGGTTCTGAATAAATTTCGCAATTCCATCTAGTGGTTCGATCTGTTTTTCAAGTGTATCGCGACGCATCAATTCTACAGTTCCATTCTCAATGTCGCGAGCACCAATAGCAAGACGAACAGGCACTCCCTTAAGTTCGTATTCAGCGAACTTGAATCCGGGACGACGATTATCTGCGTCATCATATTTAACGCGAATACCAAGAGATTTCAACTCGTTGATAATCGGGTTAACTGCAGCAGTAATAGCATCTCGTTGTTCGTCGTTCTTGTAAATAGGCACGATTACAACATGGATAGGAGCAATGTGAGGAGGCAATACCAAACCGTTATCGTCAGAGTGTGCCATAATCATTGCACCCATAAGGCGGGTAGATACGCCCCATGAAGTAGCCCATACATATTCGGGTTGATTATCGCGGTTGACGAATGTCACATCGAACGCCTTTGCGAAATTCTGACCGAGGAAGTGGCTTGTTCCCGACTGCAATGCTTTTCCATCTTGCATCATAGCTTCAATGGTATAAGTATCAATCGCGCCGGCAAAACGCTCGTTTGCGCTCTTTACGCCAGTGATGACAGGGATTCCGAGATACTTTTCGGCAAAGTTGCGGTAAACCTCAATCATCTCAATAGTTTTTGCCTCAGCCTCTTCGCGAGTAGCATGAGCTGTGTGACCTTCTTGCCACAAGAATTCGCTTGTACGCAAGAACATGCGTGTACGCATTTCCCAACGCATTACGTTTGCCCATTGATTACAGAGGATAGGCAGGTCGCGATATGAGTTGATCCAGTTACGGTAGGTGTTCCAAATGATAGTCTCAGAAGTCGGACGAATGATAAGTTCTTCTTCAAGGCGTGCATCGGGATCAACAACGACTCCACTGCCGTTGGGATCGTTCTTAAGACGATAATGAGTAACAACCGCACATTCCTTAGCAAAACCTTCAACGTGTTCAGCTTCTTTGCAGAGGAAAGATTTAGGAATCAATAAAGGGAAATAAGCGTTCTGAACGCCTGTTTCCTTGAACATTTCGTCAAGGGTATGTTGCATTCTTTCCCAAATAGCGTATCCATACGGCTTGATAATCATACAGCCTCTTACCGGCGATTGCTCAGCCAAGTCAGCTTTGATTACCAAGTCATTGTACCATTGGGAATAATTATCGGCACGTTTTGTCAGATCTTTGAGTTCTTTTGCCATAGCAAAAAATGTGATTTATAGTTGTCAACCCGTTTTATGCGAGCAAACGGGTGTTTAAATTCCTCGCAAAGTTACGAAAAAAAGGTTTATATTCAAAAAGACAGCTGAATATGTTGTCTCATAAGTTAGAGATTTCGAGCAAATTGAGCCCTTACTTGGCTTTTTTAAGCTCTTCGATTAAGCCGGTGTTCGGAATAATATAGATTTCCAAACGGCGGTTTTCTGATCTGTTTGCTCTCGAATTGTTATCTTTTAATGGCTCATTTGCGGCTGTAGGATATCCGATTAATGAATCTGTATTTGTTGCGTTGCTATCGAAATAATCATATAGCGCAACAATTCTTTTCTCAGCAAGAGCATTAAGATATGTTTCCGAACCCGAATCGTCAGTATGAAGAGATAAAACAACTTTAAATTTGCCAGGGACTTTGAAGTAAGGCAAGAACGGACGCAACAGAGAGCCGGATGATTCCATTAAGATGGTGTCATTCGGGGCAAACAAATTATCCGTAGAAATCGTTGCAATTACGATTTCTCCTTTTCTCATAGTCTCGACTTTGTATCCGGCTTTATGGAGCGCTAACGCCTCGCGCTTCATATAGCCTTTAACAACTGCATTTTGTTTTGATGAGACTTGTGGAGTTGACAAGGCTTGTTCCAACGTCAAATCTTCTGCAGATAGTTCCTCTGTTGTTGGCGAAGCTACATCTTCAGCGGCAACTACATTATATGAGAAAAGCGTCAGAGCTACGAGAAACAACAATCTGTTGATTATAGTCATATCTATGGTAGCGAGAGTCTACTGAGTTAAAGTACTGAGTCTTCGTATTCAACTTCTGCGCGAACCATTAACGGGACATCAACCGGGTCAATAGATGCGCCTTTATCTTTGCGAAGCATACGAGTGACATAATCAATCATGTCGGGTTCGATATCATCGTCTGGATCTTCGTCATCTGCATCGGGATCAAGCAACCCATTTTCTTCGTAGAAGTCCCAAATCATGTCAATAACATTCAAGACTTCATCTTCCGGATAAGTGGTTCGACCGGCTTCACGTAAGCGGTCATTTATAAAGGTAACTGCTCTAAATTCGTCAAATTCCATAATCTATTTACTTTATTTGAGTTCAATAAATATCGGAGTCCATCTTAATGGTAGCCTAAAGGTCAAATAGGCCTTCGGGAAGATCCATCTCGATTTCGCGTTTAGTTGTATCAATATCTGTTATAAACTCGTCTGCAACAGGAATTAATAGGCTGTTGCCATCTATCTTTTCGACAATAAACAGATAGTTTTCAGTAGAGTCATCTATGCCAATGATTTTGCCGATCAGGCCGTTGTCTGGAGTTTTAACGGCGAATTCAATGAAATCTTCAGCATAAAAACCATCTTCACAATCTTCGTTAGTGTCAGTGGTGGTTAATTCCGATCGTAAAACGTAGACGGTCTTGTTTGCAAGTGCTGATGCCTTTATCTCGTTGGTAATACCATCTATTTTTACCAAATCAGTGTCGGAGCCTTTGGTGCGTACTGACTCGAGAAAAAACGGGACAAAGATGCCATCTACATCAACGATGATGCAGTTGTGATCGTTGAAATCAATGAAGTCGTCTTCTCTTAGAATCGAAATTTCGCCATTGACTCCGTGAGGCTTAAGAAATTTTCCAACCGGATAGAGGTCTACTTTTGATATCATTTGCGTTTTTTCTTCTTTTTGCCAGATTGAGGTTTCGGCATCTCTTGAAATTCATGCAGACGATGAGTCTCGGGATCGAGGCGGATTTCTCCATTTGAATACATTGCAAGATCAGCGAAAATTTTACGATCTTCTACTCCATCTGGACTCAAGGAAAGCATCTGTTTTTTCATATGGTTTGCCAAGAGCATTATTACGGCATCTCGTTCTTCGCCTGGCTCCATTGACGCAACTTTGGCAATCATCTGTTCTGTGATTTTGCCATAATGGCGTTGCCGAATGCGAGATTGATCATATGCAACTTTATCCGGAGTAATGGTTAAATCGTCTGGTTTAACAACATCTTCAGGATAATCAATGTCAAGCTTGAAATCAGACATAATCGCAAGATGGTCCCAAACTTTATGGGCATTCTCCGGCAATTTTAGTTCAGGAAATAGTTGCTCTATCGCACGAATGATCGTGCGAGCACAAGCATTGCGTTGTTCTCGGTCCTCGATTGTCAAGCAATGGTCTACCATTTGCTGGAGATTTCGACCATACTCCGGCATTACGAGATGTTTTAGCCGTGTATTGTATGTCAACATAACGTAATACTTATTTAGTCAGAGGAGAATATTCGCGTGAATAACGGAGCATTTGAGGTATATATCCCTCTTCATTTGAAACTTTTACGTCAGATATTTCAGCTTCGTTTGTTGTAGGATTGCCATTTGAATCAACTGCAACATATACCGGATTGACAAAACCTTTATATGGAGCAATGTCGAGCGTTGCATATCTGTTCAGCACTTCTTGATGAAGCTCTTGATTAACTTTAACAGCATATTTTTCAACCAATGCCTCTCCTGCGGCATAGTCGCCCTCGCTTTTGATGCGTTGAATCTCTTTAAGAAGTTGACCGAAAAGATCGCGAAGTTTTGTATAGTCGTTAATTTTCACAAAAGTCTTGCCGTCTTTCTTAACTAGTTCAACCACATTGTCTTTTGCTCCATGCTCAAATGTCCATTCGGCGATAAGTTTTCGGTTACGCATATGCGCTTCTTCAACATCCTTGCCCGGTTCGATTCTCATGAGCTGAGTCATTAAACCGTTAAGCATATATTTGTAGTATTCTGCTTTGTATGCGTTGGGATTGTCTAACAAACCGAGTTCTAATAGTTTGGGGTCTGCAAGATAGTATAGCGCGAATAAGTCGGCACGTGTCTCTTCTAATGTAGAACCATGAGCTTTCAAGGCATCGGGGTCTACACCAGGCAACAAGCGTCCGGAACCATGACCAAGACATTCGTGAAGGTCGGTGTGGAGGTTATCGGTAATAAACAAATATTTGTCGAGCAAATCACATGTTGCTTGATCGATTACGAACTCTTCGTTGAAACCATTGCCATGAGATGCGTCGTCATACGCACGCGTGATATTCTCTATTGTTACAGATTTTGAACCATGAGCAGCTCTAATCCAGTTAGCATTAGGAAGATTAATGCCGATTGGGGTTGCGGGATAGGCATCTCCGGCAAGTATCGCAGCGTTAATTACTTTTGCACTAACACCTTTTACTTGAGGCTTACGGAAACGAGGGTCTACTGGGGAATTATCTTCAAACCATTGAGCATTATTAGCTAATGCTTTAGTGCGAGATGATGCTTTCTCGTCTCGGAAATTGACGATTGACTCCCAAGCGCCGGTCATCCCGAGAGGATCGCCATAGCTCTCGATAAATCCGTTAATAAAATCGACTTGAGATTCAGTGTCTTCTGTCCATAAGATAGAATAGCTGTCGAAAAGTTTTAAATCGCCAGTACGGTAGAATTTAATAAGTTCGTCGATAACGGCTGCTTGTTGAGTTGATTCGGCATATTTTTTCGCCTTATCAAGGTTCTCAACGATGCGTTCAATCGCGTCGCTATAGTAACCGCCGAGTTTGTAGACCTCCTCCTTGATTGTGCCCTCTTGGGTCTTAATCAATCGGGAATTCAAGCCATATGATATCGGCGTTAAGTCAGTCGTGTCTTTGAGCGCATTGTAATACGCTTCAACTTCAGCTTGTGAAATATTCTCATAAAGGTTGCAAGCAGAGGTTTTTATTAAATCTTCGCCTGCAGCTTGGTTTACGCGTTTGGGCATAAACTCCGGATCAAAAATAACTTGACCAAGAGTTGGAAGTATTTTTTTGTCTACAGGCAAGCGTTTAGCCTTTGATAAGTTGACTAATTCTCCTGCAAACCATTCTTTAGAAAAGCCGGGGACGAATTTGTCCATCGAATAATGATGGTGGACGCCATTACCGAATTCTACTTGCTTTAGATATGTTTCAAAAGCTTTGAAATTGGAAGAATTGCGGTCTCCCTCGTAATTGATATATATGGCTTCAAGAAGCTGACGAAGGGGCAAGTTGTATTTGCCGTTCTGATCCCATAAAATATCTCTACCCTGAAGTGCTGCTTCAGTCAAAAAATAGATCAATTTCTTTTGATTAAGGCTGAGATCAGTAAAATCGGGAACGACATAGCGCAGAACTTCGATATCAGCGAAGCGATCGACAACAGTCCCTGAGGGATTATTCGGATCTAGCGTATTTGCCATTGATGCTGTAGCGGTAGCTAATGAAGTGGCGATTGCCATAATCTTATGGAGTTTCATTTCAAGAGGTTTTACGTTGGAATTACTCTACATATAACACTAGTCCCTTGAGATATTCTCCTTCGGGGTGGTAGATGTTTACTGGATGATCTGCGGGTTGAGTCAGTTGATGAAGTATTCTGATTTTGCGCCCGCTTTGGGCAGCTGCAGAAAAAACAGCTAAACGGAATTGTTCTCTATTGACGGCTTGCGAACATGAGAATGTGAACAAAATGCTACCAGGAGCAAGCTTTTCCATCGCTTTAAAGTTGAGCTTCTGATAACCGCGCAAGGCGTTGCGTAATGCGCTTCTGTGTTTTGCAAATGCTGGTGGGTCAAGGACTACGAGGTCGTATGCCCCATCTTCCATTCTATCAAGGAATTTAAACGCATCTTCGGCAAACGATTTATGGCGCGCATCTTCTGGGAAGTTAAGACGGATATTTGCATCTGTAAGGGTAATTGCTTTCTCAGACGAATCGACAGAGTGAACTAATTCTGCATTTCCTCTCATTGCATATACAGAGAATCCGCCTGTATAGCAGAACATGTTTAAAACTTTGCGACCTTTTGAGTAATGCTCTAAAAGTGAGCGATTGTCTCGTTGGTCTACGAAGAAGCCAGTCTTTTGCCCTTTAAGCCAATCGATATTAAACTTTAACCCATTTTCTATGGCTTCGTTTCCACAGAAACTGCCGATGAGATATTCGTTTTGTGGGTCGAGTCGCGCTTTATAAGGCAAAGTAGTCTCTGACTTATAGTAAACATTTTTGATGCCGGCTCCTTCAAGGCGTGTTAGTTCCTTTGCTATAATCTCTCGGCAATAATGCATACCGGGAGAATGAGCTTGGACAACGGCTGTTGGTCCGTAAATATCAACAACAAGTCCGGGAAGGAAGTCGCCTTCTCCGTAAACCAGTCTGAATGCATTGTTATCGTCGCGCTTTAAGCCGAGGGCTTCGCGTAGTTGATATGCTTCGTGGAGACGTTCTGCAAAAAATGCCTCATCGATATCTCGTTTTGAAAAATCGAGTATCCTGACAGCGATAGAGCCTATCTGAAAATGGCCTACACCAATAAAGCGTCCGGTTGAGCTCTCAACGCCGACAATATCTCCTTCTTCGAGATTGTCGGGTAATGATTCAGCTAAAGCTCCTGAGAATACCCAAGGATGGAAACGGTCGAGTGATTCCTCTTTTCCTTTTTTTAATCGAAGTATCTTCATGTTGGGGTTATTTGATAAGGAATCGGTAGATGTCGTTAAAGTTTGCATAAATGAGCAATGCGAAGAGGAATAACATTCCTACTATTTGAGCTCTTTCAAGGAATTTTTCAGATGGCTTGCGACGGGTTATAACCTCCCAAAGGAGGAATGCAACATGACCACCATCAAGGGCAGGAATAGGCAATAAGTTCATGAACGCAAGGATAATTGATAAAAATGCGGTCATTTCCCAGAACAGAGGCCAATTCCACTGTGCCGGGAACATATTACCGATAGCGCCAAAGCCCCCAATCGACTGAGCACCGGTTTTAGAAAAGATATGCTTCAATGAACCGACATAGGTTACGAGCATATCTGTTCCATTTTTAATGCCGACAGGTATTGATTCAAAGAATCCATAGCGAGTTACTTCACACTCAAAAACATCGATCGGGCGTTCCAACTCAAAGCCAAGTTTACCATTACCTGTAGGTGTTGCGGCGACAGTAATTGTATCATTACCACGCACATATGTTATTGTTGTTTCACGACCGCCATTGAGATAGAGAGCTTGAGACAATTCTCGATATGAAGGAGTAAGCGAATCACCTACCGCTATAATGCGGTCACCGGCTTTCAGTCCTGCTTTCTCTGCGGGTTCACCATGAATTACATTTTTCACGAATGCTGGTATGCGGTATTGCATGAACCCTTGTTCGGGATCGAGTTTTTCGATAATATTTGCGGGTAGCGAAATGTTTACCGTATCGCAGTGGTTGCGAAGCACGGTAATATTTTTAGCTTCAAGTATTTTGAAGATATGGCCACGATCGGTTTGATCGATTTTTTCGCCATCAGCTAAGAGCAGAATATCACCATTTCGGAACCCGAGTTCAATAGCGGCTGGCGCAAAATCCATCCCCTCATATGCATTTTCGTATGGGAGTGTTTTTTCTCCCCAATACCATGCGATACCGGCATATATAATAATCGCGAGAATGAAGTTGTTTAAAACGCCTCCAATCATCACCAATAGGCGTTGCCATGCGGGCTTTACTCTAAATTCATCAGGTTGAGGTTCTTGTGCCATTTGATCTTTGTCCATTGACTCATCGATCATGCCGGCAATCTTTACATAACCTCCAAGAGGTAACCAACCGATACCATATTCGGTATCGCTATTTTTGGGTTTCCATTTAGCGAGTGTAAACCACGGGTTGAAAAATAGATAGAATTTTTCTACTCTGATTTTAAAGATGCGAGCCCAAAGGAAATGCCCGAATTCATGGATAATGACCAAGATTGAAAGGGCGACAATTAGTTGTAGGGCTTTTATGAGAAATGATTCCATTTATGTTTGTTGCGTAGTTTATTAGATATTTTTTGAGTGGAGTGTAGCTATAGAGTTGATATATTCTGTCGTTCTCTTTCGAATAATACTATTACATTCGACATAATCTTCATAAGAAGGATTAATGACATCTTCGGTAAAGTTGTCAACTGCGTTTATGATTGTTGGATATATATCAACAAATCTGATTTTTTCTTCTAAGAATGACGCGACAGCGATTTCGTTTGCGGCATTGATGACGCAAGGTATTAGTCCTCCCCTCTCGAGAGCTAACCGAGCTAAAGTAATTGCCGGGAAACGATTAGTATCTGGCTGCTCGAATGTTAGTGAGGATATTGTTGAAAAGTCTAATCCTTGATTGGCACTTGTTGGATGAGATGCACCGGCAAGGGCATATCGAATAGGTCCGCGCATGTCAGGTGAGCCCAATTGTGCTTTAATAGAGCCATCGACAAATTCGACCATTGAGTGGATGATCGATTGTGGGTGGACGATAGCTTCAATCTGGTCGGGCTTTACGTTGAATAACCATTTTGCTTCAATGATTTCAAACGCCTTATTAACCATTGTGGCAGAATCGATTGTAATCTTAGCGCCCATCGACCAATTAGGATGACGTAGAGCATCGGCGCGAGTTGCCAAGGCTATCTGCTCCTTCGTCCAAGTGCGAAACGGGCCACCCGAAGCGGTGATAATAAGCTTTTTGATAGATTCGGGCGCTTCACCAACCAAGCATTGATATATAGCGGAATGCTCTGAGTCAACCGGTATGACTCTTGTTTTGCTAGCTGAGAGTCTTTTAGTAACAAGTTCTCCGGCTACAACAAGGGTTTCTTTGTTAGCTAAAGCGATATCTTTTCCTGCCTCAATAGCCGCCAATGTGGGGGCTAAACCACTATATCCAACTGTCGCTGTAACAACGATATCAATTTCATCTAGCGTCATAGCTTCTCGTATTGCAAGATCTCCCGACGCGACAATGATATCTGTATTAGAGAGAAGCGCACGCAACTTAGGCTCTAAAGCTCGGTCAGCAATGACAACCATTTTGGGGCACCATTTGAGCGCTTGTTCTGCAAGCTCCTCCACTTTCTGTCCTGCTACAAGCACGATTGGCTTAAGTTTGTCGGGGTATTCTTCACAAACATCAAGAGTTTGACGGCCAATCGAACCGGTAGAACCAAGAACGGCTATTTGTTTTATATTTTGGGTAGCTTTTTCCATAAAAATCAAGATGGAACGAGGTAACCCGTCCCATCTTGCAAAGTTAGATAATTTTTTTCAGTTTTACAAGCGAGGATCATAGCCTCGCTTCTCTATCTTAGAATGATGGCTGCCAAAGGTGTATTTCTTCGGTGGTGGATTTTGTAATATCGATAATTCGTTGGTTTGCCGACCCTCTAAAATGGAGCGACAAATCTCGTTTTTCTTCTATAAACGGACCGTCGACTAACACATCTATCGTTGAAAATAGTTGTTTAGTGTCGGGCTTGGCTTTTAGCTCTTCGAAAAGAAATCCGGTATAACACCAAATGTTATATCCTCGACTCTTTAATTCTTGTGCTAACAGCGAAAGCGGAGCGAGCTGATAAATAGGGTCACCGCCGGAGAAGGTTACATTAAAGCCATGTAGCTCAATCTCGTTGATGATTTCGCCAATTGTCATCTCTCTCCCCCCGGAGAAATTCCACGACTGAGGATTGTGACATCCGGGGCATTGATGTGCACAACCTGCAAAGTAGATTGATGTGCGTAGTCCCGGACCATCCACCGATGTTCCGGGGACTATATCGAGTACTCTTAGGGTCTTTTCAGAATCCATTATCGGACTACACCTGAGTTATTTATGAACAACTCGATCTTTCAGCTCAGCGAGTTTTGCAGAATTCCAACGATCAGTTGTGCCGACAAGGTATCCGGTAATTCGTTGCAATTTATCAATATTGTGACTTCCACATTTCGGACAAGTTTTGAGATTATCAGTTGCATCTTCATATCCGCAGTCCATACAACGGTTGCGATTATGATTTACTGAACAATAACCAATGTTATTTTGGTCCATTAAGTCAACAATGTCAGCAATAGCTTGGGGATTATGGGTCGCGTCGCCGTCGATTTCGACATAGAAGATATGACCGCCACGGGTTAACTCATGATACGGACCTTCGATTTTCGCTTTGTGACGAGGCGAGCATTTGTAGTATACAGGAACGTGATTTGAATTGGTGTAGTAAATCTTATCCGTAATCCCGGGAAGTATGCCGAATGTCTTGCGGTCTTTGGCTGTAAATTTGCCGGATAGACCTTCAGCGGGAGTAGCTAGCACGGAGAAGTTATGGCCATATATTTCTGAGAATTCGTTGGCACGAGAACGCATGTGAGAAATAATACGCAGACCAAGCTGTTGAGATGCATCAGATTCACCATGATGTTTACCTGTGAGGGCAACGAGACATTCTGCAAGTCCGATAAATCCAATACCCAGTGTGCCTTGATTGATAACAGATTCAATGGTATCCGTGCGGCTAAGTTTCTCCGAACCATTCCAAAGACGAGTCATAAGCAGTGGAAATTGCTTAGCAAGCGCGGTCTTTTGGAAATTGAAACGGTCGTTAAGCTGACGTGCGGTAATTTCCAGAACATCGTCAAGGCGAGAGAAGAAGCGAGTTATGCGTTCTTCTTCATCTTTGATAGACATACATTCAATGGCAATTCTGACGATATTGATTGTCGAGAAGCTTATGTTTCCACGCCCTACTGATGTCTTTTCACCATATCGGTTTTCAAAAACTCGTGTTCGACAACCCATTGTTGCGACCTCATACAAGTAACGTAGAGGATCGTTGACATCCCATTTTTCATGATAATTGAAAGTGGCATCAAGATTTACGAAGTTGGGGAAGAAGCGACGTGCGGTTACTTTGCATGCCTCGTGATAGAGATCATAGTTGGGGTCACCCTCTTCGAAGTTAACACCTCTTTTTTTCTTCCAGATTTGAATCGGGAAAATTGCGGTAGCTCCATTTCCAACACCTTCATAAGTTGATTGGAGCAACTCGCGGATGACGCAACGCCCCTCTGCAGAAGTATCCGTTCCGTAGTTAATCGATGAGAACACAACTTGATTACCACCACGAGAGTGAATAGTGTTCATATTGTGAATGAATGCCTCCATCGCTTGATGAACGCGACTAACAGTGCAATTCATCGCGTGTTGAATAGCGCGCTCCTTGCCTTTAAGACCATCTAGGGGGCGTTTGAGATAGTCTTTAATCGGACTATTGTAGATATCTGAGAGATCTTCGCCGGAAAGCGCCTCTGCCTTTTTTAGTTCCTCAATAAAAGAAGAGCGCACGAAAGGAGCTAAATAAAAATCGAACGCAGGAATTGCTTGACCACCGTGCATCTCATTTTGAGCTGTTTCAAGAGAAATACAAGCGATAACACTGGCTGTCTCGATGCGTTTTGCAGGGCGAGATTCGCCATGCCCAGCAATGAAGCCATGCTGAAGGATATGATTCAGCGGGTGTTGAACACACGTTAATGATTTTGTAGGATAATAATCCTTATCATGAATATGGAGATAGCCATCTCTTACGGCTTGGCGCGCTTCGGGGCTCAATAGATAATCGTCAACGAATGGCTTCGTTGTTTCTGATGCAAATTTCATCATCATACCGGCAGGAGAGTCGGTATTCATATTTGCATTTTCGCGCGTAATATCGTTGTTTTTAGCCTCTATGATTTCAAGGAAGATATCGCGAGTTTTGGCGCGACGAGCAATACTACGCTGATCACGATATGCAATATATTTCTTAGCAACCTCCTTGCGAGTAGATTTCATCAACTCAATTTCCACTTGGTCTTGAATCTCCTCTACGGTCATCTGTTCTTTGCCGGAAATGCCGATACGGTCGGTAATTTTTAGAATCAACGACTCATCCTCTCCTAGCGGGGTCTGTAACATAGCCTTGCGAATAGCGGCCTTGATTTTTTCTTCGTTATATCCAACAACGCGACCGTCGCGTTTGATGACAGTTTGTATCATGGGGGCTTAAAATAGGGTTGAATTGTTTAGTAACGGCAAAGTTAAATAGAATATGTCAGATATCAAAGAATTGACGCTTATTTTTCTAAAAGATTTTTGTTTTGGAAAACTTTTTAAGGTTGACAAATTTCCAAACAGCTAATAATCAAATTCTTAAAAATTATTTTGGGAAACTTCACAATTCTTATTGACTAAAATCATTTCTAAAACAGCAAAGATTATTAAACAACAAAGCCGAATGAATCTCATCATTCGGCAATCAACGATGTTGATATATAGTAATCCTATATTACTGCAACTATTACGACAGATTAGCCCGACAAACCTCTGCGATTTTGTAGAGATATCGACAAGCCTCTAGGAAGCAATTAGAATAGACCCCATTCTTGCGATATGCCAGACGATGCTCAGCATAGATTTTGCGATGAGACGCCAATCCCGACGACGAAGCTCCACCTGTGCGCATCGTCACGAAATCCATCTCAAGATATCGCGTCTTAATACGATGGATGTAAATCAGCCGAAGCAACAACTCGAAATCGGCAGCAATCTTAAATTGAGTATCAAAAAGCCCATAACGATTGTAAATCTCGCGGCGACAATAAAATGAAGGATGAGCAGGCATAAATCCCATCCTCATTCTCGACCGCAGAAACCCCTTCGAACTATAATATCTAACACACTTTCTTAAATTCTCAGGCTTGACATAATGTACATCACCATAAACAGCATCAACGACATCGTTATTCCGTTCATCCTTCCGAAACACCTCCGCCACGCGTTGTAACACAGTCGGAACAGTAAAGAAATCATCAGAATTCAACAGCCCCACCACATCGCCCGACGCCAATCGAATCCCCTTATTCATCGCATCATAAATACCATTGTCAGGCTCAGAAAGCCACTTCAACACTAACCCCCTCTTACGATATTCCTCAGCATAACGTTTGACAATATCAAGCGTCTCATCGCGACTACCCCCATCAACAATAACATGTTCAATATTACCATAAGTTTGTTGCAACACACTCTTCAACGTGTCCTCGATAGTCGCTCCGGAATTCCATGTTGCCGTAATCACCGAAATTTTCAACTCCATCATAGAACCGAAATCTAAAAGTTAATATTATACTCCTCGCTAAGAATACGTTTCATCTCATTAACATCGCCTCCAGATTTGCGCTTAATCTCCAATACTTTCGCATCAACCAATGTGCGATACCACCAACCTTGAATAAATGAGAATAAGAAACCTTCTTTACCCTCTAAAAAAGCACCTTTGAAGAAATACCTATAGAGAAAATATGTCGTCGAGCGCCAAAACAACGGCTGCCGAGCATACTTATGCTTTTTGTTACGTTTCGTAATCGCTTGCTTAGATAGATGCTTCTCATTATCAGTTACCGCCGCCCCCATAATATTGTATTCTATATCAAGTAAATGGGCAGCTTCTCGAACTGCATAATCTACATGTTTATGACAAAACCATGAAAGATTATTCAGATTATGGTCACAGAAATCACATTCGAATTCAACAATATTTCCACGAATCAGCTCAATATGCTCATCCATCAAACGATGCTCACATCTGCCGTCTCCATAACGAAACATACGAAGAAGCTTCACCGGATAAATCCCCATCTTCATCCATTTATTCATAAATATATGTCGCCGATTGAAAACTACCCCGGAAACTCCATTATCCATCGTAGGCAACTTCCGCTTAATTTCCTCAACCAACTCCGGCAACAAATACTCATCCGCATCTAAACGTAAAATCCATTTTCCCGAAATCGCAACATTGTCAAGTGCCCAATTAAACTGAGCGGCTTGATTTCCCAGCCATTCATGCTTAATAACCCTTACTTTATCATACCCCTCCGCTATTTCCAACGTTTTGTCAGTCGAAAAGCTATCTATTATGAATATTTCCCGAGCGATAGGCAACACATTCTCGATACATCGTTTAATATGTAGCTCTTCATTCTTAGTCAAAATAACAACAGTCAAATCAAGCATAGCCGAAATTAGGTTTTGTATTTAAAATTTTAGCCAAGGCATAAAGATTCGGATCCCATTACCCACAAATCTTTTAAGTTGCCCCTTCATTGAATTTTGATTCTTTGAAAATGAGAAAGCAGTAACATTGCTTCCTTCAACTCCTCCGAATTCGGGTTCTCTGATTACACGTTTCTTGATAAACTGCGCAGGATTTCCCCCTACAACCGTCCACGGATCAACATCTTTAAACACAGCTGCACAAGCCCCGACAACAGCACCTTCACCAACTGTTACTCCCATTCCAACAAACGCCCTCGCTCCAATCCAAGCATCATTCTTAATTATAATTGGAGCAACAATAAGGCAATTGTCAACATCTGTAATATCATGCGAGGCAGTGCAGAGCATAGCCCCTTGACTAACCGTCACATGTTCGCCCAATATAATCGGGGCGACATTGTAACAATCAACCTCTGACGCCAAACAACTATAAGGTAACATCGTAAGATTTGCAGGAAAATATATTTTCGCCGAGCTATAAACGACAGCCGTAGATGCAATCTTCGCTCCGAACAATCTCAGCAGAAAACGCTTCCACCCGCTACCGATCGAACGCGGTAGCCATTTAGCACAAATAGTCCAAACAATCGTCCAAATAAATCTTATAATTTGATGTTTACGACCCAAATGATTTACATAAGGCCGATGATAAACAGAATTATTCATTTAGTAAGTTTGATTGGGGATTAAACGTCGCCGAACAAGACAGCCAAAAAATCGGGAACATTAGGGCGCCGCCGAATAATAGCCATCCTTCGGTAACACCATTTATAAATAAGAAAGTCAACAATGTTAATGGAAGTATTTGTTGGGTAAAATTTCGCATAATTTTTTTAGCCAAGATAATTGAGAACCAACAAAAGATTCCCAATCCAATAACACCTCCATAGCTAACGAGAGACAGCCAAGAAGACCCGGGCTCCAAATAAGTGAGTTTGCCGACAGAATTAAGCCATGACGGTCGCGGGAACTCATTTGCGTAGCCAATGCCTGTCAAAGGCGAGGTTAAAATTTCATCAAAACGAGTAGACCAGATTTCTTGGCGAGACATGACAAACGAATCATTAATTTCGCATAATATGCTTTTATAAACCAGGGTTTTTATCGCAAAAGGCAAAGAGATGGCAATAACGAAAATAGTAGCAACGATTAGTATTGTAGCATAGCGTGTTTTTGCAATTAGCTTAAGCTGCTCACGCATTAGTAATAACTCTAATATTAACGCAATAACCAAGCCAAAAACAGAAATCCGTGATCCGGCAGCAATAGTGAGAATAACTCCCATAATAGATATTACAACCCATATCACTCGACTAAATCCCACATGGGTCAACGAATAATATAAGCCGACGAGAGCTATTACTCCGGCGACAGGAGAGAGAGTCATTCCCTTGTCGAAAATTCCTCGAAAACCATAAAAATACAAGGAATTATCCGAAATGCCATAGTCAAGGACCGTCCAATAAACCCATAGAACAAATGAGATTACTACCATTACTGACAGAGTTGTGACTATCGATTTAAAAAGCAGCTTGCGAATCGAAGTTAATTCACTTGAAATCAACAGCGGAGAGAATAGCAATAACGCAATTGCAAATGCCGAGAATCGGCAAACACGCAGTAATAATTCGGGATAAGGATGCAACGCTATTGTCATGCCATAGTATAGGAGTAAACTAACGAGGGCATAGCAAATTTTCATATGACGTTGCAGGCATGAAAGTAACAATATCGCAGATAATGCCGAAATAATAGGCATAGGGATATTGATAATACTTGAATATCTAACACAGATAAGTACACCGAGCAACGATGCCGTTGCGGGAATCATTCTACTATCTATGGTTTGACGAAGAATGCGTCTTAAATTAGCCATTATCAGCATTATGATGAGATAGCAACCTAACGATATCGCGACATAAATTACTCTGGAATATTATTGACAAGCCACAGTAAATTAAGAAGCCGGTCATAATTCCAATGCACACCTTAACCCAAGCATCTTCGACCAAGAGCTGTATTCCGTAAACTGCCATACTCATAACTAATGCAATAACCGCAGTAGGCAATATTAGCTGTAGTTGATTACGGAATTGGAGACCTATATATTTGCCGGAGATATGGGCATTAATCGCAAAATTGACAGCACCACGAACCACCATTCCCACACAAACCGCAGACAATCCGAAGTGAATCATTATCAATAGCATCCCCACTCCGAGCATAATATTCAAACTCATCATTTTTAGATATGTGCTACCCTTTCCATGAATTTCGAGTATCATAAAATTAATCGAAATAAGTGGGTAAGACAAGAAATAGAGACAAAGAATTCGCAAAAGACGAGCCGTATAGAGCCATTGTTCACCGATTAGGGTTAGTGTTAACGGTTCGGAAATAACGGCTAAGCCCATCATCATTGGAGCAATGAAGAAAAAAGACAATTGAAGATATTTACTAATCGCCTCTCGGAGCTTTCCATAATCATGCTGATATCCACAAAATAATGGAAAAACTGCGCGGTTGACAATTCTTGTCGGATTCTCAGATGAAAAACTGCCAAGCTGACACGCATTTGTGTAACACCCCAAAGCGTATGCCGAGAACACCTTCCCAATTGTCACGATATAAAGACTTTGATATATACTTTCAATAACATTACTTACTAATAGCTTTGAGCCCAAACCATATAAATTTCTAAATGCGCTCATTGAAAAGCACCATTTTGGCCGCCACTCAGTAACAAGCCAAAGAGTCAGTGCCGTCGCTATTTGATTCGAGAGTTGCAATCCGACGATTGACCATACTCCGTAACCGCCGTATGCCAGATACAACCCAATCACACCGGAAGCCAAAGCTCCTATAAACGTCGATTTTGCTTGCGTTTTAAAATCAAGTTTAGAAGTCAAGACAGCGCGATGAATCACCAATGAAGATTGAATCGGGATAGAAATAGCCATTACGCGAAGCAGATCGATTAGCCGTGGTTCTTCATAAAAATCGGCAATAGCAGGAGCTATTATATATAATAGCAAGTATAAAAAGACACCTCCAACAATGTTGACGTAAAACGACGTTGAGAGGTCAATCTCATCTCGATTAAGTTTACGGATAATAGCTTGCGACAATCCCCCCTCGGCAATCAACTGAGAAATAATAATAAAAAACGTCAGCATGCCGACCAATCCATAGTCTGTCGGAGACAAGACGCGTGCCATAAAGATAAAAATCAGGAATTGAATACCTTGTACGGCAAGACGTTCAAAGGCGCTCCATGAAACGCCACGTTTCAATATTTTGAAATTTTCTATTGTTGGGGTCATCAGCAATTGGTGTCGAAAACAAATTTAGGTTTTGCCCCCTCGCCTAACAACCATCTATATAGATCAAATATTCTTGAAGCAATTACAGAAGCAGCGAAATTTTCACGTACAAAATCAGCTCCTCGTTGCCCCATCAATTTTAATTCATCAGGAGAGAGACGAACAACTCTATCGATGATTTGAGCAATCGATGATGGTGATGCTTCTGCCCACCATCCACAATTAATTCGATTTAACACCTCCCATGGCGTTCCCAATGATGCCATTACAGGGGTATTAACAAGTAAAGCCTCCGGAATAATCATTCCAAAATTTTCCATATCGGAAGGAACGAACAGAGCTGATAGGCGCGACAATTGTTCAAACTTCTCGCGCCCATTTATGAAGCCTTTAAACTCCACTTGTTGTGCTAATCCCAAACGAGCGACCTCTTGGTGAAGAAAGGCTTTATAGTTGCTATCGCCATCTCCCATGATAACCACCTTAACTTTCGTTGACTCCGGAATAAGCGATAAACCTCTAAAAATCAGTTCTACTTGTTTTATCGGATGTAATCTACCAAGAAACCCTATTGTAGGACATTCTGATAAACCATAGTTTTTGTCTTTCGCATACGCGAGATTGATTTCATCAATATATGGCGGAATTTCAATCGGGTTACCTATCACAGCAATTGGTCCTTGATAGCCATATTTGCGCACTTGACGCATCTCCTCATCACATGTAACATGAATAGCAGAGGCTTGCATCACATCTTTGCGAAACCAAAGCTTTTCCATTAGGATTTTTTTCCAACGCGACCGTTGCAAAGCATCTGTGTAAAGCATTCCGTGTGGAGAAATGACATAAGGTTTACCTTGTTTGCGAGCGATTGCACATGTAGCATGATTCACATCTAACCATAAACCATTCGTATGATATACGTCAATATCTGACTTATTTAGAAAACGCCTTATCTTCTTTGAATAGCATAACGGCGTTTGATAATCATACGGTAATTTAATCAGCCAAGGTTCGCCATCGCCAAGCACTTCTATTTCGCTCTGTTTTGGCGACATTGTCAATAGCTTAACCTCATCATCATATTTATACAGCGCATTAAACAGCTGGAATGTGCAACTTGAAGTTCCGCCCCCAATTGCGTTCATCGATGCTATTGTCTGTAGAACTTTCATGATTGAAATGCGTCTATGTATGCTTGAATTTGTTGCTGTTCTCGTTGTTTGAAATCTATGTTCTTTACAGCTGTGCAATACTTGCGATAATTGTTTGTTACATTGTTGATCGCAATTTGCAGAGATTCAGCGCTGTCATAGCGAAAACTTTCTCCGGCATCGTATTGCTCAATCATATCTGTATACGCTCCGACTTTGTCGCTTGTAATGACAGGTAAGCCATTATATAATGCTTCTTCAACAACCAATCCCCAAGGCTCCGATTTTGAGGGAAGAATAAAAACATCATGAGATTGATAAATTCGGTATAATTGGTCGTTATTTACAAAACCCAAAAACTTGATATTGTTTTTGGCAGCCGTTTTTAATGCATCTTTTAGGACACCGTCTCCGACAATAGTTAGAGGTAGTCCATTGCGATTAAAGCACTCTATCAATATCTCAATGTTCTTTACCGAAACAAGACGACCGACATATAAGAATGTTAGTTTGTCAGAATTGCATTTCGAATGAGCATCATCTCTTAAATGTTGCTTATCGAAAATCCCGACCGAGCCGGTAATAAATTGTTCTCCACTAAACTTTAATTTAGTGAGCAATTGTTTATGTGGTTGACCAGACGGCAGGGCTGAATGCATACGCCCGATAATTATTCTTTTGATTAAGCCTTTAACTCCACTTGTTTTCGTCTCGTAAATAGAAGATTCACAAATAAGAATATTTTTATGTCGTGGGGTTGAAAGAGATATTAGGTTGTATTCCGGAACAAACCAACCGGCATACAAAATCTTTTTATGCTTAATTTGCCTAATTAAACGATAAGCATTCAAAAATACATTCAACTTGTTTCTTTTTGAAGCATCTCCGTCAGACAGAAAAGTCCAATCAAAATCATGCCGACTATCGTTTGTTAATATTGTATTTACAGCCTCATCACCATAGCCGTAAAAAACGATAAGTAATTTATATCCCGCGTTACCTATCGCATTCATTAGGTTTAATTTGTAAAAGCTCGGCGTATTCGTGAGATATATTGCATCATATGGTTTCTCTATTTCTTCAATAGCTGATTTCCAGATATCCGTCGAAAACATTTTTACGACTTTTTCTCCTTGATTAATGTATTGCTCTATTTGAGCATTAGTCATAGAAATAATCTCGCGGATTGTTGCTTTTAAATCGTTGACCGAAAGGTGTGTCTTGATATAGTTAACACCTTCGATTTGAGGATAAGAGATAGTCGAGATAACTCCTTTGTTATGCAGTAATCCTTCAATAATTTTTGAAGGAAAGTTGCATTGATTTTCAGGGGAATTAGGGTCGCGGGTCGAGAGAATAAACGTTGTTGAGAAGTCGAGCAAATTGTTGTACTCTTCTTTAGAAAGCATCCCTAAATAATTGATATTGGGGATATGAGCAATTTTATCAATTAAGGCGCGATTATGAGACAGATTGCCGGTTATGTTTAGAGTTGCATCCGGAATGCTTGCAAAGGCTTCGACAACAGTAGAAATCGACGAAATTTCTTCACTCAAAACGCCGGATAATAAAAATGTCGGTTTGGGAGAATTGATGTGAGGATGAGCGCTTTCCTTGGGAGTAATACCGGGGAGGCAACGGAAATTAACCTTTGATATTTCGGAATAATGTGTTAGCGAGATTCGTCCGGCTGAGTTATTTATAAATTTCAAGAATTTATGATTGCCGGGTAGCCCCGGTGTGTAATCAAGTATAATTGGATAGATTTTGACCGAAGGCTTAAACCAACAGAGAAGTTTTATAAGAATCCAATTAAGCATTGTGACATTATAGAGCCAAATCGACGATCTTCGAGGTATCTTAAAAAACAGAGTCAATTGTTCGATAACCGGAGCTAAACGAGAAAATGGAGATGGAAATCTCCTCCATGCCGAATAAAGTAATGTCGTATTTTTCGATGCCAGCTCTTTTGCGTTACGCTTGCCTGTCACAAAAGGTGGCAAAATAGAATATGATCGGTCGAAAAAATCTCCGCAAACGAGAGTGTTTGAGAAATTGCTAGCAGCAACACTTATACCTAACTCTCGTTCTTTGTCGGCTTTACAAAAATGCCCTAAATAGATTCTCATATTATTATCGATTGCCGATTAATATTGTGTAGGAATTTGCCATTACTTACTATTTTCGTGAGCTGAGATTTCAGCTAATATCTCTTCACGAGATAGTCGCTCCTCTTCGGGGTATAACGCTTCTTCATGTTTGAGAATATCATCAATCGACCATTTGAATTTGACTACTTTTGCCGGATTACCGACCGCAACAGCATAAGGCGGTATTGACTTTGTAACTACGGATGCAGCTCCGATAATAGCGCCTCTGCCGATGGTTACACCGGGTAATAACGTTACATTCATGCCTATCCAAACATCTTCCTCAACGACAATGTCTTTATATTCATTATCATTGTTGTCTCCGCTACGGAAATGGCCAATATGTTGGCGATGATTAGAGGTTATAACTACCAATCCTTCAGAGGTTGCACTGCATCGTTTCATAACGAATTTACTATCCCCCATTGTTAGAATTGTAGAGCGACGTCCGATTCGCGCATTATCATATAGATATATGTTCTCCGGCTTTTTCAAATCGGCGGGAATTCCTAAAGCAGCATTTTTACCAAAATATCCGAGCTTTGCGGGATTCGGTCTGACGTAATAATGCACCCAAATACCTATTGCATGTTTAATACGAGATAGAAGATTCATATTGAAAGATGTTGTGTATATGTATGTTATTGATGGCTTTCAAGCTTTTGCTTTGGCGGAATATGGAAAATAAGCTTGCGCAAGAAATAGATAATGCAAAGCCATTCAAACGCAGGCATATAAACTGAAAAAACATTATCAACGGGTGTACTAAAAAACATCATACAAATTTGTCCCATTAGAACGACTGAAAATAGGCTATGACTATGTTGTAGTCTGATAGCCCAACACTCCATTATACAACATAGCAAGCACCAAAAAATAGCTCCGCCTAATTTGCCGAAATCATAATATAATGGAGGCATATACGATTTAACTGTAACCGAGAGCCCAATATCATGTGAAATAGAACGATTGAAGCTTTGTTTCATTGGAGATTCATAAAAATTATCTGCCAAAGTCGCTAATCCATATTCGTGATCGTAGCTATCTTCCGGATATTGTTTGAGGACCATATTGGTCATTTTCGCTCCATCTGTTAAGTAAAAAAATTTGCTAATAAAGTCGGATGTCTCAGTTTGATATTTGTTATCGTTATGACGAATAATTCCTATAACCGAAAATAATGATACAAGAATTGTGACAATAACAATTATTTTTTTTGTATCAGCTGCTTTTGTGCTAATAGATATTGTCGTACAATGTTTTCTGGCAAAAATAAATGTTATGATAAATGGGAGTGATGATGACAGAATCCAAACTCGTCCGGCGATAGCAATGTTTATTGTTGAACATAAAAAGAAGTAGAGTAAGAACTTAGACAAATTAATGCCTCTTTGCCCATAGTAGTAGCCTAATAGCATTAAATAAAATGTACCCAAAAAATTAATATGTCCAGAGATTCGTTTGACAATTTCAAATGGTCCTAGTACTTTTGCTGTTACTGCCAATACGCGATAATCTCCCAGATCAAAATTGCCATTCGTTAAGGATAAAAAATAATAGAGCAATAAAATGCCAATTATGCCACAAATGTAAGGAATCCAAGTAAAGCGTTTTAAAATAATGTTTACGTTTTCTGCAGCTATAAGCACCACTCTGTGGTGTTGAATTTTATTGGTCAAGACATGAGCGATAGAAAAACCGACAATTGATGCAATTATCAACATGAATGCAAATTGCGATGACTTACTGAATATCGCCTCTCCCTCTGCTTTATTAATTAAAAAACCTGTTGATTGGCATATCATTAAAAAAGATGTTGCAGCCCAGATAAATGTATATATGACTGATGGTAAACACAATCTGTATTCTTTTTTCGACAATAAGAATATAATATATACAGAAGTAATTATTAGTGAGCTATAGCAATAATCCAGAGGTGTCATTTTATTTATTACCAATAACAAGCATTTTCAACTTTAGTCGCTGATGACGGAGTTTCAGATAACGATGGACGAATCCAATAATCGTTATATAAGGCAGAATAGTTTGTATCGAGTTGCGGTAGATTCGCCCAATGATAAGCATTATTGTCCCAGCGCTTCCCTTTTATTCCGAACAATAATTGAGAACCACCACCAAGATGAATAGCTTTTTTGCCAAGTCGTTTAACATGAGCTGCTAATGGTAGCCCATATGCTCCGCAACCGATGATAGCAATATCGAAGTCTACTTTTGAAATTTCATCTTCCATCCATTTAAGTGACTCAAACCAATCTTTAAATGAGACTTCTGCTCCGGCATTTGATTGCACTGCCTTTACAAAAGAAATTTCATACTCAGGGAAAATATCGGGATTATCGAAAATTAATTCGTGACGAGAATGTTGAAGTTTTATAGATTCAACAAATGGGTGTATGACCAAAACCCTTTTGCCTCGTAGCGCTCGAGTCCAAGGACGCTCTACGAAAAATGGGTATAGACATTCTATATGTACATACTTGACATCTTCTCGTAGTGGCATTAAAACTTCAGTCGGATTGAAAGAGCCAAGCAAGTCTATTTGAGGAATATCTTGAAGATATCTTTCAGAAAAACGCTCTAATGTATCTATCGTCGTGGGAAATATTCCTGCATTAAGATGCATACTTTTGAAAATAAGTTTATCCCACCAAGGTAGACCATGATTGTTTGTGATAAATTGCCAACAACGATTTAGTAAACAGCTGTTATCGTGAACGTTTAAATAATTAACAAGAATTCCGATTTCTACTGTGCCAAACCGAGATATCATACAAGGTTGGCATGAAGATAGTAATTCAAATATTTTGTCATTTGCGCTTTGGCGATTGGTATCACATTTTGGCGCAACTAATTCCCTATTAGTAATTAATGGGAGTGCTATTTTTCGGGCTGATTTTAGTATAAAATCTCTCAGGGTCATTGATTAAGAGTGTTATTGTCAAGCTCTTCTTGTGAGATATTAAAACATGATTCTACTGTCTCGACTGCCCGTTAATTTAAGCGAGCTTCAAGGCTGCCGAGTATTTTTGAGAGTAAAGACATTAGAATTTGATGAGTTTATTTTTTATCTGAGATGAGAGTGAGGAGCGCTCTGATTTCGCAAGAGAGAAATACCAGTAGATTGGAGCGCTAAAAAAGATTAGTACAGAAATCTGGGCTATACTCGGGAGGTCTGATAAGAAATGCTGTATAGAAAATCCGATTACTACACAAGGTAGCATTCCGGCAACACATCTTGTGTAGACTTTGTTACAAAAAGTTGTGATTGACAACCCAAGATTTCTTTGAGAATATATGAGGTTAATTATACATCCAATTGCTGATTTCCATATAGCCCAATTTAATAAGCCCCAGATTGGAGAAACTTGGGAAACAGAAAACATAATGATTGAAATAATAATTGGAAGAAGGTTTGATATTGATCGAATGATACTATAGCCTCTGATATTCCCTTCGGCCATAATACTTTGATATAATAATACGGTTGGCTGATCTATCAGAGTAGAAATAATTGATATTACACAAAATACTGTAGTCAAATTGGGTGGATTATTTAGCCACAAGTCGAGCAAATATGGCAGATATAAGATTACCGGAATGCATATGAATGACAAAATCAGAAATGAGAATTTACAACCGACATAGCTTAATTCGAGCATTTTATCTCGATTATGTCCCCCTTCTGCTTTGGTTAGAGCCGGGGTGATAGCTTTAAGTAAGTTGGCTGAGATGCCCATTAAAACGCCTGACAATTGAGTTGCAATCCCCATTGCTGCATTTAGTTCTGTCCCGAAGTAATGGTTGATGACGATATTTGTGCCATATAGTGAAATCATTCCGGTTGTAATGTTTGCCATATTCCAGCCGGCAAATGACGACATCTGTTTGATAAGCGCGTTGTCATAATACTTGAAACTCGGATTCTTACATTCCGCGTATTTTCGTTGGCAGTAGTATTTAGCAATAACTCGTATAATTGTTGATTCTACAGCAAGTAAGATTGCATAGATAATAAGTTGTTCTTGAGAGAGGAATAGAATGGCGATCGCAATGGCGAGTTTGAGCAAAACATCTATTATGCCTAGAAGAGAATAGAACGCCATATTTTCATGAGCGACAATAACGGCGTCGTATGGTGTAATTGTAATCGAGAAGATGGTGCTGACAATTAGACATCCATATACAATTACAGCTTCATTGTGTTGCCCTTCTGGTATGTTTAGGATGCCGTTAAAGAAAAAGATGCCGGCTATCAATAGCAAGATTGTAGATACTCCGGCAATTATTTGATGGAGGATGAGAGAGTTGTTAAAAGTCTTTTTTATGCTTTCAGAGTCGTTCGAGCCTTCTGCATAATTGATAAAGCGCTGTGTTGTTGAACTCATGGTCGCGCTTAAAAAGCCTAACATACTAATAGCTCCGCCAATGACATTGTATAGTCCGAAATCTGATACGCCCAAGGCTTCAAGTGTTATTCTTGTTGAAAAGAAATTAACACATAGCGACACTATTGTTCGGATGTATAAAAGACCGGTGTTTTTGATTATTTTATTATAAGAACTCAATTGGTTTTATAATGCGTAGTGTTGTTAATAAGATTCGCTTTGAGTTTTTGAAGTTTATCTTGAGAGGCGGCAAAGATGAGAATTATAGAGGTTGGAGGAGAGATGGGTTTATGAATGGAAGAGCTATGGCGCAGAGACCTTCGATTTCAACAACGACATGTTTGTTGTTGCGGATGCGACGAGTGTAACCGGAGTAGCCGGCGAAGGGTCCGGCTGTTACGCGCACGTGCTGTCCGATGTGGAAGTCTGCTTTGCAATAGATTTCACATTGGACGGCGGGGTCATCTGTTGTGAGAAGATGGAATAGGTTGAACTCCTCTGCAGAAATTGGCTGAATTTTGTCAGAGCCGGGATGTCGGTATATCCAAAATGGTGGAGTTTTTCGAGTTTCGCAGTGGCTCTCCTTTTCGAGTTGTAGGGCTTCGGCTTCTGTAGCTTTGATAAAAAGCAGATGTGGCGCAACAGAGCGTAGCGCAGTGTGGGCGTTGTTGTCGGTTGTGCGTATACGAAGCTTTGGAATGTAAACAGCTCGACACACGCCTTCGAGGTAGGCTTGTGTCGAGGCTTCGCTACGCGTCTTAATCGCATACCAATGCGATTGATCAGCGGTGCTCTCCATTTCTATTTGTCTCGATGGGGAAAAGTCACGTCTTGTCTGATGGTTGGATGCCGGAAGGGTATTTCGATGACTCCTCCTATATTTAATATATAGAAGTTACGCATGGATTAGTAATCGGCTGTAGAAGCTATTAAGGCAACTATCCGATTTCCGTCATCTCCCAATACAGGGGCTCTGTCGGCAATCCGTTCCTTTTATTTGACTGAAAAAGGTTGATCAGTTTATTTTTATCTCTCATATGAGAGAGTAGACGCGATTGCAAAATTACAAACAATAATTTAAATAATCAATAATTATTTCCCTCTCTACTACCCTCTTCTTGGGCAAATGTACAGACAGATGATTGATCAGACCGAGAGGTTGCCCGTTGAGAATATATTAGTGTTGAAATATGAAGAATCCAAATAGAAATGCACAGTTTTAGCAAGAAAACCGCAATAGAATGG
>CAZXAZ010000015.1:0-52324 GCA_964638475.1 uncultured Alistipes sp. | reverse complement strand
CCAAGGACTCCCTGATTATGAGTCAGGTGCTCTAACCAACTGAGCTATAGGACCGAAATGTTTGCGCTATAAAACCGATATTGGCGTTGATGCGCTTTTGGAGAGGAAGGAGAGGAGGTCGATCGGAACGTTTAATTAGATGGTTGTGAGAGGGAGACGGCGAACTTTTGGAGCAACGAAATGAGGAGAGAGTTTGTATTATGTCGCTTATTTTGTGTTGCAAAGTTATAATTTTATTTTGAGGTATACAACCTTTTCGTTAATTTTTTTTCGTTATTGGATGGGTATGATAGCCTTTGTGAGACGTCTTTGAGTATATTTCTACAAGCGCTATGTCGTTGAGTTTGAAGAGTGATTTATTTTTAATAAGTTGTTGCCTCAAATTATTGTCCATGAGCAATTTTAATTTTGTAACATGGAAACGATTGGATACCTATTTATCTTCCAATAACTGGGGATAAAAGTCTGAACCAATCTACAACTAGATATGACCGATAAATATTTCCACCTTGAAACTAACCTAAATGAACCTTATTCAACCTTAATAATCGAATTTCAAGATTAACAAAAACCTAAAAACAATCTACTTTACCTTAAAATAAACCTAAACAATTTTTCACCTTATAGAATGTTACCTTTGATATCTTGTTGCTTTTCGTTTGCAAAATTGCACACGAGGTATTAATATATCAGCAGAGCTGAGATTAATAAATCGTTAAATAGAGGTTTTTTTCAACATTATAAATTAATTTATACCCAAAATTTTATCAGAAAGTGGTTACACTGTCCAACTGAGCCAATGCAAAGGCGTATGCCCCGGCTGATATGGCTTGGCTGGCCCCTAGTTTTGATATTGTTATGCCGATACGTTTCATATCGTCATATGCTATTTCGGTTGAAGATCCTCTTATTTTTAAGGTTCGTTTATTCCCTTTTGCGAATATGGCAAACTCATCGGGTTTATCAAGATTGAAGACCTCCATCTGAATGCGTTTTACTTTATCGGTTCCAAGAGTTGAAAGCGTCCCTTTAAGTTCGTTGATTAATGAGGGTATTATGTGGTGACGAGCCGCAGTAATTCCTCCTCCGATCACTATAATACCATCAATAAGTTGGGCGGCTATTGCCATGGCATCGCCTGCTGCCTCTCCGAATTCCTCAAATGCTTTGATTGCAGCATCTTTATTACCGGGAATTTTCCCATCCGCAATCTCGCATATGTCTTTGGGTTCAAGATTGTGAGAATAATTCCCTGATGCTTCAGCATATACTCGTTTGATGGCGCGGATTGACACCCCTTCCTCCGCAATAATTCCCGGCTTTGACTTATGAGGAAGACAGAATGTCTCAACGCAAGAATTGTCTCCTCGATTTAATTGACCATTAACAACAATACCAATACCGAGTCCAGTACCAAATGTATAACCAATAAGGTTTTTATACCGTTTATCGCTACCGGCATTAACAAGTCGTTTGTTAATTTCTGGCAATGCACCACACAGGGCCTCTCCATATGCGAACAAGTCTCCGTCATTGTTAATGAAAACAGGCAATCCTAATTCATTTTCGAGGAAAGAGCCAAGAGCAACACCGTCGCGGAAAGAGGGAAAGTTAGGAAGATACCCTCCTATGATGCCGTTGGGATAATCAGCGGGCCCAGGAAATGCGAAACTGATAGCAACGGGATCTTCATTAAGACTGTTGATTACTTCCCAGAAACCTTGCACCATAGTATCGAGACACTGATCAAGATTGTTGGCATTGGATGGATAAGTTATGGGAGATGTGATATATTTACATCCTCTCATTGCTCCGAATACAAGATTCGTACCTCCAGCATCGAGTGTGACTACTATTCTATTGTCTGTTGTGTACATATTTCTGTGGTTAAATCAGACTGCTCAAATTTGTATCAGCAAATATCGGATGTGTTGATTAAGAAAAGACTCAATCCATGATTAAGAGAGTACAAAAAAACGATTAACGCGAGTTTTATGGCATTTTAAGCATAAATTAATCATCAATTAATATCGATCCTCTATTAATAATAATAGCGGCTCCATAATTTTGCGGTCATAAAGTTATTTACAATATTATGAAATCAAGTGTTAAGAACATCGCCATGTGTGCCTTGACAGGCTTTACTCTCTTGTCATGTTCCGTGGCAACCCAACAGACGGATAAGTCGCCGGTTGACTATGTAAATCCTTACATTGGCAACATTAGTCATCTGTTGGTTCCGACATTCCCCACAGTGCATTTGCCTAATAGTATGCTCCGAGTCTATCCTCAGCGTTCGGATTATACGTCAGAATATCTGACCGGACTTCCCGTGATTGTTACCCACCACAGAGAGAAATCTGCATTCAACGTATCTCCGACTATTGGAGAGCCGAAAGCTCCGGTAACAAAATACAATTACGATAATGAGACGATAAAGCCGTTCTATTATTCTGTTGAACTTGATGACAATAGAATTAAGGTTGAATACGCGCCATCGCATCAGTCGGCAATTTATTCACTACATTTCTGCGATGGAGATCAAAAATGCCTGTCGTTAAGTACAGTCAACGGACATCTTGTTGCGGACCGTAACCATGCCTCCGGATGGCAACAGCTTGACAATAATACGAAAATTTATCTCTATCTAGAGTCTAAGCAGCAGCCGGATTCCTCTACGGTGACTAAATTCGGAGAAAACGGATTTCATGTTATAATGCACTACTCGCAGACTATAAAAGATATTGATTTCCGATACGGTATTTCTTTAATAAGCGAAGAGCAAGCAAAGAGAAATCTTGAAAGAGAAATCAGTGACTTCAATCTCAAGGCGATTGCTGAAAAAGGCAAGGATATATGGAATGAGACATTAGGTGTAATCACCATGGAGGGGCAGGAGAAGGATAAAGAGATGTTCTACACATCTCTCTACAGAACGTTTGAACGTCCTATCTGCCTTAGCGAAGATGGAAACTACTTCAGTGCCTTTGACGGAAAGATACATTCCGATGGAGGAACCCCATTTTACACGGATGATTGGCTCTGGGATACATATCGTGCGGTTCATCCACTGAGGATTCTAATCAATCATAAGCAGGAAGAAGCCATCCTTAACTCATTCCTGTGTATGGCTGATCAAATGGGTAAAGGATGGATGCCTACTTTCCCCGAACTGACCGGAGACTCTCGTCGAATGAATTCAAATCATGGTGTAGCATCCGTCGCAGATGCCGTTGTGAAAGGTTTGCAGATAGATACACTACGTGCGTTTGAGGCTTGTAGAAAAGCTATAGAAGAAAAGACATTGATGCCATGGTCTTCGGCTCCGTCTAATGATATAGATGAATTCTACCATACCAAGGGATATATTCCGGCGCTGCCGCAGGGAGTAGAGGAAACTAACGAGAATGTTAATCGCTTTGAAAAAAGGCAACCAGTAGCTGTTACTTTGGGAACGGCTTATGATGAATGGTGTCTTTCTCGTATCGCTGCCGCCATGGGAAATGAGGCTGATGCCGATAAATACTTTCGGGCTGGTTGTAACTACCGCAATATTTTCAATAATTCGACCGGGTTCTTCCATCCAAAGGATGAAGATGGTAACTGGATTGAACCATTTGATTATCGTTGGTCAGGCGGACAAGGTGCACGAGAATATTACGGAGAAAACAATGGTTGGGTTTATCGCTGGGATGTTCCTCACAATATAGCAGATCTTGTGTCTCTCATGGGTGGCCCAGAACAATTTGCAGCGAATCTAGACCAAACATTTTCTGAGCCTCTTGGTAAAAGTAAATATGAGTTCTATTCACAATTACCCGATCATACAGGTAATGTAGGTCAATTTTCAATGGCTAATGAGCCATCGTTACATGTTCCGTACCTTTATAATTATGTAGGAAAACCTTGGAAAACTCAGAAACGAATCAGACAGATGCTTGATACATGGTTCCGGACTGATTTAATGGGTATTCCAGGAGATGAAGATGGTGGTGGCATGAGCGCATTTGTAGTGTTCTCACAGTTGGGATTTTACCCAGTTACTCCGGGATATGCAGTGTACAACATTGGAAGTCCAGTGTTTCCGTACGCTTCTATAAAGTTATCGAATGGCAATACTTTTGAAGTAATTGCCAAAGGCGCATCATCTGCAAATAAGTACATCCAGAGTGCGAAACTGAATGGCAAAGAATGGAATAAGCCTTGGATATCACACGATGATATCGTGCAAGGCGGAAAGCTAGAATTGGTGATGAGTTCACAACCTAATAAAGATTGGGGTAAAGATCTCAGTTCAGTTCCCCCGTCTGCCGGTATCATAAGATAAACCGCATTTAATCTTAATCTCGTCCCGATATAGAAGAAGTTATGGTAAATCATATAGTCTGTATTGGGGCGAGATAGTGTTAATGAATTGCTTATCTAAGAAAAAAAGACTACATTTGCACTCTTTAGATCTATACCATATGGCAAAAAAAAGACACAACATATTGCAGACATTGATATTCTTTACACTTATTTCTGCCTTTTTTGCATCAGCAAATCAGTCAGAGATAAATTATGGTTTATACTTCAATGCAGAAAAGACTGTAGGTCAGCAACGAACACACCTTAACTTGAATAATGGAGCACCTATAGAGTTTAAACGTGAAATAGATTTGAATTTCAAATTAATTGCTCGTCAACACAGTATTCCTTTTGGTTCGATCGCTCATTTTACCCTTGACAATGGGCAGGTCATAAGATTTGTATATTCTTCTGATGAAAACGATAAATTTCGCCCCACACTAATCTACAACAATACGCTAACATACCTTCCCACAATGGATCTTCATCAAGGGAAATGGATTACCGTATCGCTAAAGATTCTTTCAGATAAGAATAAGGTCAAACTCAACTACGCAGATATTGACACAACTATTGTCGTGCCGGTAAATAATGCTAAATCTGCGAAAATCACATTAGGGAGAATGGAGGATTATAATGCCGACGTGCTTCCAATGAATGTTCGCGATGTAAGGGTAGCTATTGATGGGAAGGATAAGTTCTTTTGGAAATTAGGCAAGCATGACGGAAATATTTGTTTTGATTCCATAAGCAAGAATGTAGCATCGGCATCTAATCCTAAATGGTTGATTGACAATCATAGAAATTGGAACTTGATCTTTACGGATACCATTAAGGGAAATTTAGACACGTCATTTGACCCGTTAACCGCACAAACATACATTATACGACCAAAAGGAGTTCAGGTAATTGGAGAAGACGGTGCTGTTGACTCATTTTGGCCGATAGATGGAAGCCATTATACAGCAATATATTCCGGGCATACCGTTTTTGATCCAGTGTCCTGCGATTTAGTAGTTTATTCGCTAGCGTCTGGAGTGACTAATAGATTTTCAATCACAGAAAAGAAATGGATTAGCAATAAGGCTGTATCTTCTGATCCGTTACATTATAATCATGCTCGCGCCTACAACCCTGTTGACTCATCATTTTATCTATTTGGCGGTTACGGTCATTTTGTCTATCGCAATGACTTGTTTAAACTATCGCCGGCAACAGGAAAAATTGAGCAGATAGAATACAGTAACCCAATTCCACCCCGTTTTGGAGCTACCATGGCTGCAGTTGATAATAAACTGTATATTCTTGGAGGTCGAGGTAACGAGGCCGGTAAGCAAGCCCTGGACACCTATTTTTATTATGATTTGTGGGAAATCGACCTCAAAACAAAGAAGGCCCGAAAAGTATGGGAATGTCAACGTCCGGAGGATGGATGCGGTTGGATGATGGCATCGTCAATGTTCACGTTGGCTGGCGATAAAGATATTTATGCCGTCAATATGGACCGCGATGGCGGTACAATGATGCGATGGTCACTGAATGACACAACAGTTACTGATGCATCAGGTCTCATTTTAAATACTGACCATTACCAGGATTTTGATTTTAGCCTGTATTATTCTAAAGCTGTCAATAAATTCTTTTTGATTATCAATAAAATCTCTATAAATAAGAAACATACAATATCAATATATACACTGGAGACCCCTCTTTTGACGGAATCGGAGTTAAATCAGACACCCCAGAATGAAGAATCTTCCCGATTGAGGGGAACTTCTTGGATTGCCTGCATCGTTTTTCTTTTAGTTTCCCTTATAGCTGGTATGACTCTTAGACGACGAAAGCAGAACCGCAAATCTTTAAATGCTGCTATTATTGAGCCAAATGAACAATCAACAGCGATTGAACCATGTCTTGTTATTCCGAATGCCACTGATGTATCCTTAACAGAAGAGGTTGATAATCTTATAGCCGAGGAGCCTGTAAAGAAGTATTATGATACTTCTAAAAGTTGCATACTCCTTGTTGGCGGATTTACAGTAAAAGATAAGAATGGAAATGATATAACAATCTCGTTTACACCTAAACTTAAGGAGTTTCTGCTCCTTATGATCCTTGCAAGCATCAAGTCTGAAAGAGGAATAACCGTAAGCAAAGTAACTGAAGCGATTTGGTATGACAAGGAAGGAAGTGCAGCGCGTAATACTCGAAATGTTACTGTCAGTAAGCTAAGAATGCTTCTTGAGACAATCGGAGATATAGAACTCACCAATTCAGGTGGATTTCTGAAACTCAATATTTCCGATAATGTCTATTGCGACTATACAGAACTTCACAACTGCTCGGAATCACTGGAGCACCATAGCTTCTCGGAAGTTGAACTTTATGAACGAGTCCTTGAGATACTTCTTGGAGGAGCCCTACTTCCCAATAGTGCATATCCGTGGCTTGACGAGTATAAGAGTTCATATTCAAGTCTATCAATTGACTTACTTACAAATCTCCTACACAAAAGCTTGGAGCATAAGAATGATAAGATGGTACTCCGAATCGTTCGTGTCATGTTCGTCCATGACCCGCTTAATGAGGAGGCTTTAAGTACCTACTGTCGCACCCTTGTGTCTCAGGGCAAACGAGGCATCGCCAAGAAAGTATATGATCGTTTCTGTAAAGAGTTCCAGCAAATGATGGGCGAACCTTATGCTTTCTCATTCAATGATGTATTAAATGGCCGTAAAGAATAGAATTATCAGGAAACTAATCGCTTAAACTTCGGTATTAATATTTTTTTAATAGTTGATTAATCTTTAGTGGGCTGATTACTTAATTGAATACATCGAACTTTGCGACAGTATTTAATTTAATTTAATTTCATTTCATGAAACACGTCTTTCGGCCCTTACCTAAGGGTATCTGGAAAAAACCAGATGAGGTATGGCGACAAATTATCCTTGTGATAATGCTTGCCTCAATGACAACATTAAGTGCACAAGACTTGAGAACCATTACCGGTTTTGTTTTAGACGAGCAAGATGAACCACTCATCGGTGCGACCGTAAAACTCGTTGAAAACATCAAGTCTGTCACCGTGACAGACTTTGACGGTAAATTTACAATCAAAGCCGCAACGGGCAACTTTCTTGAAGTGTCTTATGTCGGATATAATAACCAAAAGGTTAATATTACCGATCAAAGCGATTATGTGATTAAGCTTGTGCCCTCAGACCAACTCCTCTCTGAAGTTGTAGTTGTCGGATACGGAACACAGAAAAAAGCTACCTTGACGGGAGCTGTGTCTCAGTTGACATCGGATGAGATGCAGGTAACGAAAAGTCAAGATGCCAAGAATATGCTGACCGGTAAGGTCCCAGGTGTCCGAATTACCCAAGCCACGTCAGAACCCGGTGACTTCAGTCAGGGTAATTTCGACATTCGTGGTTACGGAGGCTCTCCTCTCATCGTAGTTGATGGTGTGCCTCGCGGAAACTTTGAACGACTCGATCCTAACGAGATTGAATCTATTTCGGTTTTGAAAGATGCCTCAGCCGCCATCTATGGCGCACAGGGTGGTAACGGTGTTATCCTCGTTACTACTAAGAAAGGTCAGGAAGGTCGTGCAAAAGTGTCTTATTCAATGTATTATGGTATTCAGACTCCTGCCGAGATGTTGAAACCCGTTGGTTCGATTGACCGCATGACGCTCTATAATGAGAAAACAATGCGTAGTCTAACCCTGCCCACGCTCACATTTGATGACGCTGCATTTGAGGCATTTTATTCGGGAGCGAAGACATCAACCGACTGGTATGATGCCGTAATGAAAAACCATGCTCCCCAACAACAGCACACAGTCAGTGTCAGCGGAGGAACTTCCAACATTGACTATTTCGTTAATTTCAGTTACCTTGACCAGAAAGGCTTCCTTAAATCTGATGCGCTTGACTATAACCGATATAATGTCCGTTCTAACATAAATGCGTATATCAATGATTACATCTCAATCGGTGCTAAAGTTGCTGGGACTATCGATGAGCGTAATCGCCCTTATGAGGAAACTTGGAGAATGTTTGGCACACTATGGCGATCAGTCCCTGATGAGAGTGTATACGTAAACAATAATCCCAATTACCTTGCTAAGCCAACGGCTGATATTAATAATCCCGTTGCATTGATTGATTCTGACATATCCGGTTACAGAAAGAATGTCACAAAACTGTTTTCATCAACATTTGATGCTACAATAAAAATTCCTCATGTCAAGGGTCTTGAACTGAAAGGTAAATTCAGTTACGACAATACGATACAAAATAATACAGTTTGGCAGAAGGAATTCAATGAATATACATATGATGCTGCCACTGATATATACAATCCTGTTAAAAAGAACAGCCCGTCAAAACTGACTCGCACAAACGTTGATTCGTGGTCAACGTTATGGCAAGCGGCCATAAATTATCACAATACATTCGGAGAAAACGATGTGACCGGTCTTCTTCTGTATGAAGAGACCTATACCAAGAGCGACGATCTAATTGGCAGCCGCTTCTTTACATTGCAGATTCCGTATTTGTTTGCCGGCAACAGTGAGGATCAAAATGTTACAGGTGGTAATGTAACCGAACTGGCTCGAAAAGCTCTCGTGGGACGTTTAACTTACGACTATGCCGGTAAATATTTGGCTGAATTCGCCTTCCGCTATGATGGGTCCTCCAAATTTGCTTCCGGTAAGCAATGGGGCTTCTTCCCTTCAGCTCAAATAGGATGGCGTATCAGCGAAGAGTCATTCCTTAAGGACGTTCTGTGGGTTGATAATCTGAAAATCCGTGCTTCTTGGGGTAAAATGGGTGATGACTCCGCTGCTCTATACCAGTTTATAACAGGCTTCGACTATCCCAATACCTCTGGCGGTATTTATAACAATTATCCTAAGGGATATGTTTTCGATGGTCAAGTGATAAACGCTCTTGGATTCCGTACAGCGGCCAATCCTAATATTACATGGTACACTATCAAAACCACCAATATCGGTGTAGATGCTGATTTCTGGCGTGGAATGTTGGGAGTGACAGCGGAGATTTACCAAAGAGACCGTAGCGGTCTTCTTGCAAGTAGAATCGTTTCGCTTCCCGGCACTTTCGGTACAACAATGCCTCAGGAAAACCTCAACAGTGATCGCACCCGTGGTTTTGAACTTGAGTTAAGACATCGAAACAGAGTTGGAGATTTTAATTATAATGTTTCTGGAAACCTTTCCTTGACAAGAACTGAAAATCGTTATGTTGAGAGAACTGCTTCAGGCAACTCATATGCCAACTGGATGGCTACGAATAACACCAATCGCTATAATGACATCTGGATGGGCTGGGGGGCCAATGGCCGTTTTGAAACATGGAAAGATCTCGCTTATGCAGAAGCCTATGGTAAAGGCATGGGGTCGAATAATTCACTCCCCGGAGACTATATCTATGAGGACTGGAACGGCGACGGAGTAATTGACGACAATGATAAGCATCCTATCGCCACAACGATTTCCAAAGGAGGCGACAATCAAAACTATCCACTGCTCAACTTTGGTCTTACATTGTCAGGAGAATGGAAAGGAATTGACCTCAGTATGACATTCCAAGGTTCGGGCATGTCTTATGTGTCATACGGCAGTCAGCTTTCGTCGCCTCTAGGCTGGAATGGTAACGCCCTTGACCTGTTTCTCGACAGATGGCACCCAGTCGATCCTAAAGCAGACCCATATAATCCGGCAAATTCGTGGTATACCGGTTACTATTCGTATGGTGGTACCACTCCTGATCAAAACTCGGAATTTGCAATTCAGAAAGGTGATTATATGCGTTTAAAGACAGCCGAAATCGGTTACACTTTACCGAAAAAATGGACCTCGGTTGTAGGCGTACAGAATCTTCGTATTTACATCAATGCCTATAATCTTTTCACCCTAACAAATGTGAAAGGACTTGACCCGGAAAAACCATCTGCGCTTTACGGCCAGATGTATCCTCTTAATAGGACCTATAATTTCGGAGCATCGATTACTTTCTAAAATCAAGTTACGAAAGTCAATTAAAAGAACACAATCATGAAATTTTCAAAGATAATTTTAGGTCTGTCATTCTGCATCATGGCTCTAACATCTTGCCGTGACCTCGACATTCCTCCCAAAAATATCATCACCGGCGAGGATGTATACAATGAAGCCGGTATGGAGGCTTATATGGCCGCTCTTTATAGTCGTCTGCCCATGGAAGACTTCAATGCCTGCGGTGACGCTAACTCTAAACAGGGCTACTTCTACTGGTATTGTGCTGTCAATGACATGCACACCACCGGTGAGGCTATGAACATGAACACTATCGGAGCGCAGTATGGAGCTCTCCAAAGAGGTTATTGGTCTAACGGCTATCAACTGATTCGCAATATCAATGTGCTAATTCAGGATCTTCCTCAATATATCGGTCAGATTTTAGGAGCAGAGGATTGGTTGGCCGAGGCTCGTTTCCTCCGCGCCTATACCTATTTCGCTATGGTTCACCGTTATGGTGGCGTACCCATTCTGACTGAACCCCAATCTAACAGCGCAACCGAATCAGAGTTATGGGTCCCCCGCGCAAGTCATGAGGCATGTATCGATTTTATGCTCGAAGATCTCGACTACGCGATGGAGAACATGACCGCCATGAAAGTTAATGGACGCGCCAACAGATACGTTGCTGCGGCTTTCAAAAGCCGTGTTGCCCTCTACGCAGCCTCTGTAGCACGTTACGGTCAAGAATTTAACCATAAAGGCAAGAGTCAGGTCGATGCTGAAGATGTATTGCTTTGCGGTATTCCTGAAGAAAGAGCCGTAGATTATTATCAGCAAGCCTTTGATGCGGCTTTGGAATGCGAAAAGGGAGGATATACCCTTTATCAGAATGAAGGAGTGACAGCTACGAATTTCCAGAATATTTTCCTCAATGCTGACAATAGTCCTGAGTCAATTTTTATCCGTCAGTATGACATTAACAACAATGTTCACTCATGGGATGCAGTTAACTGTCCTGATCGTATGACGACAACTTATAGCGGTCGTTTCAACCCTACTCTTGACTGGGCTGAGCTTTTCGACGGACTGCCTCTCGACCCTGAAACTGGCCGTTTGAAAACAGTTGATGACGAAGGCAACTATATAGTTTATGACAACGAAAAGGATCTGTTTGCCAATGTTGAACCTCGTCTTCGTGGTTCCGTAATGATTCCCGGTGACACATACAAAGGCGTTACCGTTGATATTCGTGCCGGTATCATTAAGGAAAATATCGATCCTTCTACAAAAATCGCAAAATTTATTCCGGATGACGGTGAATCCACAATGGCATGGAGAACTGCAAGTTCATGGTTTGCCTCAAACGTTCTGACCAATACTCAGAAGCTATCGGCACAGACTCCTCATACAACTTCAACCGGAGTAAAATTGAACATTAATGGTCTGGATGGGCCTGTAAATGGAGGAAGTTATTCAACTTATTCCGGTTTCCATGGGCTTAAATATATCGACACACGTAAGACTGTTGCAAGTACTACTCTTCATTCGTCAACCCAGTCATGGATTGACATCCGTTACGCAGAGGTTCTTCTCAATCGTGCGGAAGCAGCTGTTGAGCTTGAACAGAGCGGCATAGCAACATATCATGAGAAGCAAATGCTTGACGATGCGATGTGGTGTGTAAACGAAATCCGTAAGCGTGGCGGTGCGAAATTGTTGACCTCAACAGCCGAACTTTCCTCTACTCCGAGAGTTAACGAAAGAGGAACAGGTATCAATTCATTTGTTTTTGCTCCTAACCAAGGTCTGCATGTGATTCGCGTTGAAAGATATAAAGAGCTTGCATTCGAACGTAAAATATATTGGGACCTGCGCCGTTGGTTCACTTTCCACGAGCAGATCAAAGACTATCGTCGTCGAATGTTTGCCCCGTTCCTATTCGCGAAGGATGCTTCAATCGACAATAGCACTGGTAATCCGGTCGGAAAGTATATCTATGATGTGCGTGTCTGCGAAAGAGGAAGTGATCGTCTGACGTTTACAACAAAGTTCTATTACGATCCCATTCCCAATAGCGAGCGTATCAATAACCCGCTTCTGATTCAGAACAACCAGTATTAATTATTCACTGAATTTCATATGAAAGCAATATTGAAATATATATTATTCTTGCCGGCATTGTTACTGATCACATCATGTGAGAAGGACAACTATGTTGAGCCGGAGGCCGGAATATTCGGTCAGGTTTATGACCATCATGGTAACCCGTTGCAGGTTTCTGTTGGACAAGGCAGTATGTCGATTCGCATAGTTGAACGCAGCTATGCACAGGGAGATCCAGATGTTGTTGTCACTCCCCAATATCTGAATCTTCATCAGGATGGCTCATTCATCAACAATAAACTCTTCGCCGGTGTTTATGAAGTTAATCCTCATCAAGGCCCGTTCTATGAGGCCCTCGATGATGACCAAGCCCCTTATACAGAAATTGTTGATTTAGGTGACGGAAAGCGTAGACAAATCAATTTTACCGTCACTCCGTTCCTAACTTTGGAATGGGTTCGGGAGCCTTTCATTTCTACTGATGGGAAAATATATGCATCATTTAAGTTCCATAGAAACAAAAAGGCAGGATATGAAATGCCAGAACTTAATGATTGCTGCATATGGATTTCCCGCACTCAGTATTGTGGACCTGAAGGAGACGGCAACTACACTCCCGCCGCAACCAAGTTGACTCCGGATATGGAAGGTAAGGAAATTCTGCTCTCTTCAAAGATTGCCATCAAATATGCCAACCATTACTGGATTCGCATAGGCGCGAGATGTAACGACAAGTATCAGAAGTATATTTTCACTGATATCAAGGAACTTGATGTAAAAGCTGATCAAGTGTATTAATTACTATGAAAGTCTGGATAAGAAACTTATTTCTTATCGTGGTTGCTATCGGCACTTCGGGCGTTATCGCCCGAAGTGCTGAAGCAGTACCAACGATAGGACGCGGTACTTGTACCCTTGATGACGGAGTCTATACAGCATGTGGAGCATATACTCTGGTGGGCGATTCATCTCTAACTGATTATACATTGCGGTTTAAAGCTCGTTCACCTCAGGATTGTGAACAGGTTCAGATCTGGGCCGGCGTACGTCACTCGAACAGATTCGACAGGTATATGGTCGGAATAAAAGGCGGATTGCAAGACGACCTATATCTGATGCGTACAGGATACATGGGCATGGATGAGTTTATGGGGGTTCGCCCTTTAGGATTTCATCCAATTCCAGGAGAGTGGTATGATGTAAAGGTTGAGGTTTGTGGAAATCGTATTAGGGTCTTCCTAAACAACGAAGATATCCCACGCATGGATATCACCGATGCTCATTCCGCTTTGGCATCATCTGGACCGGCGGCTATTGGAGGCGGTTGGCTCACAACCGAATACAAGGATGTTTCAATTACACCTCTTAAACCGGATGCACTTAACGGGGTTAAAGTTGTCGAAAAGAATTTTTCTATGACAGCTGCTGAGAAGGAACTAAAACGTCAGAAGATGCGGAAAACGTATAATCCTGTTACGGTTCGGCATCTCGCCAATTGTCGTAATGAAATCAATCTTGATGGGAATTGGCTGTTTATGCCTGGCTATCAGATAGAGGATGCATCTATTGCCGCTAATCCTGCTTTAGATGACCAAGACTGGCACGTGCAAAACGTTCCCGATTTTTGGACCCCGATTCGCATATGGCTACATGGCGAAACAATGTCTTCTCCTACTGGGCCGCAGGCAAAAGGTGTATCTGATACCTATTTTCAGAAGGAATCGGAACGTTGCGAAAACTATACTTTTGATTATCGCAAAACGAATTTCGCCTGGTACCGCCAGTGGGTAGAATTGCCTAAAAATATTAAGAATAAGAGAATGGTTCTCGCCTTTGATGCAGTCTCCAAGAGTGCGGATGTGTATGTAAATGGCGAATTGGCAGGATCTCATATCGGGATGTTTGGCGATTTTGAGGTTGATGTCACAAGGTTTATGAAACCGGGTAAAAATCTCATTACTGTTGGTGTCGCACGTAATCTTAAGGGCCAGAATGGCTCCAACAGTGCAGCAATGGAGAACTACTATGCGTCAGTACGTAAGGAGGCTGATGACAATAAGAATGATGCCACTGCCAATGCTAAACAGCTCTCGGATGTTCCTCATGGATTTTATCAAGATAATCCTGCTGGAATATGGCAGCCTGTAAAACTGGTCATTACCAATCCGGTAAGAATCGAAGATGTTGTTATCAAACCATCTCTGACAGGCGCTGATTTTGATGTCGCAATATCGGGTAATGACAATAAGTCTTATCGAATAAACTTGGCTATTACAGATAGTTCAGATGGAGCAATTCTTTATACAGGTTCACTTGGTAAGACAGCCGGGATGTCTTTGAAATCTGCGATTTCTAATCTACAGCCTAAATTATGGTCTCCCGAACATCCTAACCTCTATGATTTTAAATTTATTGTTGTTGATAATAGAGGTCGTGAAATAGATTCAAAAGTCATCACATCCGGATTCCGTATCTTTGAAAGCAGAGATGGATTTCTATGGCTCAATGGACGTAAATATTGGTTAAAAGGAGGAAATCACATACCCTTTGCCCTTTGCCCTAATGATACTGCCCTTGCCAAAAAATTTATGGCAATAATGAAAGAAGGTAATATCAACAGTACCCGAACTCATACCACTCCTTGGAATGAACTTTGGGTGACAGAGGCAGATAAAACCGGTATCGCCATCAGTTTTGAAGGAACTTGGCCCTGGCTGATGATACACTCAACCCCCATTCCTGACCAAACGGATCTTGAATTGTGGCGTGATGAGTGGCTTCAGGTTATGAAAAAATACCGTAATCACCCGTCGGTTGTATTCTGGACTGTAAATAACGAAATGAAGTTTTATGATCTTGATTCCGATGACGAGCGAGCCAAACAAAAATTTGCCATTATTTCAGATGTAGTCAAGCAGATGCGTGAAGTTGACCCCACGCGACCGATATGCTACGATTCAAACTATCTCCATAAGAAGGCGCTTAATCGATTCGGAGAGTCATTTGTGTCAACCATGGATGATGGAGACATCGACGACCAGCATGCCTATTACAACTGGTATGATTTCTCATTGTTCCGCTTCTTCAACGGCGAGTTTCAGAGAGATTTCAAGAGCAAAGGCCGCCCTCTGATTTCTCAGGAAATGAGCACCGGTTATCCTAATAACGAGACAGGACATCCAACTCGTTCTTACCAGTTGATTCATCAGAATCCATTTGCTCTTATCGGATACGATGCTTATGACTGGGCCGATCCTTCTGTCTTTCTGAAAGTGCAAGGATTTATTACCGGCGAGCTTGCCGAGGCTTTGCGCCGTACAAACCCGGATGCGTCGGGCATAATGCACTTCGCATACATGACATGGTTACGTCAATGCTATGATGCAGAAAATATATCTCCATATCCTGCATGGTATGCTATGCAAAGAGCAATGCAACCCGTGCTTGTTAGTGCTGAACTGTGGGGACGACATTTCTATGCAGGAAGCAATATAACACCTCGTGTATATGTTGTTAATGATGATGAAGATGGTGAAAATCTTCACAATCTGACTTTGCGCTGGAGTTTGGAAGACGAGAACGGAAAAACATTAGCTGCCGGAAATGAAGTTGTGAATGACGTGCCTTATTATGGACGAACATACATAACTCCTTACATTACAATTCCATCTGAGTTGCCGAGAAATCGTATCAATGGATGTCTCCATCTTGTTTTGACCGACAACCAGGGACTTGCGATTTCAGAAAATAGATATGACATAACTATGGCTTCGCAAGAATGGGTCGGTGATTATAAAGATGATAACATCAAAATTATCAACGAGCAAACCGAGTTTACCTCTGAATACGCTGCCGAGCTGAGGAAGTATCATGACAATGGGGGAAAACTTTTGCTTTTGAATTCCCCGGCATTGGCACAGGCTGTATTCCCGGAATATATTACCGGTTGGCACGTGCCTACAGAAGGAGATATTGTAATCATGGAACGACCTGACGAAGATGTGTTTGACGGTCTTGAAGCACTTGATCTGCGTTATTTCAACAATAACAAACGTGAAATTCCTACCGCGTGCCATACCGTACTTCATGCAAAAAGAAACGGGCATGTGGAAGAACTTGCGTCACAGATGAAAATTCATGCATATCTTGATGATAAGAATCTTGAAGATCGAGTGAAGCGTATCGAAGACATGCGAGGATTGACCATGATGTCAGTTGATGGCCATTCTATAATTTCCACTATGGCTACCGACAAAGCCGAAACAGACCCTATTGCAGGGAAACTACTTGCAAATATGGTTAATTACCTCAATCAGCGATGATTTTTAAAGTTATCTTGACCATGCTGCTGCCATGTATATCTATAATGGCAGCAGCGCAAGATGACACCGTGAACGATTGGATTGACCATAAGTCCACGGTGTCAATTTTTAAGGATGGTTCTTCAGAACAACGAGTCTTGTCATATGCAAATAATGCGCAAGGCCTTTGGGTGAAGACCAGTGGTGGCACTATTTGGATCCAGCCGCTAAAGTGTGGTTCGGTTCATGTCAGCTATGGCACAAACAATGCAATCACTGCATATAAAGATTATGTCATTGACGGGAAGAAACCTCTATCAAAATATCGTATTACAGACACGGGGAGAGAAATAATAATCTCTAACACAATCCCCTCTGTAGTAATTGATAAGACAACGGGTGCTTTGAGTTTTCTCAGTAAAGATGGAAAAGTTATTTTATCTGAAAAACCGGGAAGAGCCAGATATAACGTATGCGGAGATTCTGTAAAACCTTATTGCCGATTCATTATCTCACCCAACGAAGCTATATATGGACTTGGGCAATTCCGTGACGGTTTTATGAATCTGCGCGGTAAATCGCGAGAGCTTATCCAATTCAATACTCAAGCCGCTGTCCCTGTTGTAAATTCAACCGGGGGCTGGGGACTTGTATGGACGAACCCATCGAGGACTATATTCAAAGATTCGGAAGATGGTATGTCCTTTAGCTCGGATTATGGAAATATCGTCGATTACTATGTATATAGTGGGGAAAATCTTGATGAATTGATTGGCTGTTATAGGGATTTGTCAGGAACTGTGCCTATGTTGCCTGCCTGGGCCCTTGGTTATCATCAAAGTCGAAACCGCTATCATACATCGAAAGAGGTGCTTGACGTAGCAGCTCGCATGAAGAAGGAAGATATTCCAATGGGGTCTATATTCATTGACTATCATCACTGGGGAAAATATGGAACTGGATCTTTCCGTTTCGATGAATCATTTTTCCCGGATGTAGATGTCATGATAGATTCTCTTCATAAGCAATATGATACGCATCTGGTGCTAACAGTTTGGCCTTGTTTCAACCCCGAAACTCCAAATTATGATCTGATGTCTTCTCATGGGTATATCCTTGAAGAATCTAAAGCGATAGATGGATATATTTATGATGTATTCAATCCTGAAGCTTGCAAGATGTATCGTGAGTTATTTCGCCCTATGTTGAATCATTCCATCGACGGTTGGTTTCTTGATGGGCCTGAACCCGACCATATAGCATCTTTTCTGCCCCAAAAGACATTCCTCGGTGACGCATTGCGCGTAAGGAATATCTATCCTTTGCTACATAGTAAAAATTTCGCCCAACTGCTGAATGAGCACCGTCCCGGGATGCGTCATTATATGCTGACTCGATGTGCCTGGGCCGGTCAGCAACGTTACGGAACAGCGGTCTGGTCAGGCGACATTCCTGCTACGATGGATGAATTGCGCACACAAATTGCTGCCGGGTTAAATTTCACGGCGACAGGGATTCCATATTGGACTACTGATATAGGCGGTTATCTTGGAGGTGATCCATCGAACAAGGAATATAGAGAAGTATTTACCAGATGGTTTCAGTATGGAACATTCTGCCCAATCTTCCGTAATCATGGACGCCGTTATCCCGGCGATACAAATGTCCCGAATGAATTATGGTCATACGGAGATACCGTCCGGCAAATATGTACTGATTACATTAAGCTGCGTTATAAACTAATGCCCTATATTCAAAGCATAGCATCGCGTGTTTCATTGGAGAATTATACCCCGATGCGATTATTGGCTTTTGATTTTCCTTCGGACTTGACCGCACGCGAATGTGATGATCAGTTTATGTTCGGTCCTGCCTTGTTGGTATGCCCCGTAACTGAAAAGGGCGCGACAATAAAGCGGGTATATCTCCCGGAGGGAGCATCATGGATAGATTATTACACAGGTCAATATTATAATGGCGGACAGTATATTTATGCTGATGCTCCTATTCATAGGATTCCTTTATTTGTCAAGGCTGGTTCAATTATTCCGGTAAATGTAAATGGTTCCATTGAAATAGATGTCTATCCAGGAGAATCTTCTGACTTTGCTATTTATGAGGATGATGGCTTAACGAATGATTACCTTAAAGGAAAGATTAAGGCAATTAGGCTACATTGGGATGACTCTTCAGAGACATTACAGAACAATCCCGGATATAAGGTCAATCTAAAAGGTTGTCTTTCTCCGGAAGCTCGTTATGAAACCGTTCAACGCTCGATAGCAAAAGGGTGGAATACATGGGATGTGAGAAGTATCCTGACACATGTATTCTTGCCCAATGCCTTAGCTCTGGACATCACTCTTGAAGACAAAAACGGGCAAAAGGCCACTAGATTCAGAATTGGAGACAGAGGAGCTGATGCGCCGCTTCTCCGTCCCTATGCGCACACTCCGGATGGGAAATATACAAAAGTTGGCGTTAGCTGGCATGGCGCGGATTTCATTGTTGAAAGCTCTGCAGAAGGACACAGAAATTATATAGTGATTACGCCGGTTAGTAATCCTAATAAGGTTAAAGTCGTTGTTGAGCCTAAAGGCATTTGGAAAAGAGGCTCGTCGGTCTCGGTTGATTCACTCCGGTTCAAATTATCCGCTCCGCATGATGAAATTGTCCTTTCCGGAATCGTACTTGGGAACCATAGTTCCACAAGAAGAAACAGAATCATAATGGAAGGAACAGATGCAGTCGTAATAAACTGTAATGGCGACAATCTAGCTAAATCAGATATAATTGATCATGTCAAAAAAATCGGGAATTCCATATCTTCTACCAATCAAAAAAAATATGGCAAGCATTATGAAAGCTACAATGCTATGGCTACAGCACTGTGCTGGAATAGTATCTATGATCCTTCAATCAGAAAGGTTATAACTCCGGTAAGCCGCATCTGGAGTTCAGATTGGTTTGGAAGTAATGATTTCGGTGGTTTTACATTATTTTGCTGGGATACATATCTTGCATCGATGATGTTAGCAACCATAGATAAGAATCTGGCTTATGCTAATGCAGTTGAAATGACCGAATCTCTGACGGAAGATGGTTTTATTCCAAATTGCTATTATAGTAATGGGTTTAAATCAAGAGACCGTTCACAGCCGCCCTTAGGTTCTCTTGCGATATTAACTCTATATAAGCAATATGGCGAGAAATGGTTGCTTTCATTGACTTACGATAATTTGAGGAAATGGAACGACTGGTGGGTTAACAACCGCACTTATGAAGGCTTGATATGTCCGGGAAGTTCGCCTTATGAGAAAGTTACATATTTCCGCTCTGAATATGAGCAGAACAACAAGTATGCTTCAAATCTTGAAACCGGACTTGATAACTCTCCGATGTATGATGGAGTAGATTTCGACAGAAATAAGCATATTATGTTACTTCAGGATGTCGGATTGACATCACTATTCATTATGGACTGTGATAATCTGGCACAAATAGCTAAAGAACTTGGACGTAACGACGATGTAGACACACTTCAAGCCCGTGCAGAGGAATACCGGTCTGCTCTTCAATCTCTTTGGAACGAGGAAGCTAGTATTTATAACAATCGTTCTTTGAAAGATGGCAGTTTCAACAACCGACTGTCGCCAACACTATTTTATCCAATGCTGGCGAAAGCTCCTACGATAAGACAAGTAAATGCGATGGTAGAAAAGCATCTATTGAATACCGAAGAGTTCTGGGGTGAATTCATAATCCCTTCCATCTCGCGTAATGATGCTGCTTTCAAGGATAATGATTATTGGAGAGGCCGAATTTGGGCTCCTCTCAATTTCCTTGTATACCTTGGTTTAAGGAACTATGAATTGTCGGGAGTCAGAAAGCAATTCTCGGATAAATCGGAGAATCTGCTATTAAAGTCGTGGCTAGGTAACGGATATATTTTTGAAAACTACAATGCCACAACGGGGCAGGGCGATGACACAATCCGCAGTGATAAATTTTATCATTGGGGAGCACTTTTAGGCTATATTGCTTTGATTGAAGCAGGGATAGTTAACTTATAAACAAATAGAATTTTAATATAAATTGCAGATTATGAATGTTAAACAATCATTGACCATAATTGCTGCCGTATGTGGCACATTTATGGCATCGGCAGAAATAACGTTGCCATCAGTCATCGGCAACAATATGGTTCTTCAGCAACAGTCAGATGTCAAACTGTGGGGTAAGGCAACCCCAGGTAAAGACGTATCTGTCAAACCCTCATGGAGTAAAAAATCTGTAAAAACTACAGTCGCGTCAGACAGCACATGGATTGTTTCCGTCTCCACTCCGGAGGCGGGAGGTCCCTATTCAATTGATTTTGTTGAAGGCAAAACAAAATCAACTATCGACAATGTCCTAATTGGTGAAGTCTGGTTCTGTACCGGACAAAGCAACATGGAGATGCCCTTGCGTGCTTTTGACCGTCAGCCACTCGATGGAGGAAATGAAACAATTGCACGCGCGAAGAAATCAACTCCCATTCGTATGTTCATTTCCGATTCAAAAAACGGTCAATGGGTTCGTCAGTTCAGCAAGACTCCTCAGACTGATATGCAGGGCGCGTGGTATGAGAATACGCCTGAGAATGCTGCGGAAACGAGTGCAACTGCCTATTATTTCGCACAATATATACAGGATGTACTTGATGTGCCTGTAGGCATAATGATATCATCTTTAGGGGGGTCGAGAATTGAATGCTGGATGCCTGAAGATGTGCTGGCTAAGGAGTTCCCCAAAACAGATCTCTCTATCCTTCATAACGATGAACCGGTCAAAATTCAGCAGAGGACACCGAGCATCCTTTGGAACGCTAAAGTCAATCCCCTGACTAATTACGGAGTCCGAGGATTCCTCTGGTATCAGGGAGAAAGTAACTGTGACAATGCGGACATATATGATGATCTGATGGCTGCATATGTAAGAAGTCTCCGCGATGCGTTTGGAGGTGGAGAAAATCTTCCCTTCTATTATGTTGAAATAGCACCCTTCAATTATGATGGGCCCGACAAAGTTTCAGCCGCTCTGCTGCGCGAAGCCCAATCAGCAGCTCTCGACAAGATTCCCAATAGCGGTATGGCATCCACACTTGATATAGGCCATCCGGTATTCATTCATCCGACTAATAAAACCACTGTCGGTCAACGTCTTGCATGGCTGGCTCTGGCAAATACCTACGGAATAAAAGGTATCGCGTCAAAGTCTCCTCGCTATAAGTCGCATGAGATAGTAGATGGCAAGATATATATCAACGTAGAAAATGCCCCCAGAGGACTGTGTCCGATGTGGACTTCTCTTGATGGTTTTGAGATTGCAGGCGAAGATGGAGTATTTCATCCGGCATTTGCAGAAATAGAGACGAAATCATGCCGTCTTGCAGTGTCAAGCAAGGACGTTCCGGAGCCAAAAAATGTGCGCTACGCATTCCATAACTATCCGAAAATGAGCGTTTACAGTAGTTTTGGGCTACCTCTCTTGCCATTCAGAACTGATAAATAATTATCTGATGAAGAATGGGTTGATATTATTGATAATGATAGTAGTGTGTGTTCAGAATATCTGGGCACATACTACCATCAATCTTTCTGGGAATGACTGGAAGTTATTTCTTGATAAAGATGCCCAATGGGAAAATGATACCTTGTATCTGCCGGGAGATTTCAATAGCGTTGGAGAACTTCCCTATAATCCTCCAACCATGGGATGGAAAACATTGCGGCAGAAGGGCATATCAGTATCTGTCCCCGGCACTTTAGAGGAGTATCTTACGACAAACGTTCAGCCCCAACCAACAGACCAAATGGGTGTGAGTTGGTGGGTACGTGATTTTAAGATACCGAAACTGAAAAAAGGAGAGAGAGCGATATTGCGTTTTGGGGCAGTCCGTCATCGTGCAGAAGTATTTGTTGACTCAACGCTCGTTGGGTATGACATGATTGCAGAAACACCATTTGACATTGATATTACTGATGCCGTAGACAACGGATTTGACCATCAGCTCGCGGTGAGAATTACTCATCCTGGCGGCAATTATCATTGGCAGGATTTTCAGATGATGATGTGGGGAAATTACAAAATCCTTCCAAGTCGAGGTTTCGGAGGCATTCTTTCTCCGGTTTATCTTGATATCGTTCCTGAAATAAGCATCTCCGATATTTACGTCCAGAATCAACCTAATCTCTCCTCGATTAAAGCATACCTCACAATTGATAATCATGGGCGTGAGACAAATGGAGGAAACCTGACAATCAGCATCTTTCAAAAAAATAATCCCAGTGTTAAGGTTGTCGAGCGAAAGATTAAGCTTGGTTTGCTAAAAAAAGGGGAAACGACGATTGAGGTTCCGATTGATTGTCACGATGTGCAGTTGTGGGATCTTGACACACCTGTCATTTATACATGTGAAGCTAAATTGTCAAAGAATAAACATATTTCTTCTCAAGACTTTGGATTCCGTTGGTTCTGTGCAGAAGGCTTGGGAAAGGATGCTTATCTGACTTTAAATGGAAAGAGGATAATGTTGCGAACTGCCATCAATTGGGGTTACTGGCCGGTTACTGGTCTTTATCCTACGAAAGAAATGGCCAAACGACAGGTTGAGGCAGCCAAGAGTATTGGGTTAAACATGATTAATTTTCATAGAAGCATGAGTTCGGCAGAAGCTCTCGCGGCTGCTGATTCAATAGGATTGTTGTCTTATGAAGAACCCGGCGGCTTTCACTCCGCCGATCATGACCCATTTATACGTAAAATGGCTGCTTTAAAACTTAATCGTATGGTTAAGCGAGACCGCAATCATCCTTCTCTCGTTATATACAATCTGATCAACGAATGGGGTGGAACTAGAGCGTCTGATACTCTTCTTACGCAAAAACGCTTCAACGACATGCGAGTGGCTCATGCCATTGATCCAAGCCGAATAATGACATTCACTTCTGGATGGGCAAGTAAAAAGGATATGGACGAGTATGCCAAAGCCAATATGCAGCCGTTTGACACCACTCTTTATCTGCACGGGTGGTTTGATAATCATCGTGCCGGTGGACCTGCGACTTGGGAACAAGGATATTATCTGTCTCCTTCAGATAACTACATGTATACTGATAATCTAACGGAGATTTATATGCGAGGAGAAGAGGGCGCGATATCAACGCCCCCACGTATAGCAAAAATTCATGAAGAAATACAACGAACCGGAAAACTTGGTTGGGATGGCTTGTTTTGGGAAAAGCAATATGATTCTTTTGATAGCTATTTTAATGAGAAGAGCCTCACCCCTTATTTTGGCAGCATAGATTCTCTTACACGGACTCTGGGAGATATTCAACTAGACCATCAAGGGCGTCGTATACAGGGAATGAGAATGCAGAATATAGGTGACGTATACGCTATCAATGGTTGGGAGTCTATGCCCTATGACAATCACTCAGGAGTTGTCGACGACTATCGTTATATCAAAGGAAATATTTCAACAATAGCCCGATACACGCGTCCTACTTATCTTGCGGTATGTCCTCGCTCTCAGTTTTTGAACCCGGGAGACAAAGCAGTAATTGATATTTTCGCAGTGAATGAATCTGATATTAAAGGTTCTCATAAAATTGTGATTAAATCAATTACTCCATTCGGTGTGGTTTCGGAATCAGTGGTCTTTGACGTCGATTTGATCGGTGGTAACACATTCGGTCAGTTGCTATGTAAAGCCGTCGATTTACCTATCGGAACAGAAGAAGGACTATATAGGATAGAGGCAGAGCTTATTAATTCTAATGGTGACGTGGTCACAGATGGCTATGACGAAGTTCTTGCATTGAATGATAACTATATCAACGTTGATCTCGCAAATGGAGCATTTTATGGTCGTGAAGACTCTCCTATTAGGGCATATTACAGTAGTATCACCGGAAAGGAGTTGCCCATGTATGATGAGAACCAGAATAATCTTGATTGGATCATTATTTCTCGTTCGATGTTTGACGAACCCGAACCGTTACCCGAAAGTGCGGTTTCTCCGGAGGGTTTTAAAACGACCTATTTCCGGTATCATGACATAGCGGATCCTGCTGTTATAGTAATGGAGAATGTCATAAACCATAGTTTTGTAGATGGAGAACAACCCCATTCATCGCTTCCTGCTAATCAGTCTTTTTCAGTGATATGGAATGGTGATATCCTGGCGCCTGCTGACGGAGTCTATATGCTCGGCTTAAAGAGTGACCGTGGAGTGCGATTTAAAGTCAATAATACTACAATTATTGACAATTGGAATAATAACACCGATTTCTCACAGGCTCATCCGTTTGAACTTCATAAAGGAGAAAAGGTTAACATTGAGGTTCAATACAGACAGACCAAGCCGTCTGGCTATGTTCAACTTGTCTGGACCCTTCCCGGTCAGAGCAAGATAAATCCTGAAACCATTTTGTCTAAAGCGAAGGAAGATGGAACAAGAATCATCATTCTGAATAATGCTGATACATGGATTCAGACAGTATGCAATGCCGTTAATGTAAAATACAATGGATTCTATTCCGTTGGACGAAATTGGGTTGGCGGTGTACATTTTGTAAAAGACAATCCCTATTTCGAAAAAATGCCGGTTAATATCGGCATGGGCTGGCCCTATCAGGCACTCGTTAGAGATGGTGACAGCCGTCTGGGATTTGAATTGGAAGGAGATAATATGATAGTAGGAAGTTATCGTTCATGGCCATTCCATCTTGGAAGTGCATTGGGAGAACTGTCATATGGAAAGGGTAAGATTATATATAATACCCTAGACATCGAAAGGAATCTACTTAATGAGGATTCATCGGCATCGGTAGCTCGTCGATTATTCTATAACCTTCTAAAGTAATTTGGCAGTATTTAAAGCTAAATAAAAGGTCATCAACCGAGCGGTTGATGACCTTTTCTAATATTGACCTTATCTAATATATGACGCAGTTGGTTTTAATTAGCTTTGATGATTTTCTTACCACCAACGATATAGATGCCGCGGTCTAGACCATTGAGGATTTCAGCGTCATTGTTTCCGCTACGAAGATAACGACCGTCGATGCTATATACATCAACCTTCTTAGAGCTATCGGTAACGATTGTTTCAATACCAGTTGTGGCGCTTTTTGTAAATTTAAACGAGTCGATATTGATACCGCTGAGAATTTCGATACGCATGGTGTGGTATCCGGCAGTGAGATCTACTATTCCACAATTTTGTTCAACCGGGACATTCCAACCTTCTCCTGAAACGGCGCTAGTAAGTTCATTTCCACTATCAAATATAAGCTTGACTGTGCCTTTGCCGTTTTCCGCAGCTTCTCCTGTAAGGTCGACGCTGTAGCTAGCAGATTCGGTAACATTGAGAATATAGGTGTAGTAATCTTCGGCCGAAGTGTTTCCGAGCACTCCGTTTACCTTAATTCTAGCGCGGACATTAGGATTGGCTTGGTACTCGTTGCGCAAACCGCCATTCTCAAACTGCTTGCTATAATAGCTTCCTTCTGTACAGTCCATGTCACCACCAAGGAACTGACCGGGGATGTCATTGATAATGGCATCTGGATTTATTCCTTCGGGAATATCTGCTACACGAATAAACTCGAACTTATCGATATTGAGAGGCTTGTCAACAGTAACACGCATTTTATGAGCGCCTTCGGTGAGATCCACACGCTCGGTCACACATTCAGTGTAATCATTCCAAGGGTTGGTACTGCCTTCTACCTCAGCCATAGGGAATTCTGCCTGATAGTCCTTGGCGTCATCTGTTTCCAGATCGAATGAGAGGGTATATCCACCTCGAGAACCGCCTGTCGATACATGACCAACAATCTTGTAACGACCAGACTGAGTTACATTGAGTGTGTAGGTGAAATAGTCACCTATGGTTGTATTGCCGATTCTTATGATGCCGTCACGGTCGGCGATTGCTACATCGACATCAGGGCGTATGCTGTGATTGGCAGCAACAGCATTGGTCTGTTGGAAATAGTAGTCCGTAGCGTCTAGATCCTCAGCCTCGACAGTGCCAGGAATAGTTAACGGCTCGGCTGTCTGCGCTGTGGCTGAAAGCGCGGCTGCGCAGCATAGTGTCAACATCAGTGATGCCCTGAGTCCGCCGATACGACTCTCGATAGAAGTACAGATTTTCATGTTAGTTAAAGTTTGGAGTTAGATATTGTTTTTGTACAGGCAAAATTAGTCTCGGCAAATTAACGGTTTTTCACAAGCGCGGTTAATATGCGCTTAATTAATGATTAAATTTTCGTTTTAATCGTTGTGGATTAGGATAAATGACTAATTATTAATGGTTATTACTCTGTGACTTCAAATGTGTCGGTTAAGCAGATGTTTTCCGACGAAGCACCAACCACAACGGTAAATGTCCTCGGCTCTACTTTAAACTCATTGTGTATGTTCCAAATGGCGAGATCGCTTGAAGTAAGTCGGAACGTTACGGTCTTGGTTTCATCCGGTTTTAATGAGATTCGCTCAAATCCGCGTAACACTTTGGTGTAGGTTGTAACTGAACTCAGATTGTCTCTGATATATAATTGTACAACTTCATCTGCAACCTCACATTCTTTCGCTAGTGATACAGCCTCCTCTATGCCTTTTCGCTCCATGGAATCGAGGGGTACATCATACAGTTCAGATTTCGGTAAATAGTGTTCGATGATATCGCAACCCTTGGCATATCTTATATCGGCATCTGGCAAATACTCTTTCAATCCACGGTATATGGTGGTGATTGGGGCATTTGCGGGACCATATCGGCAGATGAGATTGTTAGATTCATCTAATTACATAATCTTCTAACCAAGAGGATAGGTTTTGTAACCATTTCTGTTTATGTTTAAACGAATCCCTGAAGCCCCACCCATGGCCGCCATCCGGATAGATATGGACTTCTACGGGAATGTTATGGTGAAGAAGTGCTTTGTAATATACTGCTGAATTTAAGGGATTTACATCTTTATCGTCAGAGCATAAAGCAATGAATGCCTGTGGGGTCCTTTCTCCAACGAGTTTTTCATTAGAGAATCTGTCCTTGATTTCGGCAGAAACATTGCTACCCAGCAGATTCACACGAGATCCGCCGTGCCCAATAGCGTCGTTCATTGAGATTACGGGATAAAGTAGAATCTGAAATGCGACCAACGAATCGGTATTCGCTATATGCGAGGCTAAATGTCCTCCTGCCGAGGCTCCCATTATACCGATTTTTTTATTGTTGATTCCATATCGTTTTGCATTTCGGTCTAGATAAGACAATGCCTCATGTGCATCAATCATAGGCAATGTATCACATGGCGTTTTGGGCAGTCGATATTCAAGGACGGCATAATTAATTCCTTGGTTGACAAACCATTCCGCCATGTCATGCCCTTCGTGTGTAAGGGCCAGATGGTGGTATCCGCCCCCCGGACACATAATGACCGTTACGCCACTGTTGTTGGAAGAGGCTTGATAGATATGTAACAGACAGCCTCCCGGCAAGTTTACCTTGATTGGTTTTGCGGTCACAGGCATAAAAACACTATTCAGAAGTAATGTCAATAGTATTGTTAGATGCTTCATTTCAACGAGGTTAATTGATTAGTTACCATATATGTTGTCTTACAATTTGAATTGTGCCGTCACTGTTGTAATAGAGCGGATCAATACATATGGAACGAAGGTTTCCACGTCCAGAAAGAATCTGGTTGTGATAGAGTGCATACCATTTGCCCTTGAATTTCACAATAGATCCGTGACTCGTGTCACAACCGGTTGACTTTAGGTATATTCCTCGATATGTCCAAGGACCTAACGGATTTTTACTTGTGGCATAGTGTAGTTGATTGGCATTTCGTCCGGTTTTGTCAGTATGGTTATCAGCATAAGACAAATAATAAATTCCATTGTGCTTATGGACCCAACTTGCTTCATGGAAATCTTCAAGTCCCTCCATCTGTAGGGGAACATCCGCAATCTCTGTCATATTATCCTTCAGCGCAACGCCCTTACACTTGCCACCGCCTCCCCAATACAGATAAGGAGTGCCGTCATCATCAACAAAGACGCAAGGATCAATCATGGCATGTTCATCACCAAGGTTTTGAATGTATCCGGCTACTTTAAAATCTGAAGCAGGTTTGTCGCTTATGGCTATACCGATTTTCCAGGTATTATTCCAATCTGTTCCGCTTGGATGTGGAAAATAGAAATAATATTTTCCGTTTTTGTAAGCGCAGTCAGGAGCCCACATGAAGCCACCTTCAGGTCGTCCCCATTCTACCTGCGATGAATTTAGAATTTCCCCATGATCAATCCAATCAATCAGATTGTCAGTTGAAAATACATGATATTTGTCCATAAGGTCGCATCCGCGCGGGGGGTCGATATCATGGGAAGCATAGACATATAATCGCCCATCGTCCCAGACGTGCCCTGACGGGTCTGCGGTATAGAGTTCGGTTATGAATGGATTTGGGCCGAGTTCTGTGAAAGAAGATGTTTTACATCCGCTGCAAAACATTATAAGACCCAAAATTGGAAGTGACAATTCAGATGAATTCATGGTCTAATCTTAAATTTAAAAAGGAGTATAATGTCTGGGTACTCCCGTGCATTATACTCCATCATTAATTAGGTCTTGTTAATCTTCTGCAATCACATTCGTTGAAGAATTAGTCCATGCAAAGCTGCTTGCGGTTGCTTTCCATGAATCATACTCAGGCCATTCGGTAAGACCGAGATCTTCAAGAGTTAGAACAGATTTTTTGTAGAGATTTACATATGCCTCAGGCACATAAAGAGTACATGTGCGCGGACGATTATTACCATCATTGAATACCGTTGCCTTAGTATTAGGAGTATCTACTCCACGCGGGACATCAAGATGCTGCAGCGGCTTGGTCTTTAAATGTATATCTTTAAGAGCCGTTGTCTTCTCGAAACAATAACCATACATGAACGTAAGGGTCGAAGGGAGATAGAGTGTTTCGATTCCTGAACATGCTGCGAAGGCATGACGATTGATGATAGTTACGCCCTCAGGGATTGCAATGGTTTTAAGTTTTTCTACATTACGGCACATTTCCATTGGTATCTCTTTGAGGAATCCGCTCTGAGGAAGTATCAAGGATTCAAGCTTCGAACAATTCATGAAAGTAGAATTGGGCAGACTGTTGTTGGTAACCCCCGACAAATCTATATGTTTGAGATTTTCCGAAGTTGCCATTTTCTTTAGGAGAGCCCAGTCATCTTTAGAAAGTTCGCCTTTTATTTCAATCTCCTCAAAATCAGCAGATGTAAGACCCATGTCATTAATCGCTTGCTGAAGAGAGTTATCCATATCCACAGTTATACTTCTGTCAAGGTCTTGAGACAGAACAATCTGGTCGGTCAGTTTAGGTTTTGACTTACTAGAAAGTGTTAATGTTACAGTACGGGTTGATCGGCCGGTATTCGGTTGAATGCTTACCTTAATCTTACCTTCTTCCGATGTATCCACCAGTGCCCAGTCTCCTGTAGGATTAAGTGTCGAAACGATTTCAAGATCAGGAATTTCAACTATACGATAGGTTACAATATATTCACCTCCTGATTTGTCAAGGATATCGGTAAACTCTTCTTTATTGGTGATTTGAACCATTGGATCGGGCTTGCCTTCCTGTATTATATCTATAGCGACTGCAATATCGGAAGTATTCGAATTAATGGTCAAAGTCGCCTTGCGTTCTGTTTTAACAAGGTTGGCAGCAACATGAAGGTGAATTACTTCGTTATGAGAGCCCCTTGATCGTACGATAGACAACCAATTATCTGAGGCATTTTCATAAGCGATATTGACCGAATAATCATCGACATTGGTTACAAAGTCTATATCAAGATTCTGTTCATTATATACAATACCCTGATATTTCTCCGGATTAAGAATTATGATGGCATCCTTCTGAGCCTGCAAAACATTGAAAGATTGCTCTTTTTCACCCGCAATAAGTTTGAAGGCCATCGTACGAGCATCGGGAGCATCATCCTGTAATGGATCAACGTTTATTGTGATTGCTACATTCTCACCGGCGTTTCCGCTGATTTTAGAGAATCGAACCCATGAAAGTGATTCATCTTCAACGACAATTCTCCAGCACTGGTTGGTCGAGAAGGTAAGCGTCTGGCTGAGTTCCCCGCTATAAGGGAAATTAAATGTGCTTCCTTCATTTTGCACTGTCAGTTCTGATGTACCTGGTACATCATTAATCATATCATCATCCGAACTGCATGAGGTCAACGACATCGAAAGCGATACGGCGACAATCAGCAGACAAGATGATAGTGTTTTGATTTTATGTCTAAACATAATGTAATTGATTTTAGAGAGGGAGTTTATCACTTGAGTAACCTTCCGCACCGGCATACCATTTACCGGCTTCACCAACTAAATTCATATAGTAGCCGGGGTCTAGATCGTCATCATATCCGAGGAAGATTCCATCGGGGAAGTACGGATTGGTATTGATGGGCGTATTGGATTTATTCACGCATTTAAAAATCGCGGTACCTTCGTCGATTTCATCGAACATAGCAACAAAGGCAGCTTCGGCTCCCAACTCGCGATAACGTGCGAGAAGTTTCCACAGGAACATACCTTTTTCACGAGGAGTCATATCATAGCAGTTCGCGGGATCCCAATCGTAGGCTGTGCCATTGTTCTTCCACAGTGTTTGAGTGTTGCGCCAAGAGAATCCGGGATAAGCAACTGGAGCGTAAATGACATTTTGTCTCTTACACCATTTGATATCATTGGCAACCTGTGACATACGGGATTCAATAACATCAATTGACGAGAAATTACCGACAGCCCATGGTGATATTACGGCGCAGCGTTTATATACCTCTTCCCATTCAATGAATGGCTTGGCACTGCCTCCGCTATTAAGCCATGCGTAACCAGTACCGGCAAAGTACGACAGTTTGCCTTTTTCGCCGTCTTTACCTTTCATATTATTGAAAAGATAAAGATATTGGTCGGCAGTGCTGTCGCCTTTATTCAATCCTACGCCAAAGAATCCAAGCATCGGCAGACCTTTTTCCCAAAGATAGGTGGGACAAACAGAAGGATCCGTCAGATGGAATTTTTCGTTAAGCATATCCCAGTCCTTGATAAGCATATCAAGGTCACTGTCTGAACCAAGTCCACTTAAATCATATTCAACCATGATGGCAATTCCGTATTTCTTCGAAGCCTCTATGCAGTTGGCAAGGACATCAAGAGAATGAAGGTCACTGCCGGAAGCGCAGGCTTCCACAGTACTCTTGAAACGCTGAATGATGGCGCCGCCGATACCATATTCCTTCATCCACCTGAAATGAAGATCTGCTGTCGATTTATCGGCTGAGGAGAACACTTTGGCTTTGGTTCCATCGGGATGAACAAATGCTGTATCGTAGGTTTTCTCATATTCAGAGATTTCTGGCCATAATTCAACGCTCGAATATCCGGGCTCAAACTTATTGATTCCAGTGGCGGTCCAATGTGTCCAACCTTTTGAGTTGGATTCGTCACCAGGAGCGGTGAACCAGCCTTGATAACCACACATGACACGACCTTTGAATGTTGAGAACATAACTCCTTCCGGAGTTTCATATTCGTCTGTAGGCGGATCAGTGTCTTTCTCCGCCGGGAGAACAGGATTGATAATTCTGCTCTCTTCATCGCTGCATGATGTGGTCATTAGGAGACCAATGGTAGCCAACGATAGACTAATTAGTTTAAAATTCATTATTTTATTAATTTAATGTATTGATTTTAATTTTTTTGAAGCATCTCCTGCCAATCGCAGGTATAAATCCGTTTCTGATGCATCCTCAATTGGACGGAATTTTGAGCCTTGGTGTGGAACGGGAACGTTGGCAGCGCATTTGAAAATAGCTGTCCCTTCGTCAATTTCATCGAACATGGCTACATATATCATATTGGCTCCACATTTTATAGCATTATCAAGTTGCTTTTTAAAAAACTTGCCATGATTCCGCGGGATATATAGGGTGTCTTTCCCTTTCATATTTGCCCATGAAAAGCCCGGATAACAAAGTGGCGCATAGCCTATGCTGTTTCGTTTGCACCACTTTAGGTCTTCTGCGACGATATGAGAGAAGTCTTTAAAGCTATCCTCGTCATATCTACCTACGAACCATGGCATTATAATGTCACATTTACGTATAATCGTATGGAGCATTAAGTCGTTTTCCGTATCTTCTCCAAATTTACGCCAATATGTTGGGACTCCAAGCATTACACTAAAGCCTTTGTCTTTTAACGCGCTGATAATCTTATCAGCATCTTCCAGACTATATGCTCGCCCATCATTAAAGCCTACACCCCACACTGCGACCAGAGGTTTGCCATTGTGATATAGATAACATGTATTCCGGTTTCTGTTATGTATAGAGTACTGCGCATCTAAAGAAGACAGGTCTTCAAGAATAAAATCCACGTCTTCTGACCTCATGCCGCTCAGATCATACATTATCGATATAGCCCGATTATATTTTCGAGATGCTTCCATTGCGTTGCCCAAGACATGATCAAAATGATTCTTGATCTTTTCATTCTTAATGTCGGATACAAATCGTTGCATGAAGACACCGTCAATTCCGTATTCTTTCATCCAACGGAAATGTGTGTCAGTGGTGGATTTATCATGTGAAGAGAAAATTGTTGCGGTATCACCGTTTTCATATTGGAATTCGGTTGAATAGCTGACTGAATATTCACTCATTTCTGGCCACACATCTATCGTGCAGGAGCCTGGTTTGAAGCCGTTCTTACCACCATAATGTCTCCAACCCAGATCGGCTCCGTCGCCGGGGGTATTGAACCAACCTTGATAACCAGCCATGACAAGACCTTCATAACTGTTATATTCTTTGGTTTCTTCAGATGCCAAAGCTTTGAATGGCAAACAAACGCTCGCCATACATATCGTTGCAATGCAATGAGTCAGTATGATGCTAGATAATTTCATGTCGCAAAATTAGACTCTCATTATTAACTTTATTTACGGTCAATGATTAACACGCGGTTAAAAAACTATTAAATTTCATTCTTTAGCGACCATAAAGCGAAATTAATGAAGGTTTTGAATATCAGTGTATGAATCTCAGCATAGCTTACAATGCCTATAAAGCTTATGCCACATGGGAATATAGTCAAAACGGTTTTTGCAATTTCCGGAGTCAAGTTTAATGTCTTACCATATACTGAAGTGTGATCTCATGAATAAATTAATTTCCCAAAGGCGCACGAATTGACAATTAAATCGTCGGTTAATCAAATTTTTATCGTCGCATTAATATGGTAGAGGATGCTTTTTTAATATTGCTGGGCCTAAATTTGCGACATGTTTTTTAACTAACTAAATTATGAATCTTAAATTCTTTACAAACAAGCTTACGCGCTCTTTGGTTGTAGCCGCTGCAATAGCGGGAACTGCTATGAGTTCAGTAGCCGCTGATGTCGAGAAAATAGTTGGAGTTTTCTTCGATCAGGTACAGGCTACGTCTAACGGGGCTGCGGGCAACTACGGCATCCAGATATATAGCCGCAATGCGGGAATCGATGCAAGTGGCCATGAAATTAACAATCTCGTCCTAGAGATGGATATGTATATCCAGAATCTAGACAATCCGGGCAACCTTGACATAATCAATCAAGCAGTATTCAACGCAATTGAGGTTGGAAACGAAATTACAGATGCTACGACATGGAAAAACTGGGCAATCACAACTCTCAAAGATGTTGACAACAACGCGATACAGGCAGGAAAATGGCAACATTACCGCCTAGCGCTCAGCGAAGCTAACGGAGGCCGAAATATCGATCTCGCCAAACCGATTAACTATTTCCGTTGGTGCTTGGCCAAAATTCCTGTAGAGACCCTCGATGCCTATCAGATTCGATTCAAGGACATAAAACTTGTTGACAAAACTCAATTTGAAGAAGAAGGCGACGGTTCGGGTTATGACAACACCGACTATTTGGCCGCAGAACTTCCGATTAGTGGAACTATTAATCTGACGAGTAAGAACTATAATGGAGGAAACATAAATAAAAAATTTGACCCCGCATTTGACCTATCTCATCATGATCCGAGAATGCTGTATCTTCAGTTTGATGCCGATATTACAGAAAGTACTCCTGGTGATATCCTCGCATTGAAGAAAGCTCCTGGCCAGATTGAGATTACAAGTGGTGGCCGCCCAGATACTCAGGAATTATGTTTCAACATTACAACTCCTGATTGGAAAACCGGTAAGCACACATATACTCTTGCTTTTTCGACAGCTGGTGTCACAGGTGGCGCAATTGATTATTCTGCTGTCAACTACTTGCGAATCTATGCTGTACATATTGAAGAGGCATGGAACATCGACAATCTGAAAGTTGAGTTCAGTAATTTCAAAGTAATTGATCGAACGAACGAGACCAAATTACCTACCTTGTTTAGCTCTGGCATGATGTTCCAGCAGAATAAGCCTATGAATATTTGGGGTTATGCGGCTTCTGGCCGAGAGATTAAGGTTAAACTTTACAAAGCAGGCGCCCTTCTGGATTCAAAATCAGCAGTTTCAAATAAAGAAGGTCGATGGGATGTAAACTTTGACGCACAGCAGGCTAGTTTTGACAAGTATTCATTTGAAGTGATAGAGGATGAAACTGTAATCCAAACTGTTGACGATATTCTTGTCGGTGAAATATGGGTGGCTGCCGGTCAATCCAACATGGCCCTTACAGTGGCATCAACACAGCAGGCAAACGACCTGATGACTAATGCCAATAATGATAATATCCGTTTTCTCTTCATGCCGACATACCCATATTCCGGTAACGGTAATGGCGAAATGCCTTCATCTCCGACTGCAGATATAGCCGGTGCTTATTGGGGACATGGCAATAACGGCGTTCAGGTCGGAAGTGTTTCGGCTGTGGCATACATCGCTATCAAAGAACTTCAGGAAAAACTCGGTATTCCGGTTGGATTCCTCTATACACCTATTGGCGGTTCGGTCATTGAAGCGTGGATACCTCGTCAGGAACTTGATGAAAACACTGCGCTTGTCAATGAACTCCAACGTCGTGGCCTCTATTATGATGAAACATTCTGGGTACACAATTCTACAACTGTAACGGCTCTTTATAACCAGAAAATCGGACCTTTGGCCGGGTTTAATGTCGCAGGTGTACTTTGGTACCAGGGAGAAAGCAACAGCGGTCGTCCGGAATTATATGCCGATGAACTGCTCACGATGAAAAAAGGTTGGGAACGTACTTTCAACTTTGCTGAGGGAACAATGCCTTTCGTATTCTGCCAAGTAGGTCGTTGGGCCGTTGAACCTGCCAAACCTCATTATCTTGCTGCTCTTGATGAGGCAATGTACGACGCATGGGCCAACAGCGAATCAACCCGCAACACCATGGCACTTCTGCCTATCTACGATACAGATATGACCTATGATGGTAATGTCGTTATTCATCCAACAAACAAGGGACCTGTTGGTAATCGTTTTGCAACATCGATTTATAATCTTGTTTACAACACCGATAATGCAGAATATACAGCGCCTGTATTCGAGGAAATGAGTTTCAATAACTCAAAGGCTATTGTGAAATTCTCTCATGTCGGAAGCGGTCTGAAAACTATAGAGGGGCATGAAGATGTTCGCGGCTTCGCAATATGCGATTCCCGTGGTGTATATGTCAATGCGAATGCACGTATCGTTTCTGATAATGAAGTAGAAGTCTGGAGCGATGGTATAGATAACCCTGCAAATGTGACATATGCATATTCGACCTATAACTACATCTCAAACCTTTGCAATAGTGAAGGCATCCCGGCAGCTCCATTCCGTTCTGTCCGCGCACAGAATCATCTGTATTACAATCCTCAAGACTGGACTCATGCAGATCACGAAGACATATGGGCTATCACCCAACTGGAAGGGGCCACTTCTGCAGCCGCGTATGTGAAATCATGGGAGTCTCCCGATGCTACACTGTCGTTTGATACGAATGAAAAGTATGCCGGAGCTGCATCTCTGTGTGTTTCCTATGATAAAGCTGGAACCCATACATTCGGTCCCAACACAACTCCTTTAAGCATTGTGCTCCAGCTTAACAACTTTAAATACATATCTATGTATGTCCTCAATCCGGATAACCGTGCCAAGACTCTTGAATTAATCGTTGAGGACAAAGACGGAAATGAAGTAAAAACAGACTCATACGCAATTCCTGCAACTGAGACTAGCTCTTCTTCAAATTGGACAAATATTGTTATCGACCTTTCTAAGATTGGAGAGACTACCTTGAAGGATGCCACGAATTTAAAGTACTCGGTAAACGATTCAGATGCAGGATCTATCCTTGTTGATAACGTAACCTTTGGACTTGATAAAATGATCAGTACAGGAATTTCAAATATTGCAACCGATAACGAAGTTGTTAACAGAGATTCCTATTATTACGACCTCGTTGGGCGTCGTTACTCTGAACCTAAGGCAACCGGATTCTATATCCATGCCGGTAAAAAGGTATTCGTAAGAAAATAATACGTTCGTTATCCAAGGATTCAGAAAGACGTCCCAAAGGTAGGATATAAATACTTTTGGGGCGTCAATCTATATCCTGTTTCAAACCTAAAAAGACAATTATGAAAAAAACTTGGCGATGGTTCGGACCCAACGATAAGATTACGTTGTCGATGCTGAAGCAGATCGGAGTTGAAGGAATAGTTACCTCCCTACACCATATTCCCAATGGGGACGTATGGAGCTACGAGGAAGTCATGAAGATGAAGAACTTCATTGAAGCTCACGGGCTCCAGTGGTCGGTGGTAGAAAGTCTACCCGTGAGCGAGGCAATTAAATATGCCGGTCCAGACCGAGATGAACTCATCGAAAAATATAAGGAAAGTTTGGCTAATCTCGGAAAAGCCGGTGTCAAGACCATCTGCTACAATTTCATGCCTGTTCTTGACTGGGCCCGTACCGACTTGGAATATCCTAACCCAGACGGCACGAGCAACCTCTACTTCAATCGGGCCGAGTTTGCCTACTTCGACATTTATATCCTGCGGCGCAAGGGTGCCGAAAAAGATTACTCCGAGGAAACGCTCCGTCGCATCGAGGAACTCAAAACTACGATGACTCCGGAGGCATCACACCGCCTTGTGGAAAACATCATCGTCAAGACTCAGGGATTTGTCAACGGCAATATCTCGGAGAATGACACAACACCTGTGGAGACCTTCCGTACACTCCTTAAACTGTATGACGGAGTTGACCGTGATGCCCTTCGCGCCAATATGAAATACTTCTTAGAGGCCATCATGCCGGTATGTCGCGAATTTGACATCAATATGTGTGTACATCCCGACGATCCTCCCTTACAGATTTTAGGGTTGCCGCGCATAGTGACATGCGATGAAGACATCGAGTGGTTTCTCAATGCCGTACCCGACAGTCATAACGGACTTACTTTCTGTGCCGGGTCGCTGAGCGCCGGTGAGCATAACAATGTCCCCGAACTTGCCAAGAAGTATGCTTCGCGCACACACTTTGTCCACGCCCGCATCTGTCAAGTGCAACCAAACGGCGATTTCAAGGAATCCAGTCACCTCGACACGCGTCTGATTGACGTTATCGAGACTTTCGAACATGAGCGTCCGGAAGTGCCTATGCGTGTTGACCACGCTCCACTTATGTTAGGCGATGAAAAAATGGGTTATAATGCCGGATATTCTTTCCATGGCAGGATGCTTGCTTTAGGTATGGTATCTGGAATAATGGCCACTATCAATAAAATTTAAGACATGAACAATCTGTTTTCAGTAAAAGACAATGTGGTTGTAATCACAGGGGGTACAGGAGTCCTCGGCACAGCCATCGCTAAATATCTTGCATCGGAAGGTGCGAAAGTTGTAATCCTCGGCCGTCGCAAAGAGGAAGGCGACCGTATCGTGAATGATATAAAGGCCGCCGGTGGCGAGGCTTTGTTTCTCGTCTCGGATGTAATGAACCTGGAAGTGGTTCAGGGCAACTGCAATGAAATAATTGAGAAATACGGCAGAATAGATGCCCTTCTAAATGCTGCCGGAGGCAATATGACCGGTGCGACCATCGCTCCCACCGGCAATTTTTTTGATGTTCAGATTGCTGATTTCCAAAAAGTGCTTGACCTCAACCTTACAGGCACTGTAATTCCTACCCAAGTGTTTCTGAAACCGATGGTCGACGCCGGCAAAGGTGCAATCGTTAATTTCTCGTCAATGGCGGCCTTCCGCCCATTGACGCGGGTCATGGGTTATGCCGCCGCCAAAGCCGGAATCACCAACTTCACCGCATTCCTCGCAAATGAGGTGGCTACTAAATTCTCACCTAAGATCCGCGTGAATGCCATCGCCCCAGGTTTCTTCTTGACCAACCAAAACCGCTCGCTGCTGACCAATCCCGACGGTTCGCTGACTGAACGCGGAGCCGACGTGATACGCCAGACGCCTTTTAAGCGTTTTGGCTCGCCAGATGAATTGTGTGGTACAATTCAGTATCTTATCTCCGATGCATCATCGTTCGTTACCGGGACTGTGGCCATTGTCGATGGTGGATTCAACTCATTCGCAATGTAACAACAAGACAGTCGAGACATATTTAGATGAAGACAAAAAATGAATAATTCTCAACCTAATATAAAAATGACAAACTTTCGGTGGGTGGTGTGTTCTCTGCTGTTCTTTGCATTGGTGGTGAACTACTTAGACCGACAAGTTCTGTCGCTAACATGGAAAGACTTCATTGCTCCAGAATTCGGTTGGTCTGATGCCGATTATGGTTTGATTACAGGTGTATTCTCCATTGTTTATGCCGTATCAATGTTGTTTGCCGGAAAGTTCGTTGATGTTGTCGGCACGAAGAAGGGGTATCTATGGGCTATTGGAGTATGGTCAGGTGGCGCATGTCTGCATGCTTTCTGTGGGATAGCCACTAACGGAATAATATCCTGCCATTGGACATTCAGTTTCACTGCGGCCCGCGAAAGTATCGAAGCATTACGCACATTGTCGGATGCGACAGTGATAATAACAACAGTAAGTGTTTGGTTTTTCCTCGCCGCACGCTGTGTGCTTTCACTCGGCGAAGCCGGTAACTTTCCTTGTTCCATAAAGGCAGTTGCTGAATATTTCCCCAAAAAAGACCGTGGGTTTGCGACAGGAATCTTCAATTCTGGTGCTCAAATCGGTGCCTTGATAGCACCTTTCACTATTCCGGTAATTGCAAGATACTATGGATGGGAGGCTTCTTTCCTGACAATCGGCCTTTTAGGATTCCTTTGGATGGGAATATGGGTATTTGCTTATAAAGAACCGCGCCAGAATCCACACGTTAATGCTGCAGAACTCGCATATATTGAACAAGACACCGAGAAAGAAGAGCATATTGAACCGGGAAATAAAGAACCCGATGCGAAGATCGGCTTGTTCCAGGCTTTCACTTTTCGTCAGACTTGGGCGGTTATTTTCGGACGCTTCCTTCCCGATTCGGTGTGGTGGTTCCTACTGTTCTGGGCGCCGGCTTTCATTAGCGATGTTTATGGTTTCTCCTCAGCTTCGACGACAGGAATGATTGCGATATTTATTATTTATCTGATTTCCATGCTATCTCTGTGTGGCAGTTATCTCCCAACATTCTTTATCAATCGATCAAAGCTCAACCCATACGCTGGGCGAATGAAAGCTATGCTGATTTTTGCAATCTTTCCATTATTAGGTATTGGAGTTATGCCTCTAGGTCAAATCTCTCTTTGGTTCCCTGTTATCATTATCGGTATAATGGCCGCCGCTCATCAAAGCTGGAGTGCCAATGTCTATAATGTGGTGAGCGATATGTTCCCGAAATCGGTTGTGGCCACAGTGACAGGAGCAGCCGGCCTTGCCAGTGGTCTTGGTAGTTTCATGAGTAATTATGGAGCCGGAAAGCTCTTTGATTATGCCGGACGGATTGACATGCACTTTCTCGGATTTGAGGGGAAGAATGCGGGATACATGATCGTGTTCATATGCGCGGGGCTTGCATATCTGGTAAGTTGGTGCATCATGAAATTGCTTGTCCCTAAATATAAACTTGTAGAACTAAAGAAGTAAGTTGCCATGATTCCAACATCGAAACAGTTTATGGACCGAGACTTCTTGCTCGACAGTCATGCTGCACGTTATCTCTACCATAATCATGCGGCGAAGATGCCCATCATTGACTATCATTGTCATCTTTCGCCTAAAATGATAGCCGAAAACAAACCGTTCCGTTCTATTATAGAACTATGGCTTGGCGGAGACCATTACAAATGGAGAGCGATGAGAGCCAACGGAATTGATGAACGCTATATCACGGGTGATGCCTCTGACGAAGAAAAATTCCGAAAGTGGGCTGAGACGGTAGGCTATACCTTCCGCAATCCGCTGTATCACTGGACCCATCTCGAACTTCGCACAGCTTTCGGAATTGACAGCATACTTAATGAAGACAGTTGCGACGAGATCTATAGGCTCTGTAACGAGCGTCTGCGCGACCCAGATATGACTCCCAGGGGGCTGATGCGTAAATATGGTGTTGAAGTCGTCTGCACAACAGATGACCCAATAGATACGCTTGAATATCATAGAGCCATTTCTGATTCTGGATTCGAGGTCAAGGTTCTCCCTACATGGCGTCCAGACAAATCTTTGGCAATAGAAAACTTGCCGGAATATGTAAAATACCTCGATGCATTAGAAAATGCGAGTGGCGTTACAATCAGTGATTATGATGGACTTCTCAAAGCCTTACAGAACAGACATGATTTTTTTCATGCGAATGGTTGCCGTCTTGCTGATCATGGTCTGGGGGAAGTCCCATACTCGACATGCACACATTCTGAAGCCTCGACCCTGTTCTGTCAACTAATAACCGGAGAGATTCTTACCGATGCTGACATTCAGAAACTTCGTACGGCTATCCTTCTCGACCTTATGCGTATGAATGCCAGAAAAGGTTGGGCACAGCAAATACATTTCGGACCTCTGCGTAATGTAAACTCTCGCGCTTGGACCATGCTCGGTCCGGACACAGGTTTCGATACCATTGGTGACTGGAAGGCGGCAGAAAAACTGGCCGGTCTTCTAAATGCCCTCGACTCAGAGAATATGCTTGCCAAAACTATCATCTATAATCTTAATCCGGCTGATAACGTGTGGGTTGCCGCCATGACAGGGAATTTCCAGGATGGTTCTTTTCCCGGTAAGATTCAGATTGGATCGGGATGGTGGTTCAATGACCAGATTCGCGGCATGGAAGATCAGATGAATTCTCTATCAACGCAAGGGCTCCTTAGTCGCTTTGTCGGTATGCTTACAGACTCACGCTCTTTCCTGTCCTATCCCCGCCACGATTATTTCCGCCGGGTATTGTGTAATCTCGTAGGGGAGGACGTTGACAAAGGTCTGATTCCGGTAGAGGAACTGCATCAAGTGGCTCGTATGATTGAAGATATTTGCTACTATAACGCAAAACGTTATTTTGATTTCTGACATATGTCGAATTCTAATGACTTTAGTATAACCGAGGCAATCGCGGAAGCTAAACGCTGTCTGCACTGTAAGGTGCCGTCTTGTCAAAAAGGGTGTCCCATAAGCAACAATATTCCAGAATGGATAGGTGCGCTTGCAAAAGGCAATTTTGGAGATGCCATGCGCATAATTAACGAACGGAGCAACTTACCTGCAGTATGTGGTAGAGTTTGTGCACACGAAAAACAATGCGAAGGAAACTGTGTGCTTGGGAAACGCGGACAACATATCAATATAGGAAAACTCGAAAAATTCATAGCGGATTTTGATTCCAGAACAGGTATGATTCCGGAGGCTATTCCTCAAAAAACGCGTGGGCGAGTTGCGGTTATAGGGAGTGGCCCGGCAGGGCTAACCATAGCTGGGGATCTTGCCCGACAAGGATTTTCCATCGAAATTTTCGAGATGGAATCGGAGCCGGGAGGTGTCTTGATGTTCGGGATTCCGGAATACCGGTTGCCGAAAGATGTAGTACGCAAAGAGATAAAGAAAATTGAAAATCTTGGCGTGATATTCCATCTTGATTCCACAGTAGGAGAGAAATTCACTATAGACGATTTGTTTGCCCTTGGCTTTGATGCGATATTTATGGGTACTGGAACCGGAGTCCCAAAAAAACTACACATCCCTGGGAGCAACCATCCTGGAGTAAGACAGGCCATACGTTTTCTTCGCCGTGTAAGCCTTTACGAGAGTGGTAATATTAGTCGCGACGAGGTTATTATAGGGAATCGCGACAGAGTTTTTGTAATCGGTTGCGGCAACACTGCCATTGACGCGGCTCGAAGTGCTATCAGATTAGGGTCTAAAGAAGTAACTATTGTTTACCACCGTTCTAAAGACAATATGAAAGCCCTTAACTCAGAATACGAAGATGCTGTAAGAGACGGGGTAAAGTTTCTATGGAACACTTCTATCATCAGTATTGAACCTGCAGATGATTTAACCCTTAAAAGCATTACGATTGCCACTGAGAACGAAACGCGTGTTCTTCCTGCCGACCATGTTGTAATGGCGGTTGGAAGTGTCCCAGCCTCACGCATAGTATCAACAACAACCGGTATAGATGTTGACGAGAATGGTTATGTTCTTACTCGCGATAATCCTTACGGAATGACTTCACGGGCTGGAGTATTTGCGGGAGGGGATGTAACAAACCGTCCGGCTACCGTAGTCCATGCGATGCGCGATGCCAAAAACGTTGCTGACGGAATTGCTCGATATGTTGATGCCATAAAACTTATAGAAACAATAAACAACAAACCAGAAGATAATGAGTAAGATAGTTACATTAGGCGAGATTATGCTCCGTCTTTCACCTGCCGCATGCAAGCGTTTTGTGCAGGTTGACAACTTTGATGTGATATGGGGTGGAGGCGAGGCTAATGTAGCCGTGAGTTGCGCCAACTACGGACATGAGGCGTGCTTTGTCAGCAAGCTTCCTGAACATGAAATAGGGCAGGCTGCGGTTAATGCTTTGCGCCGTTACGGTGTCGATACACGATATATAGCCCGCGGAGGAAACCGTGTAGGAGTCTACTACTGTGAGACTGGAGCCTCAATGCGTCCTTCAAAGGTCATATACGACCGTGCCGGTTCGTCTATTGCCGAGGCTGACCCTTCGGATTTCGACTTCGATGCTATTATGAGCAATGCTGACTGGTTTCACTGGAGCGGTATAACTCCCGCCATCAGTGATAAGGCTGCAGAACTGACCTGTCTGGCATGCGAAGCTGCAAAACGCCACGGTGTTATGGTATCGGTAGATCTCAATTTCCGCAAAAAACTGTGGACAAAGGAGAAAGCCCAGTCTATCATGCGTCCGCTTATGAAATATGTTGATGTGTGTATCGGCAACGAGGAAGATGCAGAACTCTGTCTCGGATTCAAACCGGATGCCGATGTAGAAGGTGGAAATACCGATGCTGAAGGCTACAAGGGTATTTTCGCTGCCATGATGAAGGAGTTTGGTTTCAAGTATGTCGTATCTACTCTCCGTGAATCGTTCTCAGCGACCCAGAATGGTTGGAAAGCGATGATTTACAACGGGAGGGAGTTCTATCAGAGCAAACGTTACGATATCAATCCCATCATCGATCGCGTCGGTGGCGGTGATAGCTTTTCTGGCGGACTTATTCATGGTCTGCTGACAAAGCATACACAGGGGGAGGCTCTGGAATTTGCAGTAGCAGCATCGGCTCTTAAACATACAATTAACGGAGATTTTAATCTTGTTTCATTAGCGGAAGTTGAGGCTCTCGCCAATGGAAACGCAAACGGAAGAGTGCAGAGATAATGGCACGTTTTGACAAACAGGCTGTAATGGCCAAAATCAAAGAGGCACCCATTGTGCCTGTATTCTATAATAAAGACACAGATATCGCCAAGAATGTGTTAAAGGCTTGCTACAATGGCGGAATCCGTGTATTCGAGTTTACTAACCGTGGAGATTTCGCACATGAAATCTTCGCCGAACTCGTGAGATTCGCAGCTACTGAATGCCCAGATCTTGCTCTTGGAGTCGGCTCCATAGTTGACCCGGCGACAGCTGCTCTCTACATTCAGATTGGGGCTTGCTTCGTAGTCGGTCCGTTATTCAACCCAGAAGTTGCAAGAATCTGTAATCGTCGATTGATTCCTTACACTCCCGGATGCGGAAGTATTACGGAGGTCGGATATGCGCAGGAGGCAGGATGCGACTTATGCAAAGTGTTCCCCGGTGATGTGCTTGGACCAAAATTCGTGAAGGGACTTCTTGGACCGATGCCATGGTCTAAAATCATGGTTACAGGTGGAGTTGAGCCAATAGCAGAGAACCTTCTCTCTTGGTTTAATGCCGGTGTTTTTTGCGTAGGTATGGGCAGCAAGCTCTTCCCGAAAGAAAGAATTGACAATAAAGATTGGGGCTTCATCAGCAACAAATGTCAAGAAGCATTATCATGTGTTATGCAAGTGTGATTTATCGTCAGTCGTGATGATATTTAGTGTGTAGGTATATGCCAAATTAAATCATATCACAGGATCTTTGTATGAGTCTATTTAGAAATCATTAATAAGATTTTTATTATTGACGTCTCAGACTCCGATAATCGTCTCATAGCCGGTATGCTAACGCGTGCCGGTTATGAGACGATTTGTATTCTTAACCGCTTCTACATCAGCCAGCAACGTTCGCTGTTACACATATCAAGGTGGATTGTTTATACCGTATTGGTGCTATTGGTTGGCATATATTTGCCAAAAGGGCTGATTCAAACTATCGGAGTAATTAGTTTGGCTATATGCTTAATGATTTATAATCATTGAAAGAATGAGGTAGAGTCGGAAAAGTGATTCCCATGAGGTTCGGCAAACCCGATGGAAAATATTCCTGATACCGACACGTTAAATTAAGTTGGGGGCTGCATGCGGCAACAACAAAGCCATTCGCAACCTCCAGTGATTTAAACGAATGTTGGCTTAGTAGGTTACTTGTGAGGTATGTTATGGCAGGTGATTATTGGCAGTTATATTGTCTCGATATTTATGTCAGATAAATAAAGAAGGAAGTGTTATTTGTTTGTTGGCGAGGGTTGATGTTTTATATCGATGACAGCGAAGTCGCTTTGAGTTGCGATTCGGAAGGGCGGACCCCATAGCGATAATCCGCTTGATACCCAAACATGGGTGTTACTCCATTTGCGATAGCCGTGTCCTTGCTCGAAAATGAGATCGGTTATGATATTGAGGGGGAAGAGTTGGCCATGATGTGTGTGGCCACATAAAAGCATGTCTATGTTAAGCGAATTTGCTTCCGCGATGTCGTAGGGTTGATGGTCGAGAACGATAATAGGGTGGCTATTATCGGTATTGGTGAGTATTTCGGCGAGTGACTTGCGAGAATGGTTGGTGCGGTCATCTCTACCTATGATTTGAATGCCGTTCGGAAGTGATACAACGCTATCTCGGAGCAGTTTTATTGACGTTGTTTTGAGATAATCGGTTACTTTATTGATGTTGCTGATATATTCATGATTTCCGGGAATCATATAGATACCCATTGGGGCATTTATATTAGATAGGGCTTGGTTGAATGGTTCGTGAAGTAGAGGTTTTAAGCTGTTATCAACTAAATCACCGGTAATCAAGACGAGGTCGGGGTGTTGTGTGTTTATTAATTCAATATATCGTTGTAACGCGCTTAACCCCGTCCCATATCCCAGATGAACGTCGCTAATAGCGACGATGCGTAGATTTTTGCCATCAAAGTTACGCTCGGTATTCACTTCGATATGTTCAATCTTTGGGGTACGATAGTTAATATATCCGTAGATGAGTAGGGCGCATGTGACCGGAAGGGCATACCATAGAGTATGTCCCATCGTCGGAACGGCGAGTTTGATAAGGTCTGCCGCAATCAGTGATAATACAGAATATAAGAGGAAGCCCATCCATAACGAACCGGCGGTAAACATTGTTTTCATTAACCATGAAGGTAGTTGAGATTCTCTCAATCCGATAGCGATAAATAAAGAGAATGCAACGACCCAAAATAGTATTGAGAGAATTACTTTCCCCCATAGAGGCATCATACTAACAGCTTGCAATGTTCTTAGGTATAGGTAGCCGTTGGCGCAGATATATGTTAGTGGGAGGATGAGAAATAAAAGTTTCATAATTGTTAGTTTACAGCGTTGTTGCGATATTCTTTAGGGGAAAAGCCCGTATGCTGTTTGAAATATTTGCGGAATGTGAATTGTTCGGGAAAGTTTAACTCCGCGGCAATCTGTTTTATGCTCTTGTCGCGATGTTCGAGCAGCAGTTTTGCGTAAGTAGTGGTTACGGTAGCGATCCATTCTGATGGCGTCTTGCCGGTAGCCGCTTTGATTAGTGTTGTGAAATGTCCGGGAGAAAGGTTCGCTTCGGATGCATACCATGAAACGCTGCGTTCTCGATTATAGTTTTCGTGTAGAGCAAGAATAAAACGATAAGCGATAATCTCTTGTTTGTTGACGCTATCTATTTGTGTGGGGTAATTATGGATATGATTGCCAACAATTTCAAGCATCATTTCATGACGAATAAGGTTCGTTTGATGGGCGAGGAGCGTTCGTTCGTCGATGTGGATATTGGTTGACAAGCACTGCTGTTTTTTGCTGATTCTTTCATTTTGCTGAATGATATAACCTATTTCATCCTCTGTCAGTTTCCAACAAGGATATTCACGAACCTTCAATGGGATGCCGGTGTCTGCAATGAGTTTGAAAATCGGATAAAACACCTTTAGCTCATTGACAAAAGAGATGGCTTTGAAATTTGCCGAAGGTGTCAGGCTATAGATCTGAACAAGTGGGGTTACAATGAAAACGTCGCCACGTGTTAATCGGAAATTTTGCTCATTTATTACTACGTCAGCATGCCCCTCGATACAGAGAGTGAATCCACCTTTATTCCAATAGTCTAAAAGAGGTGTTTTGCTTTGCTGACGTGGCGTGCTGTGGCTTGTCATATAGATTGTTGGCTTGTTAATGTTGCAAAGATACGCATGTTGATTGAGATAATTGTAATTTAGTTGATTATTAATTTAGTTAATAGTGGATATTGCTCAATAATGCAATGATGTTGACCTTTCTTTTCTTTGATACATACTATAATTTTGTCATACAAAATCTGAATACGATGGATATTAATGATCTAACATGGAATCCATGGCATGGTTGTCATAAGTGTAGCGAGGGTTGTCAAAATTGCTACGCCTTTTTTCTTGATAAGCGTTACGGCCGTGATACCAGCCATGTTTCGTTGAATAAATCTAATATTACACTCCCGATAAAGCGAGACAAGGCGGGTAATTACAAATTGCCGAGTGGGGCATTTGTAAGAGTCTGCATGACGAGTGATTTCTTTTTGGAAGAGGCGGATGCTTGGCGCGATGAAGCATGGGATTATATCCGTCAGCGTCGCGATGTGACATTTTCGTTACTGACAAAGCGCGCCGACCGAATTTTGGATCATTTGCCCCGAGATTGGGGTGAAGGTTGGGAGCATGTGCAGTTTGCTGTATCTGCCGAAAACCAACGGCGAGTTGACGAACGCATTCCATATCTGTTGAAAGTGCCATCGAAACATAAATGGGTTAGTGTAAAGCCATTTATAGAGCAAGTAGATTTGTCGCAATATTTGGCGACAGGCGAAATTGAAACCGTATTAGCCGGAGGTGAAAATTATCTAGGCTCGCGCCCGTTGCATTATGGTTGGGTGAAAAGTTTGCACGACCAATGTAGAACCGCGAATGTAAGGCTTATATTCGGACAAACCGGTAATATCTTCATTAAAGATGGAAAAGAGTATAAAATCCGCAACCGAACGGAGCAAATGATTCAGGCTTTAAAATCCGGATTACATTACCCGCCAGTTGATATTGATGCTGAAATTGCGAAGATAATCGAACGAAAAGAGCGGATGAAATCATTGCGCCGACGTAATTCTGAAGAATAATAGCGATGAAAAATGTTATTGTTATACTTATTGTTGCAATCGCAACAATGTCAATTAATTCATATGCCCAAACCAAACGAAAGAAAATGGAAACAATATCAGCAATAGAGTTGTATGACGCTTTTCGCGCAGACGCCGATGACGCGACAAAGAAATATGGCATGAAAACGATGTATATCACCGGAGTTGCTGTAAAAGTTGGCCCCGATGTCTATGGATTGCCTTCGGTTGAAGTCGCGAGTAAAGATGGCGAAAAGTGTAAGGTGTTATGCGTATTGCCATTTACCGACTATCTTAAATTGCGCAAAGTTAGCAAACGCGATCAAGTTGTTATGCAAGGAGAGGTTCGCGGTTTCGCTGCGGAGTATGATCTTGTAGTGGTCAAGCAATCTAAAATTATTACAGTTAACGGCAAAAAACCTTAAATAAATTATCATATGAAGAAATCATTGCAATGGTTGTATGACAACTGGATGAAGGCAACCCCCTTCTTAGCGCTTTACTCTTTTATTCTAATTTGGCTATATGTCAAAGAGCAAGACTACGCGCTGTTTCTGATCTGGATGCAAGTTCCAATCTATTGGTTTCACGAATTTGAAGAATATGTTTGTCCCGGTGGTTTTCTTGACTTCTTTAATCGCAAGCCTCTCGGCTCGAAGTTGGGCGATTATCCTTTGACAAAGGCAGGATCATTTTGGATTAATATTCCGCTGGTCTATATTCTTCTGCCCCTTGCCGGACTTGTTTCACATTTTTATGGCGTTGAATGGGGTTTGTGGACTGCGTATTTCTCAGCCCTTAATGCGTTTGCTCATGTTGTAATGTTCTTTATATTTGGTCGCAAATATAATCCCGGATTGGTGGCGAGCACCTTCTTGAATATCCCCTTCGGTGTATATATGGTGTGGTATTTCCTCTCTAATCATCTTGTTTCGACGCAGGTAAACATCGCAAGTATTATCTTCGGAATCTTGGCGCAAGCATCTATGATGATTTATGGTTTCGCCTATCTTGTCCCGAAAATGAAACGTGAAGGTCTTAAGGCTTAATCGTAGATAATTATCAGTTATCGTTATAATCCAGTAAAACGAAATGGCAGCGAGTCGGGTTGACACGCTGCCATTTTTAATCTGTTATATAGAAATGTCTGTAATCAGAGGTGATTTAGTAGTAGTCGCAAGATAAGTAGGGTCGACTTGTCGATGATTTCCGAACGCGGGCCGCTAAGGCGGTATAGCTCGCTATAGGTGCCGTTGGGCGTTGTGACAGCTGTCCAAACTGTGCCAACGGGCTTGTCATCGGTGCCCCCGGTTGGGCCTGCAATGCCGGAAGTTGCAACTGCGCAATCTGTGTTAAAAACACGGCAAGCGCCTTCAGCCATAGCTCTAACGACCTCCTCTGAAACTGCGCCGTTAGCCTCGATTATATCCGCCGGTATCCCCAAAATATTTGTCTTGGCAGAGTTTGAATATGCGACTACTCCGCCATTATATACGTCAGAGCATCCTGCAACGAGAGTCAGATAGTGGGCAATGTTTCCGCCGGTGCAACTTTCGGCAGTGGATAGCGATAGTCCTTTGTCTCGAAGCGTCGAAATTAGATCCGGAGCGATTTCTTCGAGGTCACTGAGTATGTAGGGGTCCATTTTGTAAATGTTAATTACATTGTCACACGAGCAAATGGAGCAGCATCGTATCGACAGAACTCTTTGTCGAGGTATTTAAATTGTCCGGCAATGGCAATCATTGCAGCATTGTCTGTCGTGAATGCGCGTTGTGGAATGAATGCGTCGATTCCGTGGCGTTCGCAGTAATTCGCAACAGCTGCTCTGACACCGGAGTTGGCAGATACGCCGCCTCCGATAGCTACGGTTTTGACTTTCGTTTGGGTGACAGCTTTGTCAAGTTTATCGAGTAAGATGTCAATAATAGTTTTTTGGAGAGAAGCTGCGAGATCAGCTTTGTTTTCCTCGATAAAATTGGGATTTGTTTTGATGTTGTCGCGCAGGGTGTATAGGAAAGATGTCTTTAATCCGCTAAAGCTATAATCAAGTCCGGGGATGTGTGGTTTGGCGAATTTGAATTTAGTTGCATCACCTTCGGCTGCTAAACGATCGATATGCGGTCCGCCGGGATAGGGCAGCCCCATTACTTTTGCGCATTTGTCGAATGCTTCACCGGCTGCGTCGTCGATCGTTTGACCGATAATCTCCATGTTGTTATAGCTCTTTACGAGAACAAGTTGTGAGTTTCCGCCTGAAACGAGTAACGTCAAGAAGGGGAATGACGGCACTTTGTCGTCGGGCTTTTGTTTGACAAAATGACTCAGAACATGCCCGTGGAGGTGGTTGACCTCAATAATTGGTATTCTTAAGCCAAGCGACATCCCCTTGGCGAAAGATGTGCCTACTAATAATGAACCGAGTAGCCCTGGACCACGAGTGAAGGCGATTGCGTCAAGGTCATGGCGGTCGATACCTGCTCTTTTGAGGGCGGCGTCGACAACCGGCACGATATTTTGTTGATGGGCGCGGGATGCAAGTTCCGGCACGACTCCTCCATATTCCTCATGGACGCTTTGTGAGGCAATCACATTGGAAAGTAGGAGGCCGTCGCGGATGACAGCCGCCGAAGTGTCGTCGCAAGACGACTCAATTCCGAGGATAGTGACAGGTTTCTGATTCATGATTGCAAAGTTACAAAAAATCAAGGAATATTCTTCTTGATTCAAGCCGATTTTAGAGAAATTGCTATATATCAACTTCTATGTTGATATTGCTTGGTTTGCATAATTAAGTTAAATTAAGGGGTTTTGTTGACTAAATGCTAGTAAAATGTATGGAAATATGAGATAAATGCGACTAAATATGAAAAATTATTATCAATATGTTTGGAGAATTCAAAAAGATGAGTTACCTTTGTATAGGTTCATATATTCCTCGCGTTTAAGCGCAGGAATTTGGTTTTTGTTTCAGTGTTATTCGGTTAATCCGAGACATATTTGGTGTAATGAAGAATATTCTCTTCATCTGATTTAATATTCCTGCCGGAGAGGTCGTGATGATCTTTCCGGTTTTTTTGTATTATGCAATTCGATGCTCTTTGTATTCGCGAGAAGATAGATGCTCTGTAGCGCAACTTTGCTATATGAATAATACCATTTCTGTAGCTGAATTTTGGGGTCAGTGTTATTTGTGAAAAATATGTTGTATAACATGTTTTTACTTATTATGTTTTAAAGCATATTTTGAACGATTTTAAGCGAATTGCACACAAATTGGTCAATTGTGCAATTTATTTTATTAGCTAAGCTTAATGAAATTGATATAGATATTTGAAAATATTAAAAACAATAATAAG
>CAZXAZ010000014.1:0-77404 GCA_964638475.1 uncultured Alistipes sp. | reverse complement strand
CGTATGGACATAAAAAAAGCACCTCATTTGAGGTGCTTTTTTTATGTCCATACGTGACCATACGTGCCCACACGCTCGCTACAGCCACAGCCCACCCGCTCCGCGGGCTCGCGTCGACACATTGTAATAAACCGGTGTTTGTAAAAAAATCATACCCTTTGAAAGGATAAAAATATTCACTCAATCATAAATTAAGAAAAAAGCACTATCCTTGCTTATCCATTACTCTCCCCCCTCTCTCCCCTCATTCTCTCATTCTCTCATTCTCTCTCTCTCTCCCTCCCTCCATTACTGAAGATGATATAAATTATCAGGAGATGGGGGATTATTCCGTAGATATTGCGACGAGAAGAAAATAAGTAAAAAAAGGGAGGCAGCCCAATGGCAACCTCCCTAAATTACACACTACAAAATTTATATAACAGCCTCACGGCTGGATATCGTTGGTCTACAGACCGTTTTTTTCTGTGTAGGATATCAATAAGCCTTGTTATCAATTCGATTATTTATCGAACGATAATTTTTTCAGCTTTGCCGTTTTGCTGACGGATATAAAGTCCGGGCTGATCAGCGTTTACGCGCTGACCCTGGAGATTGAAGTAGATAGCTTCATTCGCAGTAGCGTCGGTGGCGATATTCTCGATACCCGAAACTTGACCATTGCCGTCAACATATAATGTTAACACGTCAGATTCGGCTAACGGAGTAACCGATTTCGCTTGAATAGTCATAATCACTGAAATATCATCGAATCTAAACCCATACATAGTTTCGCCTGGTGTAAAATACCATTCGCGATTGGTCTCGATTGACAATGTTGCGATATCTTCCTCGGCATAGGGATCATAGGGGAATGTGCGGAACATAAGTATTCCCTGTCCTCCGTTGAAGATGTTTACGCTTTTATACGAGTCGAAGTTATAAAGTGGCTTTAGTGGTGTGATTAGTTCAGAAGTGAACGTATATGTTTTTGAAGAAGTCAACGATCCGCTCTTGCTTGAGCCGGTAACAGTAACCGCAGTATTGTCGAGACCCTCAGGAATCACCCATGTGATGCTCGAACCATCAACAGCTTCGGGTAGAGATATCGCTGCATCGTCGCAAGTGATAGTCATCTTGGCAGCATCAGCCGATGTGAAAGTCATCTTATTGCCAACCATGTGCCAATATTTGCCTTGCTCATAATCCAAGCATTCGCTGAAATTTTCGTCGTACGTCATAGTAATGTCGCCCGGTTGCTTCTCTTTCTCAGCATATTTGATTGTGAAGCCCTTTACGCATAGATATTTAGTGGCAGATGTTGCCGTAAATACAATTTCATTACCTTCAAGTTCAAGGCCGGAAAGTTTATGGTCGGTAGCAGTGCCTGTAGCAACTGAAATATTGCCGGCAGATACACCATTAACAGTAACCGCTAAGGTATGTGCCTCGTTAGTATAACCGTTAAATGTAATTTCGCGGATAATAGCGTCGGCGGGAATCTCTGAATCTGTCAAGGTTATGGTGCCATTTGTAAAGGGATTGTTTGAGGACCCCAATTGAGCGCCACCACCTATTGTACCGGAATAAGTTTTAGTTCCATATGCATGCCACTTGCCGGGGCTGCTTGTTTTATCGAGCTTGAGGTCAAGATCAACCGTGCCTGCACCATCGGCGTTTCCCGCTCCGGTGATAATCCAATTCGCAATAAGATAGTCGGGCTTAACTACGGTTAGGTTGAAAGTAAGAGGCTCAGATGTTTGTTCATCCTCACCTTTAATTTCGCGTTTTGCGACAACGCTAACAGCGACGTCCTTGCATACTGCGGGAGTCCAAGTTGCCTTTCCGTTGGTGGCGTTGATGGTTGTGGTTGTTTCGCCCTCTGTTATAGCGAATGAAGTTGCGTAATCGGCGCTGAACGAGATAGATGAACCATATTCAACGGTTAGGCTTTCGTTGTTGGCAATCTCTTCTGAGTCGTACGTCGCAGTAAGCTCGCCAAGGGTTACATCGCCCGATTCGTTATCGTTATACGTTACTGAAATTGAACGAATATAGATTCGATTTTTATCGGTTCCAGAGGTCGCAATTTCAAGCTCAGAGAGGAGATTTTTCCCGTCTAAATCAACGCTGTAATCTGTTAATGTTGTAGTTGTAACATTACAGGTTTTGCCACAGATTGATACAGTTGTATTATTATCATTTTCGTATTTTTGAGCAGAGATTGTTATTTTAGTAGCTTTAACTTTCCCTGCTTCCGATAGTTTGTAATAGAGCCAGCACTACTTTTGGCGCCTAAGCGGATTGCTGATTTATCAATATCCGTGCTACCACCATAATAAACTTTTGATGCTGTTTTAACAGGGGATGCTTCAAGCCATTTAGTAGAGGCAGATGCAACAAATGTAGTTGCTTTAGTGCTGGTGGTAACTTCGGTTGGGCCTTTTGCTGTACTAGCAAACTCAATAGTGTAACTAGATTGAGCGTGTACTCCTACAATGGCGGATAAGACCACGAATAGGCTGAGTAAAAGTTTTTTCATATGATTAATGATTGATGTATGCTGATTGGTTCGTGTTAGGTCTTGTAAGCGGAATGGGGTGTGTAGTTGCGATATGGCTTGGCGCTCATTTGTGACGATTTATTGTCGTTAGCTGTTCAAAATGAGCCCCTTAATTTTTTTGCAAAATTAGATAAAATATATTACAGCCGTGTTATAATAATGTTAAAAAAGATAAAAAAGACAACCAATATAAGAGGCTGACGAAACACAGCGCCACCCGCTCCGCGGGCTCGCCCCCATGGAGCCTGCGGTATGGAACGTTAGGCGTGGAGAGAGCCCGCGGAGCGGGTGGTGCTGTGTCTCGCCGATGCGAAGACGTGTTATAGGAGTTGGCGCATTTGCGCGGCGATATTGTCGATGGCTTCGAGTTCGGTAGGGGAGAAGGCTGTGTTTTCGATAGCCTTGTATGAGTCGGCGAGTTGCTCGACAGAGCTACACCCTACGATTACCGAGGTTACTCGTTGGTCGTTGAGCAGCCATGCTAACGACATCTCAGCCAGCGTTTGGTGGCGCGATTTGGCGATTTCGTCGAGTTGACGGATATGCGACACCATCGCTTCTGAGAGTTGCGCTGAGCTAAGGAATTTTCCGATAGAAGCTCGTGAGCCGTCGGGAATGCCGTTAAGGTAGCGATTTGTGAGAATGCCCTGTGCGAGGGGTGAGAAAGAGACAAAGCCCGTACCGGCTTCGATAGTAGCGTCGAGAACACCGCTGTCGACGACTTCGCGGTCGATGATATTGTAGCGGTCTTGGAAAAGCAGGCAGGGCGTATCATGGCGACGCAGATAGTCGTAGGCAAAGCGAGTCGCCTCTAAAGGCCAACGCGAGATGCCGGCGTATAGCGCTTTTCCTTGGCGCACGATATCGACAAGAGCTTGAAGGGTTTCTTCGAGCGGAGTTTCGGGGTCGAAACGATGGCTATAGAAAACGTCGACATAGTCGAGGTTCATGCGCTTAAGGCTTTGGTCGAGCGACGCCATAAGATATTTGCGTGAGCCCCAGTTGCCATACGGTCCGGGCCACATATCATATCCCGCTTTAGATGCGATAAACATTTCGTCGCGATAAGGGCGCAGCGACTTGTTGAAAACAAATCCGAAGGTTTCTTCCGCTGTGCCATACCCCGGTCCATAATTATTGGCGAGGTCAAACGAAACTATACCATGGTCGAAAGCATAATGTATCATCTCTTTGCTTCGCGACAGAGGGTTAACCTCACCGAAATTATGCCAAAATCCGAGAGAAATGCGAGGAAGAAGAATACCGCTACGGCCACAGCGAGCATAAGTCATGCCCGCCTCGTAGCGATTATCTGCTGCTTTATAAAGAGGCTCAATCATAGTCTTATTTTTTGTCGATTCGGCTGTTAATGTAAACTATTCACAAAGTTATTTATTATTTGGAGAACCCGTTATAGTTTTTCTCAAAAAAAACTCACGGCTTTTTCGTAACTTTGTAGAAAATAATAGATTTAATAATATAAGGAGACAAAGAGTATGTTGATTACCCTGTTGACCCTCGGATTGGCAGTCGTTGGATTCGTCTGGGGACGAATTCGCACGGATGTCGTGGCGCTTTTGGCGCTGGTTACACTGACCGTGAGCGGAGTGATTTCTACCCAAGAAGCCCTATCGGGGTTTTCCAGTCCGATTGTGATTATGATGGTTGGCCTATTTGTGGTCGGCGGTGCTATTTTTAATACCGGTCTGGCAAAGATGATTGGTGCAAAGTTGTTGAAACTCGGTGGAGGCAATCCGACGAAATTGTTTGTCGTTGTTGTGCTCGCAACCGGCTTGATTGGCGGATTTGTCAGCAATACCGGTACGGTTGCATTAATGTTACCGATTGTAGTTTCGATGGCAGCGGCATCCGGCACATCGGCGTCGCGTTTTCTGATGCCGTTGGCGTTTGCGTCAAGTCTTGGCGGTATGTTGACGTTGATTGGTACTCCACCCAACCTTGTTATCGCCGAAGCGTGGGAAGGCGCGGGGAATTCTCCCTTGACGATGTTTTCTTTCCTCCCGGTTGGTGTGTTATGTTTGGCTGCCGGCACTATCTTGTTGATTCCCTTGAGCAAGATGCTCCAGCGTAAGAAGTCTGATGACGCCGGTCAAGATTCCGAGAAGCGTAAATCTCGCTCGTTAAACGAGATTGTCGACGAATACGGACTTAATGATGACCTTTGGCGAGTAACTGTGCCCGAATCGTCGCCTATCGCCGGACTGACTCTCGGCAATCTTGCTCTACGCAAGAATTACGACCTCGATGTGTTGGAACTCCGTATTGGTGAGAGCTCGCGCCGATTGATTAAGAATATCACTCAGCAAGCTCCGACGGCAAGTTCGACTGTTGACCCGGGGGCTGTCTTGTTTGTGCGCGGACCGAAAGATGGTGTCGACCAGTTTGTTGCTCATTATGGCCTTGAACTTGACCTCAATCAAGAAGATGCTCGCCATAATCTCCGCTTCTATGATATTGGCGTGGCGGAAATCGTGCCGATGCTCGATTCTCCGATTTTGCGTCAGACGATTGCCCAATTAGACTTCCGCAATCGTTTCAATGTAAATGTCCTCGGAGTGCGCCGTGGCGGAGAATATATCACCGAGAATCTAGCAACGTTAGAGGTGAAGAAAAACGATGTGTTGCTCGTGCAAGGCCCGTGGAGCGCTATCGATGCTATCAGTAGCGACACTCGTCGTTGGGTCGTGCTCGGTCAGCCGCTCTCAGAAGCCTCGAAAGTAACCCTCGACTATAAGGCTCCGGTTGCTGCCGTTATCATGGCGGCTATGATTGTGATGCTAGTCCTCGATATTGTGCCTGCCGTGATGACTGTCATTATCGCAGCTCTTGCGATGGTCTTGACCGGATGTTTCCGCACTGTCGGTGATGCCTATAAGACAATAAATTGGGAGAGTATCGTGCTGATTGCCGGAATGATGCCGATGAGTTTCGCTTTGGAGAAAACCGGAGTGTCTAACGCGGTGTCTTCTGCCCTCGTTACTCATCTTGGTGCGCTCGGTCCTCACTGCCTTCTCGCCGGTCTATATTTCACGACATCGATAATGACGTTGTTTATCTCGAACACTGCTACTGCAGTCTTGATGGCGCCGATTGCAATGCAAAGTGCAATCACCTATGGAATTAGTCCGCTGCCGATGCTGTTCGCGGTAACCCTCGGCGCTTCGCTCTGTTTTGCGTCGCCTTTCTCGACCCCGCCAAACGCCTTGGTGATGTCTGCCGGACAATATAGTTTCACCGACTATGTAAAGGTCGGCGGACCGCTACAGCTGCTTCTCGGTATTATCATGATTTTCGCCCTTCCGCTGATTTTCCCATTCTAAACGTGTAAAATCAGTCTTATAGCTTTTATAAAGGCCGCCCGGATTAACACAATCATGGCGGCTTTTTTACACCCGCTCCGCGGGCTCACATCCATGGAGTCGCGATGGTATCCGCGGTGAAGGCGTTAGCCGAACCAGCGGAGCGGGGGGGGCTGTGAGTTGTGCTTTCTGCGATTAGAGATTTCCTGTGCGTAAAAAATAACGCTTCCCCGACTGCGGTCGGGGAAGCGTTTTTTTATTCTGTTCGTAGAACCGAATTATTTCTTAGAGTTGCGGATGATGCGACGAAGTAAGCGCCATGCCTCGCCGGCAAAGAATACGAGCGAAGTAGAGGTGATAATGATTACCCAGTCGATTAATTTCAAAGGCTCGACGTTGAAGAATTCTTGGCCGCACTCTACGATTAATATCTGTCCGAAAAGGACTACTGACGCTATCATTACGAATTCTCCACAGTGGGCGAAATGGAGCGCTGAACGTCCGGTCGCGAAGGCGCGGGCGTTAAACATATTCCAGAATTGCAAGAAAACGAAGATGGTGAAGAATAATGATAACTCATAGGGCGACATGCCGGAATCGGCGCCGTGAAGCGGCTTTGTAAACATATCGGTCAGGCAGTCGATATCTGCGTGGTCGAAATACCAAAGCAATCCGAGCAAGATGCCGAAGAAGAACAGACCGGTGCCGATAATCGCTTGCCACATGGTGCGGTTAATGATGAAGGCTGTGCGAGAACGAGGCTTTTGGTCCATCACCGAGCGGTCAGGGGGAAGAGAGGCGAGCGCCATCGCAGCGAAGGTGTCCATAATAAGGTTAACCCAAAGCATTTGAGTTACGGTCAGAGGAGATTCGGTGCCCATAAATGCTCCGGCGAGCACGATAAGGCAGGCTGCGACGTTGACCGTCATTTGGAACATAACGAAGCGACGAATGTTTAGGTAGAGCGAGCGACCCCACATTACGGCTCGAGAGATTGAGGTGAATGAGTTGTCGATAATTGTGATATCTGATGCTTCTTTCGCAACGGAGGTGCCGTCGCCCATTGAGAGGCCTACATGTGCGCTCTTCAGGGCTGGAGCATCGTTAGTGCCGTCGCCGGTTACGGCAACAACCTCATTGTTGTCTTGAAGGGCTTCGACGAGGCGCTTCTTGTCGAGCGGACGTGCACGGGCGATAATCTTAAGGTCGCCGACACGTTCGTGAACTTCCTCATCTGAGAGTTGCTCGAATTCCGGTCCGGTGATGATATTTCGGTCTGTGTCTGTATCGTTCCAAAGACCGATTTGACGTCCGATTTCGCGGGCTGTAGCGGGGGTGTCGCCGGTGACAATCTTGATGTTAATACCGGCGTCGATAGTCTCTTTAATAGCGTCGGGCACATCGGCGCGCACCGGGTCTGAAATTGCAACAAAGCCGAGGAATTCAAGGTTTGAAGCTACGACACGGTTATCGTCGATAGCGGTTGCGTTTTCGTCGAGAATTTGGTATGCGAATCCGAGGGTGCGCATCGCTTGCTGTTGATATTCAAGCAATTTTGCGTCGACAGCTTCGCGCGAAGCTCCGTCGGGGAAGCGGTTGCAAAGAGCGTATACTATTTCGGGAGCGCCCTTGACATAGATGATGCGGCGGCCGGCAGCGTCGCGCACGACGGTTGCCATATATTTGCGCTGAGTTGTGAAGGGGAGCTCTTCAAGAACAGTTGTTTTCTCTTTCAACGATTGGGGATTGATGCCTGATTTGTCAAGCCATAACAAGAGGGCGCCTTCGGTCGGGTTGCCGAGCGCTTTGGTGCGCGCGGAATCGGAGTGGTCGAGCATGGCTGTCGAGTTGACGGCAATGCCCTCTTCGATAGTGTGGCTCAACTCGTCGTCGCCGAGCTTTTGGTCGTCAAGTCCGTAGAAATTGGTCTGATAGACTTGCATCTGGTTTTGAGTGAGCGTACCGGTCTTGTCGGTGCAGATAACCGTCGTAGCGCCCATTGTTTCGCAGGCGTGCATTTTTCTAACGAGGTTGTTAGTCTTTAGCATGCGACGCATAGAGTAAGCCAACGAAAGGGTGATAGCCATCGGCAGGCCTTCAGGCACGGCAACCACAACTAATGTTACGGCAATCATCAATGTTTGAAGTAGATAGGCCAAGAAACCAATCCATTCAAAGTCGATAACGGGAGATGTCGTATAGACGATAACACGTCCGATAACAATCAGTGCGGCAATTGTATAGCTGGCGTAGGAGATGAGATTCCCGAGGCGCTCGAGCTGTTCGTTAAGCGGAGTCTTGACAGAATCATCGATTTGTGCGGCTTCGAAGACCTTGCCATTTTCGGTGTGGTCGCCAACGGCAGTGACGCGCATAATGCCATGACCTTCCATGATTTTGGTGCCACGCATTGCCATATTGGAGGGGAAGGTTGCTTCAGAGTCGAACTCGTCGGGGTTGGTCGTTTTATGGCAAAGGGGTTCTCCGGTGAGGGTTGATTCGTCGATGTTGAGTGAAGTTGCTTCGAGCAGTTCGCCGTCGGCGGGCACTTCATTTCCGGTGTTGAGGATTACGATGTCTCCGACAACGACATCTTTGCGAGGTATCTCTATAGAATTGCTATCGCGAATAACTTGCACCGGTTCGTCGTCGTTGACTTGATTGAGGATAGCAAACTCTTTTTCGGCTTTATATTCAAAGATGAATGAGAGTCCGGTGGCGAGTATGATTGCGATAAAGATGCCAATAGGTTCGAAAAAGACGGTTGCACCATGGTTGAGACCGAAGAATTCGTAAAGAGAGATGAGAATCGATAATGCCCCGGCGACGAGCAAGATGATGATTAGCGGATCTGTAAACTTTTTGAGGAAGTTGCGCCATGGTGACTCCTTTTTTGCCGGAGTCAGAATATTGGAGCCATATTTCAGACGACTTTCCTCAACTTGCTGTTGGTTTAGACCTGTAAGTTTGGGATTGGGTGACATTCTGATTTGTTAGATATGAAAAGTCTTGGAGTTATATAGCGAATGAAAAGTTAATCGAGGAAATTCTCGATATGATATAGCGGTCGGTCTTTGATTTCTTTGTAGATTTTGCCGATATAGAGCCCGACGGCGCCGAGCGAGATGAGAATGAAGCCGCCGACGAGCCAGATTGAGAGCATTAGTGATGCCCATCCGTCAACGGCGGTGTGTACGAAGAGCGAATAGATTACGTAAGCGCCGATGCCGAGTGAGATTAGAACGAAGGCTAATCCGAGGTATAAGATGGCGTAAAGGGGCTTGACGGAGAAAGAGGTGATGCCGTCGAGCGCTAATGACAACATCTTGTTGAGCGAATATTTCGACTTGCCGGCGGCGCGAGGGGCGATAACGTCGTCGACGGTTGTCGAGGGGAAACCTATCTGCGGAATGATGCCGCGAAGATAGAGGTTTTTCTCGCGGTAGTGTGACAACTCGTTGAGCACTCGTCGCGAGAGCAAGCGGAAGTCGGCATGGTTGTAGATTGCTTTGACGCCCATTTTCTCTTGAAGTCGGTAGAAGGCTTGGGCAGAGAGACGTTTTAATATGGGGTCGGCTTGACGCTCGACTTTTACGCCGTAAACGACGTCGTAGCCGTTGATAAATGATTCGACCATGCGAGGAATTGCTTCGATATCGTCTTGAAGGTCGGCGTCGATAGTGATTACGGCGTCAGCGAGATTTTTAGCGGTCATCATGCCCGCCATGATGGCATTTTGATGGCCTACATTGCGGGCGAGGTTGAGGCCTTTAAAGCGCGGATTCGACGCATGGATACGGGTGATTATTTCCCATGAGGCGTCGCGGCTACCGTCGTTTACAAATAAGACAAAGCTGTCGGGAGAGATGAGTCCGTCAGCTTCCATTTTGTTGAATAATATGTTGAGCCGCTTGACGGAGAGGTCAAGCACTTCTTCCTCGTTATAGCAGGGAGAGACTATTGCGAGTTTTATCATTTTGTTATTTCTGCGATTTTGCTTTTTGCGAATTCAGAGTATGTTGCGAAGGTTTCGCCTTGTTTGAGAAACATTTTTATGACGCTGTCGAGGCGACGTCCCATTTCGGCGCCGGCATGGTTGCGGCTGACAAAGCCTACTTTGAATTCGGGATGCTCGCCGAGGGGATAGAATTCCCAAGGGTGGAAATAGGTCGACAGATATCCGTCATGTTTGACTGTGCGGCGAGCCAAGGCTTTATAGAGCCATAGTGGCAGGTTATGGAGCGCTAACCAAAAGAGTGGAAAGCGGACTAACGGAGTTACGGATGCCGGCACTTGCAAGACGTCGTCGCGCATGAAGTAGGTGCGCGGTTTATCGAGGTGATAGTAATGTCCGGGGATGAAACATGGGTTGAGCGAGGTGTTGTAGAGATAGCCGGCTTTGCGGATATCTTCGTCGGAAACGGCGAACATTCTCGGCTGGCGATAACCCATGACGGTTTTGCCGGTCAACTCTTCGAGTCGTTGTTTTGAATTAAATACGTCGGAGGGTTGAGGACGCCAATGGTCGCAACCGTGGGCGGCGATTTCGTGGCCCGCATCGATGATGCGTTTGATTATATCGGGGGCGTTCTCGGCGAAGTTGGTTGTGCAGAAAAATGTGGCTCTGACTCCGTTCTGCTCGAGGATGTCAAGAATCTTTTCTGTTCCATATCGCGAGACTTCCATGCCTTGGGCGAGGGAAAACTCTACGCCGCTCTCACGAGGCACGTCGAATTCTTCTGTGTCGAAACTTAGTAGTATCATTTTCAGTCACAAAGTTACATAATTTTTGGCTAATAGTGAGGAGATAAGATTCGGAATTCGTAACTTTGCGCAAACTTAATAAAAAATTAACAGCGAACCTCTGTCGGTGTGGCAGATTTTGCTGTGAAGATGATTTTTATATGAAAACCTTGACGACTCGCAATGCTTTCTGGTTGTTACTGATTGTTGCTTGCTTTACGATACTGCCGTTTCTCGGGCTGGCTGATTTCCATACAAAGGGTGAGCCGCGTGAGGCGGTTGTAGCTTACTCGATGCTTGAGAGCGGTGATTGGATTTTGCCCCGCAATAATGGTGGTGAGATTCCTTATAAGCCGCCATTCTTTCATTGGATTATTGCCTGCTGCTCTTTCTTAACCGGGGGCGCTGTGACCGAATTGGCGTCGCGACTGCCGTCAGCTTTGGCGCTGATAGCTATGACGCTGGGCGGGTTCTTCTTTTACGCAAAGCGTAAGGGTGTTATGATTGCATTGCTTACGGGGTTGGTCTCGCTGACTGCGTTTGAACTTCATCGTGCCGGAGCTAATTGTCGAGTCGATATGGTGTTGACGGCGTGTATGGTTGGAGCGCTATATCTTTTCTATCGTTATTATGAGAAGGGATTAAGGGGTGTGCCTTGGTTGGCAATTCTGCTGATGAGCTGCGCAACATTGACCAAAGGTCCGGTCGGTTCGTTGATTCCATGTTTGGCATTCGGCGTGTTCTTATTGTTGCGCGGAGTCAATTTCTTTAAGGCGTTCGGCTTGTTAGCGGCTTGGGGTTTGATGTCGTTTATCTTGCCGTTATGTTGGTATTACGCTGCATGGCAAGTTGGTGGACAAGAGTTCCTCGACCTCGTCCTTGAAGAGAATGTCGGCAGAATGACAAACACAATGAGTTATGACTCTTGTGTTAATCCGTGGCACTATAATTTTGTGACATTGACAGCCGGATATGTGCCGTGGGTGTTGCTGGTAATTTTGTCGCTCTTTAGCTATGGGAAAATCAAGCAGGCTTGCAAATGTAAATCAGAATCAACTCAGACGGAGTCTTCTAAAGGAATATTGGCGACAATTTCTGGATATTGGAAACAGTTTGTCGCATGGACTCGCAATGCAGACGCTGTAGAACTTTTCTCTGCCGTTGCAATCTTTGTGATATTCTTATTCTACTGCTTCCCGCAAAGCAAGCGTAGCGTTTATTTGATGCCGATTTACCCCTTTATCGCCTATTTCCTCGCTAAATATATGGTATGGTTGGCCGATATCAAGTCAAAGGCTGTTAAGGTTTATGGTTCAGTGCTTGCCGTTGTCGGCTTATTGCTGACCATCGTGTTTGCGCTTATCAAATGTGACGCCATTCCTACAACCATTTTCCAAGGAAAAAGGGCTGCACAAAACATTGCGATGATGGAAAGCATTGCTGATATTGACGGCATTGCGTGGATATTTGTTCTTATTCCGGTTATACTCTCATTCGCTTGGTTCTGCTACATAAAGAAACATAAAGAAACAAAAATCGAACATCTATTCGCTATTTGTGCTCTGACATTCGGACTGTATATCTCTCTTGACGGAGCATATCAGCCTCGCGTATTGAATGTGAAATCGCAACAACCGGTTGCACAAGAAATTGACGCCATAGCTCCCGCCTCGACAGGCACAATCTACGAGTATATCGCAGAAGGAGAAGCCGCCCTTGGTGACCCTGTCCATTTCTTCGAACTCAATTTCTATCTCGGTGACCGTATCGAAAACTTCCTCAAATCCAAACCCACTGAAGGTTACCTACTCATCCTCGACGGCGACGCCGTTACCGCCCTTCCCCGCTTCGAAGCCGACGGCTATAACTTTACCCACCTCTACGACTCCACCCGTCCGGTTCTCCGCCAAACCGCCCAACTCTATCGCTTCACCAAGTCGCAATCATAATTACAGTAGAACTTCTGCTGTTTATATTAGTCAGATATAGAGGGTCAGCTGATTTCTCCGGAAATTCGGGAAATCAGCTGACCCAATTTTTCAATGCCAAAATCTAAGCATTAATAACTATGTTTCGCGGAGCGGGGGCGCTGTGGTTACTCCTTTCTTAGTTTGCTTTTTGCGATTAGTTCGTATCAGTCCAATAAAAGTTGACCTGAAATCAAATTTTTAAGTCGGCATTTATTGGCTGGATACCCTATTTCGGCTGGATACCCTATTTCGGCCGGATACATTAGCCCTCGATTACTCCTCAATTAGGGGTGGTTTTGTTGCTTGGGGGTATAACAAAAAAGTCGCTATAAAATAGCGACTTTTTTGAGAGTGGTGCCACCAGGAATCGAACCGGGGACACAAGGATTTTCAGTCCTTTGCTCTACCAACTGAGCTATGGCACCATCTTTTTTTTGTGCTGTATTTAGAAAACGCTTTTCCGTTTCAGCGTTGCAAAGGTAGGAACTTTTTTTGAATTGACCAAATTTTAGGGCAAGTATTTTGTGAAAATTTCAAAATAAATTCGGTAATCTCAGTGCTTTTGTTGTGTAAGCTATTGGCGCATAGCGCTTTATGGAGTTATTGTCTTTTTCTGAGAGAAGATGGCTATGGGAGGGTGATTTGCAACATTAGGCGTTGATAGAATGTGAACGACGAGGGGGTGATGTTGAAATCGAGCGATGCCGTGAGGCTGACGTGTTGTCGACGGATAATGTGGGCGTAGATATTAAGGCGGTCATAGAATGATTTCTGATAGTATGCTTCGCCTTGATATAATCCGGCTCCCATTGGTGACCATACGACGGGGTTAGTGGCGATTTCCTCTTCGGTTGCGTGGGGAGCTTTATTGTCGAGGAATTCGGGAGAGAGGCAGTTGTATGATGGGAAGAGTGGCTTACCGGCATATAGGGTGTTTTTAATGCCGAAACGGCGCCATTCTCCGGCGATTTCCATATAGAATCCGGCGGGGGTGTCCCATTTTGCTTCCGGGAGGGCTCGGTTTCGTTCGATAGTCATCAAAAGTCCGGCTCTAATAGCGAGAGAATCGGTGCCGACAATTTTACCGAGGTCAGCTCCGATGTAAGGATTAATGAGGAAGTTATCAACGATGTGCTGGTCTGCCGGGGGATTTTTTTGGAGAGCGTAATGATTCATTTGTGCGTATCCGCCGAAGTTCAACCAGTTTTGTTTCGGTGATACTTGACCATGGAATACGATGTTGAAAGCTTCGCGTTGACTTTCGGTTTGCATTCCTCGCCAATCGATATATGCGTCGAAATACCCCTTAGGAGAAACATATTGAAGCATTGCTCCGCGGATATTGTTTTGGCTATAACTTAGCGAGTCGTTCCACAAAAATCCGGGCAACTCTTCGCGGAGTTGTTTACGAGGGAACATACCCATTGAGAAGTGCCAGCGTTTCCCTTCGTGGCGATAATAAAGCGTCGGGGAGATTCTATGTCCTTCCCATTCACATCCGATAGGTTGAAACCAGACTACGCCTCCGGCGATACGGTCTTCGGGGGTGAATTTAAGTCCGACTTCCGGAGCGAGATTTGTAAAGAAATAAGTCTTAGTTGGAGTGATGTCATGGTCGCCTTCTCGATTATCGAAAACAGAAGAGAAATCGAGATCCCATGTAACATCGGTTGCTCGCAAAATCGGCATAACCGATAAAAGGAGTAACAACGACACTATCAGACGTGATTTTACCATCAGATTAGACGATTTTTGAAGTGGGGTCGGGACGATTGGGGTGATCCAGCGGAGCTCCCGGTCGGCGCATTTTAAGCTTAATTTCATCAAAGCCCTTACCGTAAACACCATTAACCTGGGCTTGGGTAATGAAAGCATCTTTGTCGATAGATTTGATAATGCGGAAGATTGTAACCGACTCTATTTTGCGACACATTACCAATAGAACTTTGACCTCGGTTTTTGAGTACCATCCCATGCCGTTTAAGACGGTGCACCCGCGTTGCGCTTCGTTATTGATAGCAGTCGCGATTTCCTCCCATTTCGGCGAAAAGATAGTAAATTGCACCGCTTGGCGGTTGGTATGGATAATCATATCAGCCATAAACGGCACGACGAAAAGGGTGATTAAGCCGAACACCAAAGCGGGCACGCCTTCTGAAAAACTAAAGCCGGGTTCGAAGAAAAATTTCAAGATTTGTGACGAGCCGATAACCGACAAGTCAAAATACATCATAGCTCGACCAATCGAGACGTTGCTCTTCTTTGAAGCAACGGCAGCTACGATATCAGTTCCTCCCGTCGAACCATTGTGAACAAACACGATGCCGATACCCAGACCACAGAGCACCGCACCGATAATGATGTTCATAAAAGTTTCGCCTTCAACCGGTTGAGTATGGAATAACGGCTGAAACACAGCGAATACCGACGAAATAACAACAACGCCGAAAAGAGTACGAATAACAAAAGTGCGCCCGACAACTTTCCATGCGAAAGCGAGCATAACACAGTTAACCGTAAAAATCGTAATAGAGTAAGGAATATGAAAACCAAAACATCCATACGAAATCATGTCGACAATCTGGCTGAGACCTGCCATACCGCCAATAACGACCTGATCAGGAGCTGTAGCGATAAACGCGCAGAACCCGAGGCCATACATGGCGATACCGAGGATAATCACAAGGTAATCTTTGGCTTGCAACCAAAGTTTAGGACGGGAAAGGGTCATTTCTTCAAGCGAAAAATTAAAGATATGAACAATCAAGAGAGTAGCACAATCGTCTGACTTTGTTTCGCAGAAATTCTGCGTCGGGCGGTTAATGGCTAATAGACTGCAAATTTACAAAAATTCCTCAATTTACTACCCTTTCCCATAAAAAACAAACCAGAATGTCAAACTTCATCTCTGTTTTGGAAAATGAGTAGCGGCTTTTAAAGTGGATTGAAAGAATCTTTGTAATTTTGCAGACGGTTTTCAGTAACTCATACTATTATGTGGATAACGCTTGCATTGCTGTCGGCGCTCTGCCTAGGCTTTTATGATATATCGAAGAAAATGTCGCTGAAAGGCAACAACGTCTTGGCTGTATTGTTTCTAAATACGCTTTTCTGTACGTTGTTGATGTCACCGGTGATTGTTGGCGGAGCAATCGATGGTAATTTCGGATTCGATAATAATATCGTTGCTCATGGCAAGATTGCCCTAAAAGCATTGATTGTTTTGAGTTCATGGTTATTAGGGTATTTCAGTATCAAGCATTTACCTCTAACGATAGCATCACCGATTGCCGCCTCTCGCCCCGTTATGGTATTAGTCGGAGCATTGCTTGTCTTTGGCGAGCGGCTGAACGGTTGGCAATGGGCAGGTATTCTGCTCGGATTTGTATCACTTTTCTTTATCACGCGCGTAGGAAGAAAAGAGGGATTTTCGTTTCGCAATAGTCGATGGTTATGGATGTGTATCGGGGCGGCAGTCATGGGCGCCGTAAGTGCACTTTACGACAAATATCTGTTGCGCAGTTTTCAGCCCCTTGAAGTTCAGGCGTGGTATACGCTTTATCAATTTTTGATAATGGGTTCAGTGCTTGCCGTGATGATGAAGTCGCGACAGCGATCCGGCGCAGGGGGCGACCGATTCAGATGGCGTTGGTCAATCTTATTGATTTCTATCTTCTTAACCATAGCTGATATAGCATATTTTTATGCGCTCTCACTTCCCGGCTCAATAATTGCAGTCGTATCGATGATTCGCCGCGGGAGCGTAATAGTTTCATTTTTATTCGGAGTTATCGCCCTAGGCGAGAAAGATGTTAAGGCAAAACTTATCGATCTTACACTCTTATTGATCGGATTGTCATTCCTCGTTATCGGTTCATATTGACCATCTCGATTATTCAGCCGGCGACAACGACGCATATTCCGCTGCGTTAAAACAAGGACAAGCCTTAGCCGCAAATTCGCGATGGCCATGAATTGTAGCCGTCGGATGATGACGTCGCAGACGCCGTATCAGCGCCGGGAGGGCGATACGTTGGGGAGCAGTGCGCGTGTCAGCCGGCAATCCCGTCGAATCAAGTCCACCGATATAACATATACCAATAGACCTGCGATTATGGTTTAGGCAATGAGCCCCAATCCGGTTAATATCTCGCCCACGTTCGACTGTGCCGTCACGTTTAACGACGAAATGATAGCCGATATCATTGAAACCGCGTTGCAGATGCCAGCGCCGGATATCATCTGCCGAGAAATCCTTCCCATCTTTCGTCGCCGAGCAATGGAGAATAATCTCATTAATTTGTCGGGAGCTACGGTATCCATCCTCCGGAATCGCGTCGAGCGAACGCAGAATCGCCAAATGACGGTCAGCATCGAGCTTAACGGTCTTCACCTTATTGGGATTAGAGATGATTGTGTTGTTAGAGATGTTTGTGGTGTTCATAGTAGTGTTATTCATATCATTAATATTAAAAGTAGTGTGACGCATTCCGAGAATAGAATTGATAAAAGTTTTTGTAGTAAGATAAGTAAGGAGAGCGAGGATAGCAACCTTGCGACCACATTTTATCAGTAGTAAGAGCCGACGGCGCCATTTTCGTGGCAAGCGAAACTTAAGATAATTTTTTGGAATGAAGAGATGTTTATTCATAGTAGAAACGGAGATTGACTATTGCGTTATTCACAATGCAAAGTTAGTCACTCACCGCTCCATCGAGTAGGATAAAAAGTTACTTTGTTGTGTTTCGTGCATGGTGTTCTCTTACTAAGAGATTTACACGAGTATGGTTGTTATAGGAATGCACTATAACGTGATTAGGTATTAGATTATATATAGCTATTAGCTATTGAAGGAGGGGCTGGTAATAGCGTAGTGGGGCGCCGGTCTTGTGGAAGATTGCAATGTATTCGGCGAGAAGGCGTTCGGGGTGAAAGGGAGTTTCTTCAAAGAGGTTTACGCGGGCAGTGTTGGCGTAGAAAATGCCGTTGTTGCTATATGCCCAGATGTGTTTGTTTAGTGGATGGTTTTTTGCTACATCATTTCGTGTTAGTTCATGGTTGAAGCTTTTGATTAGCCAAAAATCGGCGTCTTTAGCTGCCATAAAAGCTTTTTCATAATTCATTGGGATTGAGCCGGGAGAGGTGTTTCCGGCAAAAGGATATGTAGCTCCGGCGTCGGTTAAAAGTCTGCCGGCGTAGCTTGCTCCGCCCGGCATCATCCAATTGCCGTTACTCTGCCATTCGGTTACAACTTTCGGCTTTTCGGCGAATGTTTGTGCAGTCTCTTTTAGTTGGTTATATTTTGCGCGAGAGTTGTCGAATGTTTGGTTGTTTGTTGGAGCAATTCCTTCAACTAACATGGCGTAGAATTTCGACCATTCGGCTCGACCGAGTGGGGTGGTCTCCATGTAATCGGCGCATTCAATTACCGGGATTCCAGCTTTGTCAACAACTCCATGTCCGGCGTTTTGGAATGGGGATAACAAAATTGCGTCAGGTTTTGCTGCAATAATCTTTTCTAATGAGGGTTCTAACGAAGAGCCGATATTGGTAATTCTGCCGTCAGCAAGTCTGAGAAGTAGCTCCGGAGTCTTGATATAATCAGCATCAGCTATCCCGACAATAGCGTCGGCATAGCCTAACTCTGCAATCAGTGAAGCGTGGACCGATGAATAAACAATCAAGCGCTTGAGAGGAAGTTGGAGTAAAATCTCATTCGTTGCTTCGACAGATATTGCTGAGTCGTTGGCTAACAAATAGTTGGCAAGAGAAGCTGTGCTATCCCATGGATTGGTGATAGATACAGCCATTGCGCCCTCACCCTTCGGAGTCGCTTTAATAAAGACAGCTTCTTCGAAAATGTTATCGGCAGTAGCAAGCTTGTTGTCGGAGTTTGTAGAACAAGCTGAAATAACAGCAATTAACGCTAATATCGCAATTGTGTTCCAATTCAATAGCATATGCCTTATTGTTAGGAGTTTAGTTAAATTTAAGGAGGTGTGAAACAGCAAAGTCGAGCATCGTATCATGACCTTCGATTGCAGCTAACGGGTCCATGTCAACTTCGCAACCTTCGGTTGGATTGACACCGAATTCGGTGAGAATACCGTTCGGGTCGCGCACCGGAGATGCAGAGAATCTTACGCCCCATCCATTTGGTAGTTCTGATGAGAATGGCATACCGGAGCCGCCACCGGTTGTTGCTCCAACGATAGTGACGTTTGGTAATCCCTTCATTACTGTTACAAAGTCATTTGCGGCAGAAAATGTAGAGCGATTGGTTAGTATAACAACCGGCTTGCCCCACATAATGCGTCCGGCTTCAGCCGGATTGTAATAGAAAGGATAAGGTTCGGAAAAATCATTATGCCCCGGACCATTCTTATGGCAAATCGTGCCGGCAAGAATTCGAGTTGGGGTAAAGCGAGCCACGAGCGTTTCAACATTAGTCATTGAACCTCCGCCATTGTCGCGCACATCAATGATAAGTCCGTCAGCCGTAGCAAGATATGCTAAAATAGTGTCGAGATTTCCATCGCCGATGCCATATGCGAAACTCGAATAATGTATATATCCGATATTCTCTTGGAGTATGCCGTAAGTGAAGCCCCCGGTTTGACGATAGTTGAAGTTGAAATAATATTCTTCAATTATACGCGCTTGATAGTTTTGAGGGTAGTCGCTCCACCATTTGCGGTAATAAGATGTGTTGAAAGGAGCCGACAGATTGGTGTGGCCGTCTCGCAACTCGTCAAGCATTCTCGCACAAACGTCAAACAGCTCTTCTTGAGTCATTTGGGGGTTGACTTGCTGTCGGTAGCGGGAGTATACCTCGTTCCAATCGATATCTTTATATTCAAAGAAGCAGTAGTGTTCGTCGATGATTTTCCATAACTGTTCGAAATTTCCCTCCGGGTCATCGGGAAATTGCTCTACATCGTGACATGCGGTCATTAGCTGAAGGAGAAGCGCGATGGCGAAAAATCTGGTTATCTGCTTGAATAACTGTAAAATCACTTGTCAGAGAGTTTGTAAATGAGTCATCAATATGCCCAATAGACTTTGTTGTTGTCAGAAGGTAGCTGACGTCGCGGACTGACAGACAGCCAATCGGTTGCAACGCCTAAAACAAAGGCATAAGAGAAATTGCGAGTAGTTATATGATTGACCTCCGTCGAGTAGATGCGCGAGCGGAATCCAACGCGTAGCGAAGTGTTACCGAAACCGAGATCGGCGGTTACGAGGTTGTCCCAACGAAATAGATTGCCGGGCCATCCGCAATGGGTAAGACCATGTGTATTGCCCAAATAGATTTCGTAATAAAGTTCGTCATATTCCGGAGAGAAGAATACGCCAAAGAGAGGCATAGAAGTTTGCCATCTCAGAGCAATCGGAAGTTTGGCGATATTGACATTCCATCCCAACGACGCTGCTGCACCGATATTAATGTCAGCCTTTACCGCTGCCGGATTGTTGCCGTTGCGCGTGGAGTACATGCCTCCAAGATTCCCTTCGATTTCACCGCCAAGCGATGCTTTCAGTCGGAAGGGAAGATGCCATAGACGGCTCATGCTCCATGATGCAGAGAGATTCCCGTAAAGCAAAGTCGTATTTTTGGCAGGATTTTCAGCGACATTGATTTCGACAGAGAGGTTGAGTTGTTGACGCCATTTCTCCGGTGAGAATTTCATCGCTTGTATGCGCTCATAGCTGAACGCCGTATTCCAACCGGTGTATTTAAGAGGCGACAGATATGTGTCTAGCAAATGGCTGCTTCCGGCTTCAAGCATATAAGCCGAGCTGACCGGGCGCAACGGCTCTTGGCCACGAGCTATTATGCTACATGCAACCATTGCAATCAGTAAGACAATGTTATATAAGAATCTTTGCATAGAATTCTAAATATCAAGCCTTTCTTTTCGTTGTTTACTTACGCTCTCGGCCTCTCGTTTTCTCTCTTGATTTAGAATAATCTTTCTTGACCAATGATGGAGTCGCGCAATTCTTCGTCGCTCATTTCAGGTTCGGCAGGAGCATCGTTGTCAGGAGCGTTGTCATCGTCCGGACCATCACTCGATGGCACATCCAAGTCTGCTTCAGCGTCAGGACGCGGCTCGATTTCTGAAATCTCGCCTAACTCGAATGTGGTCAAACGCTTGCCCTTAGCCTTGTAAGACTTCACGGCGATAAAATCAGTGGCATCTACTTCGATAGCCTCGCGGTGACTATCTTCTCCGGCGAATGTTACGCAGAATCTCGCTCCCGGAGTGTCGGTCAACAAAATAAGCTTAGATTTCGGATTTTCGCCGATAAAGCGCTGAGGCTTAGCCGACGGCTCGAAAGTGAAACGTTTCAGATAAGGGAACCCTTGGTCGGCATCGAATAAGACTGCAGTCCAAATATGGTTAGGACGGAATTTTTCGATGCGGAGGATGTCGATATGGTCGTAATGGTTCGTCGCGTCGAATGAGGTGAGGTAATATTCGCCTTGGCGTGTGATAACCAATACTTTATCTTCGCCCATAAATTCTCCGAGTAATTCACCTCTGCCGTCGTAGTTGAGACGAAGCACGTCGCGGTCGAACCAAACTTCGCGTCCGCCAAGAGTCGATGTGCCCTTCTCTTTGAGAGAGAAACGATGCACTTCATTTCGGGTTACGATGTTGCCGAGGCTTTGCTTGCCCTTGATAGCAAGTTCGGAGAAATCTATATCGAATTGTAGACGGGTCAAACGGGGTTTCGGTTTGAGGGCAACTTTAACAACCTCGGCTTCTCCATTGGGGTTGGCAGAGAACCACGCTATACGACTTCCGGCTGTGCCGCGAGTGAGATTATATTCTTTATCGCGAGTGACACCGGTAACCTTGAAACGCTTCATATAGTAAGTGCCGCCACGCCCATCTTGGTAGATGACATTGTAGACCATTCGGTCATCCTTCTTGTCGAAGAGACCGATGTGTTTGACATTCTTACCGATAAATAGTTTGTCGGCAACTCTGACAACCTTGTAGCGCCCGTCGTTGTAGAAGATAATCACTTCATCAAGCACCGAGCAGTTGAACAGCAGCTCATCTTTCTTCAGTGACATGCCGATAAAGCCCTCTTCGCGATTGAAATAGAGCTTTTCGTTAGCTTCGGCAACACGCGAGGCTTCAATATTATCGAACGCGCGGATAACGGTGCGGCGGGGGAATGCTGCGCCATATTTCTCTTTTAACGAGAGGAACCAGTCGACGGTATATTCGGTGATATGGTCGAGATGATCTTGAAGTTCAGCGATACGCTCTTTGTAGACGGCAATTACGCGATCAGCCTCGCGAGATGAGAATTTCAAGATGCGTTTCATCTTGATTTCCATCAAGCGAATGATATCGTCGTCGGTAATTTCGCGAACGAGTTGGGGCAGGAATGGGGTTAAGCGCTTGTGTACGTGGGCGATAACCGCTTCCATTGTTTCTCCTTGCTCGAATTCCTTATCTTTATAGATTCGCTCTTCGATGAAGATACGTTCGAGAGACGCGAAATTGAGCTGCTCGTTGACTTCGCCAAGTTTGATTTCGAGTTCGCGGCGAAGGAGTTCGCGAGTGCGCTCCGCGCTATGGCGAAGTAAGGCACTGACAGTCAAGAATACCGGCTTGCGGTCTTCGATAACGCAACAGTTTGGTGAAATCGCGACTTCACAATCAGTAAAGGCATAGAGCGCGTCGATAGCCTTGTCTGAGGAGGTGCCGGGTTGTAGGTGGACTAAGATACGAGCAGTGTCAGAGGTGTTGTCGTCGACTTTTCGTATCTTGATTTTTCCCTTTTCGAAAGCCTTTAGGATTGACTCGATGACCGTTCGAGTCGTTTTGCCGTAGGGGATTTCGGTAACGGCAAGTGTTGTATTGTCGAGTTTCTCGATTTTAGCTCTGACGCGCACCGAACCACCGCGTTCGCCGTCGTTATAGCGGGCGACGTCGATAGATCCGCCTGTCGGGAAATCGGGTAGGAGTGTGAATTCTCTGCCCTGAAGATGGGCAATGGCCGCATCAAGAATCTCGTTGAAGTTGTGGGGAAGTATCTTCGACGATAGTCCGACGGCGATACCTTCTACTCCTTGGAATAGCAGTAGCGGGAACTTAACAGGGAGAGTGACAGGTTCTTGCTTACGACCGTCGTAAGAAGGGACCCAATCAGTTATTTTTGCGTTGTATAGAGCTTCGAGTGCAAACGGCGAGAGGCGAGCTTCGATATAACGACCGGCAGCAGCGTCGTCGCCGGTCAAGATGTTACCCCAGTTACCCTGAGTGTCGATTAACAACTCTTTCTGACCAAGTTGCACGAGAGCGTCTTTGATAGAAGCATCTCCGTGGGGGTGATATTGCATCGTATTACCTACGATGTTGGCAACTTTGTTGTATCGCCCGTCGTCGATAGTCTTCATAGAATGGAGGATGCGACGCTGCACGGGCTTCAAGCCGTCGTCGATATGCGGTACGGCACGTTCCAAAATTACGTATGAGGCGTAATCAAGAAACCAGTTGCGAAACATTCCGCCCAAACGCAAGCGCGACGCTTCGGTGCCGATAGTCGGAGGAGCTGAGCCGGCATCTTCTTCGGGGGAATCGTCAATCATAGGCTCGGCTTCGGGAATGTGGGATTCCGACGCCGTAGAATCGGCGTCTTCGGAGAAAGTGTTGGAGTCAGCCTCCGGCGTAGCTTCGTCGGAAGGTAGATGTTTTGCGTCCTCGTCGTTGATGTGAGACAGGTCGTCTTGGGGGATAATATTGTCGTTCTCGGTCATTGTTAGGGTAGCGGAAAGGGGCTTTCACATAAATAATATATGTCGCTGAGTGCAAAGATACGAAAAAATATGGAAAGAAATGCGTCAAAAGATTTTGTCAATCAAAAAAAACTCCGTAATTTTGCCCCGCAAATCGTAAAGACGCGAATCTATGACAAGATTATGTCTAAGCGGTAAGTATTTCAATAGAATTTAACAACTATAAGAATAAGAACCCCAAAAAATGATTATCGTACAAGTTAAAGAAGGCGACAACATCGAAAAAGCTCTCAAGAAATTCAAGCGCAAATATGAAAAGACCGGCATCGTGAAAGAACTTCGCAGCCGTCAGGCATTTGAAAAGCCCTCCGTTACAAACCGCAAGAAAATGATGAAGGCGGTTTACGTACAGCAGTTGCGCCTCGTTGAGGAGTAATTTCATCTACGGCGACAATCGTCGAGGCGAAATCGGCATAATGTTTTGTAACATTGTTGCAGTTTTTTCCTTGAGAAAAATTTGGATTTCACGAAAGATTGTCATAACTTCGCTACCGAAGACCCCGTAGTCTTCACCTCTCGCGGAATAATCCACGAAAGGCAACACGACTAACGCGAAGTTGCCGATGCTGATACAATCATTTTTGACATATATCCGGTGTGAACTGAGTCTCTCGGTTCATACCGTTTTGTCGTATTCGGTAGACTTGCGTCAGTTTCGTGAATTTCTTACCGGTAAGCCTCAGCCCAAACTACCGCCGGAGGCGCAGTACGTCGCGCAAGAAGACGGCTTCGACCCGATAAGTGTAACCACATCTGACATTCGCCAATGGCTCATGACGCTTGCCGAAACAGGTTTGTCGGCAAGGTCGTTGCGCCGAAAGTTGACCGCTGTAAGTTCCTTTTATACTTATCTCCTACGCCGTGGCTTGATAAATAATAATCCGGCAAGCGATGTCGAAATCGCAAAAGTGCCCAAGCCATTGCCTATCAATCTTCGATCGTCAGAGATTAATGCCGTTATTGAAGAGGAGAAAGAACACACGTCTGATGTTGTCGCTGACGACGATTTTGTCAGAGAACGCGACTATCTAATTTTCCTAATGCTTTATACAACAGGTATGCGCCGGGCCGAATTAATCGGTCTGGAGGATGCTTGTGTCAATACGTCTCGAGGTGAACTAAAAGTGCTCGGTAAACGTAATAAGGAGAGAATCATCCCATTCGGGGATGAACTTAAAGAAGCCATCGAGAACTATCGACAGCTCCGCGATAAAACAGTAGGAGAATCTACCACAAAATTTTTTGTTAAGCCCGACGGAGAGCCACTCTATCCTATGCTCGTTGAGCGAATCATTAAGAAGATGCTCCAAGGAAAGGTCCACGCTGAACGGATTAGTCCGCATGTGCTGCGCCATTCATTCGCGTCTGATATGCTGAATAACGGAGCCGATCTCGTAGCCGTTCAGCAACTTCTCGGGCATAAATCGCTTGCAACCACACAGGTTTATACACATATAACCTTTAGAGAACTTAAACAGAATTACAAACTCGCCCATCCCCGCGCGGGGTCTGTGGCGTCGGCTGACGAATATTCGACAGCAATGCCACAACCTCTCTCAGCTCGCGTTGGTAATGGCACTAAAACCTGAAAAGGAGGACAAAACTATGGATGTAAACATTCAAGCAATCAACTTCGACGCATCTGAAAAACTCGTTGCCTTCATCAATAAGAAAGCCGAACGCCTCCAACGTCATTATCCCGACTTGACTAAGGTTGATGTCAAACTAACCGTAGTCAAACCAGAATCGGCGATGAATAAAGAAGCTGTAATTAATGTGCATGTGCCTAAAAATGAACTCGTTGCTACAAAAATAGCAGACACCTTCGAAGAAGCAGTAGACCTCTGTCTCGAAGCTGTCGGCAAAATGGCTGAAAAAGCAAAAGAGAGGAAATAACCCGTCAAAATCGCTCTCGTTCAGCTTTATATCTAAGCTGACGAAAGTATGAAGAAATAAATATCAGATAAAACGAATCAGCCATTTACCATTTCGCTAAATGGCTGATTCCTATTTATATCGAACCTATGTTTATTTGTTACGGGTTACCGAATGGATAATATATCCGTTTTTGTCGAGCATGTGGAGATTTAGAGTTTGCTTTTCGACGGTCAGCACTGAGAATCCGGCTGCATCGCTGCAAAATTGAGTACCTACTATTTCTTGAGGTTTTCTAGTTAGCGAGCCGGAAGTGTTTACGACATAATCAATATTCGAGCCTTGGCAGCGAATGTGCTGATAATTGTGGATATGTCCGCAGATATACATATCGACGTTATGCTTTCGGAGGATTGAGTCGACACGTTTTTGCATATCAGTTCTTTCCGCCTCGGATTTGTCGGTGTAAGCGTAAATCGGGTGATGGCCCACAACGACAATCCAGTCTTCATTCGCTTCGGCAAGTGTCTTTTCGAGCCACTTTAATTGCGCGTTGGCGTCTTCCTTGGCAGCATCAGGATAGGTGTCTGTTTTCTTGCGATATTTGTCGATTAGGGGAGTTGTATCTAAGAATATTACGCGCAGAGTTGTTTCGTTATCTTCAAAAGTTTTGGTATAGTATTTTGCGGGCATCGACCATCTGCGCGATACGTTAGAATAATCAATGACAGCTTGTGTGTTACCACGGTATTCGTGGTTACCACAGATAGGATACCAATTGACCATCAATTCGGGGTGGCTGTAGATGAGTTCATAGTTGGTCGTCCAAAGAGGATCGCTGACGCTCTGTACGCCCCCATAATGGTGGGTATCGCCGAGGGCTAAGATAGCTTCCGGACCGACTTGGTCGGCAACTTCGCCCATTGTAGCAGCGATAGGCTTCTGGTCGTAATAACCGTTTCTGCCGAGATCATTTGCGATAATAAAGTTTATATCACCCTTTTCGATATGAGGTTGCGCAGAGATGTTTAGGCAGAATAGCAACGAAACAACTGCGAGTGTAGTCTTACGAATAGTCTTCGTTATCATAATCTATTTTATTCGAGATAATTAGAATTTAACCTTGATACCACCATTCAGTTTTACGCCGTAATATTCTTGCTGCATAGTGAAATCTTTGTTGCCTTGATAGTAGCGTAGGGGCTGGTTCAAGAGGTTGGTGCAGTCAGCGAAGATTGTGAACTTAGTTTGTTTGCCGAATGTGTAGCTGAGGTTGAGGTCGAGATAGTTAACGGCGTCGTAGTAGCGGTCGTAGAAAGCGCTTTCGCCCATTTCATCGATGAAAGCAGAGGCGTAGTTATACGATAGGCGAGAAGAGAAACCGTTTTTCTCGAAGTAGAGCGATAGATTGGCTGTATGCTTGGGCGAACCGGGGAGGCTCAAACCGGATTCGTTTTCGCGACCGGCAAAGTTGAAGTCGGTGATGCGAGAATGAGTGTAAGTGTATGTGGCATAGAGACCTAAGCATTTCATTGCAGGAGAGATGAAGCCGAAATCGCGTTGCCATGCAACTTCAGCACCGAACAGGTCGGCATTACCGGCATTTTTAGGCTGAGTAAATTTGGTCCAAACCGTTCCTTGGTATTCCTTGTTGTATGCTACTTCATCAACGATAAAACCTTCGATGCGTTTGTAGAACAAACCGGCAGAAACCAGACCGATTGATTTCCAGTAATATTCGGCATTGATATCAAAATTGTGTGATGTAGTTGCTTTTAAGTCGGTATTTCCGATTTTAACTTCATTGTCGCCACGTTTGATATTCATGCCCGGCACAAGTGCTGAATATTTCGGACGTGAAATAGATTGGTTATATCCCACTCTGACCATGAGGTCATCAATAGCCTCCCATTTCAAAAGCAGTGACGGCAAGAAGTTGATGTAATCAGAAGTATTCGGCTTCGATTTAGAAACGGTGTTGGCATCCTCATCATAGTCGCTACCGACATATCGGAGAGACGTTTGTTCGGCGCGCAATCCGCCCATAAAATGTAGGTTGTCAGCAATTTTTGAGTCGATGCGCACATATCCGGATGTTACATTTTCTCTAGCGTGGAAATTACCGGCAAGTTCTTCGGCAATTTGTTCGCGCTCAAACATTGTTTCATCATTAAGATTTAAAGAGCCGAGAAAATGTTTGTCGACAAATGTTCCTGCCTGATAGTTTGCTGACGGCATGAAACGGTCAGTGGTTTGGTTTCCGGTATGAGCTAAAGCGTCAGCATTGAAACCCTTCTTGTTGAGAGGAGTATATTCATAGTAGTCGATTTCCTTATCTTTAGTCTTGCTGACGAATTTAAGTCCGAATTTGATTTTTGATTTATCGCTCAATTCAGCCTTGAAATCAACGGCAGCTTTGAAGTCTGTTTCAACGATGTCTTCTTGTTGTTCGGTCAGTTCTTTCAGAGAGAAATCGTCGCTAAGAGTCATCGTAGAGCCTTCTGCGGGTGTTGCAAATGGATTACGAGTATTGCTCAGGTCGAAATTGAAATGCTGAGATTTCAATCGATAGTCGATGTAGCGCTCATTAGGACGTTCCTCAGAAGCTCTATCATATCCGACTTTCCAATCAATACCTAACCAACCGAGGCGGTTTTCTCCGCCGAGAGTGAAGTCCATAGTGCGTTGACGTTCAAGTCGGGCATTGCGATTATCGTCTGTGCCCCCCTTGGTTTGCACTCTGACGTCGGCCTTGCCGTCGGGCGAGATATCTTTTAGAGTTGTGCGATAGCGGTTTTCCCAGTCGTTTCTGTTGTTGAAAATTCCTTTGAACCAGATTTTGTTGTCGCTATTAAATTTCCAATCCAACGATAGAGAGTAGCTTTGACGTTCGCGAGTTACATAATATTGGCGAATCTGATAGTCGTTGACATAAACATTGCCATTGTCGTCTTTTTCCCAAACGAACTCGGTGTTGTATGATCCGGCTGGCGCATTATTGTAAGAGGCGGCAAATAATACACCGAATTTGTCATTGAAGAAACGATTGCCGATTGTCAGGCCGAAATTCATTTGAGCTTTTTGGCTAACCCAGTTGTAGCCGGTTCCGGCAACTGCACTTATCGAAAAACGTTGAGGCGAGTTTTTAGTTACCAAATTGATTGAGCCGCCGATGGCGTCGCCATCTTGGTCAGGCAGTAAGGTTTTGCTAACCTCAATTGCTTGAATCATATCAGACGGAATGAGGTCGAGCTGCACGTTTCTGATATCACCCTCTGCTGAAGGCAGGCGCGAACCATTGATTGTTACCGAGCTGAAATCGGCAGGCGTGCCTCTGACTTGACCGAAGCGAGCCTCGCCTTGGTCGTATTGCACGTTGATGCCGCTGATTCGTTTTAACGCGTCGCCGATATTAGAATCGGGGAATTTTCCGATTTGGTCGGCAGACACAACGTTTGTTACGTTTACGTTGTTTTTCTGAGTATTTATCGCTTTATGTTGGCCGGAGAAAACACCTGATACGACAACTTCTTCTAATTCGTGAGAAGAAGTCGCCATTGTGACATCTTCTGTAGTTCCGCCATTGGCAACGACGATGTCTTTATTAACAGGTTCGTATCCGATATATGAAACCGACAGATTATGCTGACCGGTCGCCATCTTTTCGAAAGCGTAATAGCCGTCTATATCTGTGATTACAGACTTTTTGTTGTTGTCGATGACAACAACGGCTCCGGGTAATGGATTCTGCTCATTGTCGAGGATACGTCCTTTTAGATATCCTTCGCTTTGACTTTCTGCTGCAAACAAGGTCAACCCCGATGCGAGTGAGACCGTTAATAATGAAAAATCTTTTTTCACGTTAATTGATAACTTTTGATTTACAGCGCAAAATTCTATAACAATTATTTCATGGCATTTGCGGAATTGTTAAAATTTTATTAATGATATTTGGGAGTTGCAATAGTGTTATATTTCGGTAAAATTATTGTTGCAAAAAACCGACGAGGCTACACTGATTTTTTAAGTGTAGCCTCGTCGGTTTATGTGTAAAGTAGAAGTTACTTAGCGGATGTAGTGGGGCATTTCTGCGTCGACGACCATTGAGATTTCAACCATACCGGCGATTTTGCCATCTTTGCGCCAAGGAGTTTGATAAATAACTTTATGCAGACCATTTTTAGTGATGGTGTAAGCGTTGCTTTCACCGTCGGCGAGCATATGGCGGATTTTAGCGGCTGATTCCGGCTTGTGGCAGTCGAATAAGTTCTTGCCGATGAGGTCGCCGTGTGCGGCGAAAGTCTCGCGGGCTTTGCTATTCATGTAGATGATAATGCCGTTGATGTCGCATACGGTGATAGCACAGTTAATATCTTCAGCCCAAGGAATTCCGGCGGTCAGATTGAGTATCTCTTCGTGAGTCATAATGACGTTGTAAACAGAGCGTTACTTGCCGGCTTTGTAGCGTGCGGCTTGCTCGGCGATGAGGGCATCGTCGTCGAAGTAGTTTATTTTCATTGCGGCACGAACCTTGTTGAGGGTGTCGCCGGCCTCTAAACGAGCTTGTTCCGAGCCTTTCTTCAAGATTTCGTAAACGCCGGGGATGTTTTGTTCCCACTGTTTGCGACGCTCGCGAATCGGGGCGAGGATTTCTTCGAGCACGTTGATAAGCAGTTTCTTAACCGTGCCGTCTCCGAGGCCACCGCGAGTGTAGTGGTCTTTCAACTCTTGAAGGTTTTTATATTCGGGGAGGTATTTAGCGAAATGCTCGTCGGTGCAGAATGCGTCGAGGTATATAAATGGGCAATTGCCTTCAAGATGTCCGGGCGAGTCAACGGTTAAGTGCTCAGGGTCGGTGTACATGCTCTTTACCTTTTTTGCGACTTCTTTTGGGGTGTCGCTCAGGTAGATGCAGTTGCCTAGCGATTTGCTCATCTTCGCTTTACCGTCGGTGCCGGGCAGACGTAGACAAGCAGCATTTTCGGGCAGAAGGATTTCCGGCTCTACGAGAGTTTCGCCGTAAATATTGTTGAAACGGTTGACAATTTCGCGAGTAAGCTCAATCATCGGGGCTTGGTCTTCACCAACGGGCACGGTTGTTGCCTTGAAGGCGGTAATGTCAGATGCTTGGCTGACGGGGTAGCAGAAGAATCCGACAGGGATGCTTTGCTCGAAGTTGCGCATCTTGATTTCGGTCTTAACCGTCGGGTTGCGTTGAACGCGCGACACGGTGACCAAGTTCATATAGTAGAACGCTAATTCGGTCAGCTCGGGGACATGGGTCTGAACGAAGATTGTAGATTTCGACGGGTCGATGCCGACAGAAAGGTAATCAAGAGCAACCTCGATAACATTCTGGCGCACTTTCTCGGGATTGTCAGCGTTGTCGGTCAGAGCTTGCGCGTCGGCAATCATGATGAAAATCTTGTCGAAGCAGCCTGAATCTTGCAACTCAACGCGGCGACGCAGTGAGCCAACAAAATGGCCAAGATGAAGACGTCCGGTAGGGCGGTCGCCCGTTAGTATCACTTTTTGCATAATTTACATGTTTTTCAGACAGCAAAGTTACCCATTTTTTGTTGAATATTTGGAGGGGGTATGAAGAAAATTTCGTAAATTTGTACCCAGAAACCTAAACACAAATAATCCGGTTTATTTAACATGGTAAGCTACAAAGACTTAGGCTTGGTTAACACCCGTGAGATGTTTGCCAACGCCATCAAAGGCGGATATGCAATCCCCGCTTTCAACTTTAACAACATGGAGCAGCTCCAGGCTATTATCAAGGCTGCTTCTGAAGAGAAATCTCCCGTAATCCTTCAGGTGTCTAAGGGCGCGCGTAACTACGCAAACGCTACTTTGCTCCGTTACATGGCTCAGGGCGCAGTTGCCTACGCTAAGGAACTCGGTTGGGAAAATCCCCAAATCGTTCTTCACCTCGACCACGGTGATAGCTTCGAGCTCTGCAAGAGCTGTATCGACAGCGGCTTCTCTTCAGTAATGATTGACGGTAGCCATCTTCCCTACGAGGAAAACGTTGCTCTTACAAAGCAGGTTGTAGATTACGCTCATCAGTATGACGTAACCGTAGAAGGTGAGCTCGGCGTACTCGCCGGCGTTGAAGATGAAGTTTCTTCAGACCACCACACCTACACCGACCCCGAAGAAGTTATCGACTTCGCTACTCGCACAGGTTGCGATTCACTCGCTATCTCAATCGGTACCAGCCACGGTGCTTACAAGTTTACTCCCGAACAGTGCACTCGCAATGCTGAAGGTAAGCTCGTTCCTCCTCCCTTGGCATTCGACGTACTCGATGGCGTTATGGAGAAACTCCCCGGATTCCCCATCGTACTCCACGGTTCAAGCTCAGTTCCCCAAGAGTATGTTGACATTATCAACACTCACGGTGGCAAGCTTCCCGATGCTATCGGTATCCCCGAAGAAGAGCTCCGCAAGGCAGCTAAGAGCGCTGTTTGCAAAATCAACATCGACTCAGACTCTCGCCTCGCTATGACCGCTGCTGTTCGCAAGGTCTTCACTGACAAACCCGGTGAATTCGACCCCCGCAAATACCTCGGCCCGGCTCGTGACGAAATGGAGAAACTTTACAAGCATAAGATTGTAAACGTACTCGGTTCTAACGGCAAAGCTTAATATTTCAGACCGATAAAATTATTAGATAGCCCGAATTCCGCACGGAATTCGGGCTATCTTTATTTAGATGATTGTAGTGCACAGCGCCACCCGCTCCGCGGGCTCAAGCTCCGTCGGGCGTTATTCTTCGTGGGGCTTATCCTCGTCGGGCGATATTATTTGCGGGTTATTCCTTTGTTAATGGTGTTGTTTGCGAGGACGACTTCTTTGTGGAGTGGTTACGGAGGGCACGAGCCGAGGCGTATTTAGAGAGCGAAATAGCGCGACGGATTGGGATTTCTTTGCGAAGATAGCTGAGATTGAAATCGAAGGTGGCTTTCTTGGGTTGTGTGTTGGTGGTCTTTTGCGGTTTTGAGGCGTTTTTGATGAAAGACTTTTCTCGCAAAATGTTGACCGAGTCGCATTTAGTTGAATGTGCTCTTATTGTTTCTCCCTCTTGATGGTGAATGGTCGGTAGAAGTGGTGTCGGGATGGAATCGAGGGTAACAGCCTCAACCGTTGATAGGGTGGGGAAGCCGATGGATGTCCACATTATCATTGTTTTTGCAGGGTCTTCACCCGGCAGTGGACCTTCGATAACGACCGAACAGCAAGAGCTACGGCGCGAAATGACATCTCCGTTGTCGCGATATCGTTGGGCTGTGCCGTCGAGAAGGTCTATTCCTTTCTCGGGAAGATAAAAAGAACGCGAAAGAGTTTCGATAAAATCTTCAGCTGCCAATTTACCCTTTGGAGCCCAATCTCGGCTGGCTGTCAATATAGAATCGATAAGATGAATTTCCGCTCGATGACGCGATAGCCCGAGTCGGTTTTCTTTACCGCCTGAAAGCGAGTAATTTGTGCGGGTTGAAAAGCCGATAGAGTCTAACGGAAACATTACGACATTTTCATCAGATGTTTCGAAATAAGCTCCGTTACCATTGGCGTCAAATACACCAAAATTAGCTTGAACACCTCTTTTGCCCCGGTAATTCAGAAGAAGTTGATGGAAATCATTAATCGACCGGCAGTGGCGTAAAGCATCACTCATTAATATGCCCTCGCGGTCTTGCCAATTTTTCGCCGGAGCGGGGATGTTGTAACTGGCAGTATTCATAACCGCAAAACCGGCAGAATTAAACCCAATCCACGCCTCGCGGGCGGCAGTATCGGCGGCATTGAAAAGAGCAACGTATGCCAACGACGAGTCTGTTGCCTCAAATTTCTTGATATAATTGTCGGGGTGCCCCGAATCTCGATGTTTCCAAAGTAGCCATCTACCATCTGCCCCACGCTCTACTCCGACTAATGCAGACGTGCAACCAAAAGAGGTTGCGCAGCCAATTATGGCAACAATAAAAACAGTGATGATTTTTTGAAAAAGAGATACTTTCATTGTTGGATAATTAGACTGCTAAAAATATACTGTTGTGGTGTAATTAGTAGGTAGTCAGATGATTAATGAGGTGAGCTGAGAGGGTCTGCTATAAAACACCTTGCCAAAATTACGAAATTCTCCTGATTTTTTGTATCTTTGATAAATTAAAACAGAAAGATTCAACTGTTATGCTGAATAAGATATTATTGACAGCGGCATTGGTAGCCGCATCTGGAGCTACAGCAGTCGTTGCTCAGACACCCCAAACCAATGTTGAGGTCGCTTCTGAAAGCGCTCCGCTTTGGTTGCGTGACGTCATGATTTCCCCCAATGGAGATTTAATCGCATTTACCTATAAAGGGGATATTTGGTCAGTGTCTGTCGATGGGGGAGAAGCGCGTCGCTTGACGTATCGTGAGACATATGAAGCGACCCCAATATGGAGCCCTGACGGAAAGAAAATCGCCTTCCAGTCAGATCGAAACGGCAATTTTGACATATATATAATGGATGCAAATGGCGGACAAACACGTCGCCTGACATCTAACTCTGCATCAGAGACGCCCGAAGGATTCTCTCCCGACGGCAAAGAAGTTTACTATTCAGCTGCAATTCAATCACCGGCGACATCTGTAATGTTTCCTTCGGCACGCATGACTCAGCTTTATGCCGTAGATGTAGAGACCGGGAAATCGCGTCAAGTCTTGGCAACTCCGGCCCAGATGATATCATTCTCGCCCGACGGCGATAAAATGCTTTATCAAGACCTCAAAGGTTTTGAAGATGAATGGCGTAAGCATCATACATCTTCCGTATCTCGCGATATTTGGATGTATACCCCTATCGATGGCAAGCATCGCAACCTTACTGATCGTCCCGGCGAAGATCGTAACCCCGTGCTTGATGCGGTAACAGAAACCGTATATTTTCTTTCGGAACGAGACGGCGGAACATTTAACGTTTACTCATTCCCTCTCAATAATCCCTCACAGGTTGAGCAGTTGACCAACTTTAAGACTCATCCGGTTAGATTTCTCTCTCGGGCGAAAAACGGTACACTCGCGTTTACCTACGACGGCGAAATTTATACACTCGTCGGCCGTGCCGCTCGTGGCGTTAGTGCTCCGCAAAAGGTTAATATCTCGCTTGTTACCGATGATACTGAACGTCCGAAGCGAGTGTCTGTGACCCCCTCCGGCGGTGTTGTTTCTCCCAACGGCGAGATGGTCGCCTTCTTAAACCGTGGAGATGTTTTCGTAACCTCGGTTGAATATCCAACAACTAAGCAGATTACGACAACCGCCCAAGCAGAAAGTCATCTTTCATGGGGTAGCGACAACCGCTCGCTCTACTACACCTCGGAGCGCTCCGGCCGTAAGAATATCTATTGTGCTAAGATTGCTCGTGAGGAAGACCCCGATTTCCCCAACGCTGTTGAAATAACTGAAACGGCAATATTCCCCGAGTATAAAGGGAATGGTGAAGCTATAGAATACTCTCATCCGACAGTTTCTCCAGACGGAAAGAAACTAGCCTACGTCAAAAATCGCAATCAGCTTTGGATACGCGATTTGAAAGCCGGCACTGATCGCCAAATCACCAACGGCGAAACTTGCCCCGGTAAATATGACGGTATGTCGTTTGAGTGGAGCCCTGATTCTCGTTGGTTGACAATGGAGATTATCCCCCTCATGCGTGATCCCTATGGAGATATAGCTCTTGTTGAGGTAGAAACCGGAAAGATAACCAACCTCACCAATACTGGCTATATGGAGTCGAATCCGCGATTTGTTCTTGGCGGAAATGCAATCATTTATTTCACAGAACAATACGGACTTCGTGCTCAAGCTTCTTGGGGCTCGCAAGATGATATCATGATTGTATTCCTCAATCGTGCAGCCCTCGACCGATTCTTGCTTTCTGAAGAAGATTATGCTCTCTTGAAAGAGCAAGAGAAGAAAGCCTCTAAAAAGTCTGATGCCGACGAAGATAAAGACTCAAAGAAAGGCAAGAAAGATAAAAAAGATAAGAAGGCGAAAAAAGATGACAGCGCCGATAAGAAGGATAAAGACGACGTTAAACCTATCGTTGTTGAGCTCGACGGCATCGAAGACCGTATTATGAGCCTTACCCCCTTCAGCTCGAAACTCGCCGACGCTATTGTTACCGAAGATGGCGAAACACTCTATTTCCTCTGTCAAATCGAAGATGGATATGACCTATGGAAACTCCCCATGCGCAAGCGCGAACCGAAACTCGCCGCTAAAATCGGTGCATCTTGGGCGTCACTTCAGGCTGATAAGTCGGGCAAACAGCTCTTCGTTATCGGTCGCGATATGAAGAAACTCGATAAGGGCGACAAACTGACCCCTATCAAAGTTTCCGCAACTCATGATATTGACCTCGCTGCCGAACGCGCTGCGATGTATGAATATGTAGTAGTAGAGGAAGGAGAACGTTTCTATGAAACCGGAATGCATGGCGTTGATTGGCCCGCAATGACTGACGCTTATCGCAAATTTCTTCCCCACATTAATAATAACTACGACTTTGCGGAGATGTTGAGCGAATTACTCGGCGAATTGAATGTTTCGCATACAGGCGGACGTTACCGTGGTCAGAATAGCGCATCATCGGTAGACCGCACCGCTTCGCTCGGACTTCTCTACGATATGACGTATACGGGCAACGGACTTAAAGTTGATGAAGTGCTCGCAAATGGTCCGTTTGATAAAGCATCTTCAAAAATTTCTAAAGGTGCGATTATAACCGCTGTAAACGGACGCTCAATCGACGCTCAGACTGATTTAGGCGAACTATTTAATAACCTTTCAGGCAAGAAAACCCTCGTAGCGTTTACGACTGCCGACGGTAAATCTGTTTCCGAAGTAATCATTCCGTGCTCTGCCGGAAGAATTAGTGACATCATGTATCGTCGCTGGATTAAACAGCGTGCGGCCGATGTAGATCGTTGGTCAAACGGCAGATTAGGATATGTACATATCAAATCGATGGATGACGCATCTTACCGCCCGATGTATGCCGACTTGCTCGGAAAATATAACAACCGTGAAGGAGTTGTTATCGACATCCGTTGGAATGGAGGCGGACGAATGCATGAGGATATCGAACAACTCTTCACAGGAGAGAAATATCTCACACAGGTAATTCGCGGAACAGAATCATGCGATATGCCGTCGCGCCGTTGGAATAAACCGTCGATTATGCTCGTTGCCGAGCCCTGCTATAGCAATGCTCATGGAACCCCATGGGTTTATCAGCATCAGAAAATCGGAAAGGTTGTCGGTATGCCCGTTCCCGGAACAATGACCTCGGTTAATTGGGTGACACTACAAGATCCGTCGCTCTACTTCGGTATTCCCGTAATCGGTTATCGCACAGCTGAAGGCAATTATCTCGAAAATACTCAGCTCGAGCCCGACGTGAAAGTCAACAATACACCTGAGCAAATCGTTGCCGGCGAAGACGCTCAACTTCGTGAAGCTGTCAATACGCTTCTACGTGACATCGACGCCGCGAAGTAAAGAGATAGTATACTAAAAGAAAAACCCATCAAAGGGTCTCTGCGTTTCATTACTGTGGGCTCCGGCGAAAGCCGAGCCTACAGTAATCTTTGTTGTAAAATGGGGGAAAGAATAGCTGCTGGCTGTTTATCGTAACAGAATAGCTGTTATCTGGTTATTCTATTATCTTAACAGGATAGTTGTTATTTGGTTTAATATGAGTAGAGAGGGGGAAGAAATGCGTTTGGAATATATTCTATATTGCAATCGAAGCCGTCGCCAATTACAGTAGCGACATCGAAACGCGGATTTAGCTCTAAATGATTGATTTTGATATAAGTTTCAGCAGCTTTGCAGAGTAGCTTCACCTTTTTAGGCGTCATCGCGTCGAGCGGATTTAGCTTTTCATCGCGTCGCGTCTTAACCTCGACAAAGATAATATCTTCGCCGCGCACCGCTATAATATCAATTTCAAGATGATTGAGTCGCCAATTGCGCTCAACAATCGTGTAGCCGTCGATAATTAGTTTATCGACAACTTGCTGTTCGCCCCATTTCCCAAGGTCGTTATGTTCAGCCATGTTGAGTAAAAGCTATTCATTGCAGATAAAACCTGTGCAAAGTTACGCTAATCGCTCCGAAAATGCAATTATTCGAATTAAGTTTGCTAGATGTCAGAGCAATTTCGTCGTTAATAATATAGCTAATAAATAGCCGATTTCGGCAGTTAATAGCGAAAGAAACTAACAGGTCAAAAAACGCCGAATAATAGACCCGGGAATCGACTAATTTTGATTTTCTCAATATTGTTTTAATGAAAACAAATGTGAAAATCGTAAAAATAATGCTTAAACCTGTCTTAAGTGTCCGAAATGGAGTAGACCGCTTTAAGTGTGTCTAAAATAGTCCAAAAAGTGGAAATAGAGTAGAAATGCGCCCAAATTGTCATTTTATTGCGCATTTGCGAATGTGAAAAAAGTCTTAATGACGCTAACTTTGCCAGAGATGAGGCGCGACCATGAAAAACCGTTACATGATTCGAGCCTTATATGAGATAATTTTTGAGTGTTAAAAACAACCTTAAATAACATCGCATGAAAACATCATTATTGAGTTTTGTGGTAATGGCGACCGTTGCGGTTCCTTCCCTCAGTGCGCGAACTGTTATTGGACAGATTCTCGATGAGACACAGGAGCCACTGCCCGGCGCAACTGTACTTGTACAAGGTACATCTAAAGCTGTGTCCACTGATATCAGTGGTAACTTCCGTCTCGATGCAGATGCAGGACAAACCTTAACAATTAGCTATATCGGTTACGAGATTCAGAACGCAAAGGTTCCCGCAACCGGTGATATGCGTATTATAATGAAAGAAGCTTCGTCACAGCTTGATGAAGTAGTCGTTGTAGGTGTATCAATGAAGAAGAGTGACTTGACCGGAGCTGTAGCCAGCGTCGATGCCGAAACTCTTACCGAGAAACCTGTAACAACAATTAATGAAGCCTTGGCAGGTCGCGTAGCCGGTGTGAGCGTCGGCAAAGCATCTTCACCCCAGGCAGATGCATCCATCAAAATCCGTGGTACGAACACCATCAACTCCGGTTCAGACCCCATCTATGTAGTCGACGGTTTGGTAATGGATAACAGCTACGGTTTCTTTGGTAGCATTAACGTAAACGACGTTGAGTCAATCCAGGTATTGAAAGACGCTTCAGCAACCGCCCTCTACGGTTCTCGAGGTGCAAACGGTGTTATCGTCATCACTACCAAGAAAGGTAAGGCAGGACGTGGCGAAGTTACATACGACGGTTGGGTAAGCTGGTCAAATCCGACAAGCCGCCCCGAGACAATGAACGCTCAGCAGTTGGCAGACCTCCGTATCGACGCTTACGCTAACGGTTATATGTTTAATAATCCCGAAGCAAACCGCGAAGAATATATCCAGAACACCATCCTCGGAAGCAATATCGCATTCGAAGACCGTGAGCTCGCAACTATGGCTGCCGGTCAGTCTTACGACTGGATGGATCAGGTAACTCGCACCGGCTTCGAGCAGAACCATAACGTAGCCTTCTCTCGCGCTTCTGATAAATCAAGCGTATATATTTCGTTGGGTATCAATACTCTCGATGGTATTATGGTTGGCACCGAACGTGACCGTTACACCGGCCGTGTTAATGCATCTGCAGATATTACCCCTTGGTTGCGTGTCGGAACTAACACCTCTTATACATATTCTAAGGACAAAATTACCGACGGAAGCGTTTACAACCAAGCTCTTTACAACGGTAACCCCTTGCTCGACTACGGTCCCTTCAAGGATGACGCTACTCGCAAGAATCCTGAAAACTTGAACCTCTTCTGGCGTGTTCAATCGGGTGAAACTATCAACAACTTCAACCCCTTCAACTCGCTCGATATTACAACAGACCGTTCACGTTATCACTTGACATCTTCGAACTACATCAATATCAACCCCATCAAGGGCTTGAATATCCGTTCGACCTTCGCTATCGACCGCGCTGAACAATTCTGGGCACAATTCGTTCCGACTGGTATCCAGGAGTCACTCCGTTACTATCACGAAGATGCTTACGCTAAGCAGCAACGTCACGGTCAGACACAATGGCAGTGGGATAACACTATCAGCTACGAGAACACCTTCAACCAGGTTCACCGCTTCTCAGCTTTTGCCGGTACTTCAACTTCTCGTTACTCAGATGGTTTCCTCGCAGCTTACGGCGAACGTTTCGCGTCTAACGACCTCGGTTATCATGGCCTCTTCTCAGCATCTACTCCCGACTTCCGTCAAATTCAAAACGGTTGGTCAGAAAATTCATTGATGTCATATGTTGCTCGTGTAAACTACTCTTATGACTATCGTTACTTTGCAACAGTAACAACTCGTTGGGACGGTTCTTCTCGTTTCGCTGACGGTCATAAGTGGGGCTTCTTCCCCTCATTCTCTTTAGCTTGGGATATCACCAACGAACACTTCTTCCCCAAAACCGACTGGGTAGACCAGATTAAACTTCGCGGAGGTTTCGGTATTGTAGGTAACCAGGCTATCGGTAACTTCATGTATACCACACTTTACACTCCCTACGCTTCTAACGATCAGGCTATCTACGGAACCGACGGACGTCGCGGTACACCCGACATCTCTTGGGAGAAGCAGAAGCAAACCAATATCGGTCTTGACCTCGGTTTCTTCAACCGTCGTTTGAATGTTACTCTCGATGCATTCTTCATCAACAATAGTAACCTTTTGATGTCACACACTCTCCCCACAACTTCAGGTTACACCTACACAGTTGAAAACATCGGTGAAATGTCAAACAAGGGTTTTGAAATGACCATCAACGCAACTCCGGTTCAAACTCGCGACTTCGTTTGGAACATTTCAGCTAACCTCGCCCTCGACCGTAACAAGATTACTCGCCTCTATGGTGGTGTAGAACGCCTTCTTTCAGGAAGCCGTACGGGTAACTACTTCGTAGATCAGCCACTTAACAACGTTTACACATGGGAAGCAGCCGGCATCGCTAACGAGGCAGACAAAGATGTTTGGAGCCAAGTTCAATATCTCGGCCGTAACATCTACGCCGGTGACCTCTATGTTGTTGACCGTAACAACGACGGTAAGATCGACGCTGACGACCGTAAGATCCTCAACAATATGGACCCCAAATTCTATGGTGGTTTCTCAACCGACTTGACTTGGAAGAACTTGACACTTAACGCCGTGTTTAACTACTCAGTTGGCGGTCACGCAATCAGCGGTTACTACGAAAACCTCGTAAGCTCAGTAGGTTTGAGCAACGCTTCAACCGACTTGCTCGATCGTTGGTCTCCCGAGAACACAACAGCCGAGTTCCCCCGCGTGATGACAAATGGTACAGGCCACGTTCCTTACTATGCATGGGAAACTGACCGTTACATTCAGAACACCTCGTTCCTCCGTCTGTCAACTCTTTCACTCTCTTATAATCTTCCCAAGAACATCCTTCAGAAGATTCACTTCAATAACTTGAGAGTTTATTTCACCGCATCGAACGTCTTCTGTCTCACCGGTTATAAGGGCTTCGACCCCGAATATGGTGACGGCGCAGGTTACTTCCCGGCAGAGCGCACTTACACTCTTGGCGTATCGTTCAGCGTATTCTAAAACCATCTAAAACAAAGAATTGAAGATGAAACTCATCACCAAGATATTAATGTCCGCTGCAATTGGCGGCACTATCCTGCCTCTTATGTCGTCTTGTAACGATTTCCTAGAGGTAGATCCCGCGACCGCGATTACTGAAGAGACTATGTTCTCTAACGTAGAGTTCGCAGAATCAAATATCCAGTCTTGTTATAAGAAATGGCGTGCGCTCTTTTGCGACCGTTGGCTTTGGGAGCCGATGGTTGGTACTGACGAAATTCAGTCAGGTGCATACCAGGCTCTTAAAGAAGGTGCAGGTCAGCGCGGTTCGCTCGACCACTACAACGCCCTCTTGACAGCAGACCTTTCTCCCTACATCGATGACCAATGGTCATCTCGTTGGCCTGCCGTTTCAGAAGCTGCCAAATTGATTAACGCTCTCGAGTCTCAATTGACAGAAGATGGAAAAAGCAAGGCAGACGAGCTCTACGGTGAAGCAAGCTTTATCCGTGGCGGTTTGACAATGGAATTGGCATTCATTTTCGGCGAAGTGCCCATCTTGGATGTTGCGCGTACAGAAGAGCTCGGCTATGGCCGTCAGCCTATCGCAGATGTATGGCAATTCATTATCAATGACTTCCGTAACGCTGCGAAATTATGCCCTAGAAAGAACAACCCCGGTCGCGCAACTCAAGACGCCGCCAAAATGTTGTTGGCATATTCATTGATGTCAGCTCCTGAAGAAACAAATCTTCGCGATTTTAGCGAAGCAGCCGATCTTCTCGAAGATATCTACAACGGTTATGAATTGACTGAAAATTATGCCGACTTGTTCAACTACGAGACTCCTAACACAATCGAATCTCTCTTTGAATGGCAGTTTGATAACTCTAACTCAGACGCTAACCACGTTCAGTTCCAGCTCGGTTCACGTGCCGTTCAGTCTATGGGTACTGACGCTTGCTACTTCGCCGGTTTCGACCACGCTGTTCCTACAGAATGGGCTTACAGCACAGTTGAAGAGGGCGGTATCTGGGAAAAGGGCGACCTTCGTAAGAATGAGTCAATCCGTTACGACTTTACTTGGTTTGGTCAGAAACCCGACCTCAAGAGCGTAGCATGGGAAGACCTTGGCGACGACCACGATGAGCTCAAACCCCACATCAAGAAGTATGAAGACTTCCGAACTGACCGCAACTCAGGCCTTGGTATCAACAATATGTGGAACTCAGGTAAAAACATCCCCTTCCTCCGCGTTGGTAACGCCGTATTGCTTTACGCAGAGTGTCTTAACGAAATCGGTCGTCAAGATGAAGCTCTCGATGCTGTAAACTACATCCGTGAACGTGCTTTCGGTTGGGATATGCCCGACGAACTCTATTGGGAATCAATGAGCCAGGATCAATTCCGTGAACAAATCTTGACCGAACGTGTTCGTGAGCTCTTTGGTGAACGTTGGCGTAAGTTCGACCTTATCCGTACCGGTAAGTTTGTTGAATTGGTTAAGGCTCGCAACAAATGGGCAGCCGCCTCCGGAACCATCAACGAAAACCACAAGCTTTGGCCTATTCCTCAGACTGAGATCGACCAGAACGACGAGATCAATATGGAAGACCAGAACCCCGGTTATTAATCGTTGGTAACACTGAAACAAAATCAATCCTATTTGGTTTCCGATAAATTGCAAAAATCCTAATTTAACCTATTATTAACGCTCTGTTCCTTCTCCTCTCTCTCTTTTTCTCTCTATCCTAATTTTTATAATGCAAACTAACAAATATCAAACCTCATTAACCTTAAATTATGAAAACTAATTTACTCCTTCTTTCGGCTGCTGCCCTCGTAAGCGCTTCTGCTATGGGTGCTGCTAAGGTCCCTACCTACAAAACAATTGACTTTGACAAGATTGGTTTGGCTAAAAACTATCTTCAAGGTAACGTTAATGTCGTAGACGTTAACAACGATGGTTACTATGACCTCTTGTTGAAGGGCCGTGATATGGACCGCGGTTGGGCTCCTCAGATTGCAATTTCACTCGGTAGCGCCAATGGTCTTACCACTTGTACAATCCTTGATGACCCCGATAACCAATCTTGGCAGCGTGTTTTGACTTACCTCGACTATAACAACGACGGCATCCTCGACTTTATCCTTGGTCAAGACCGTGGTAATTTCCTTTACACCGGTAACGGCAATGGTGAATTCGTTATTACTCCTAAAGAAGATTTCGTGTTAAACGACGGTTATGGCTTGGAAGCAGCTGAAGCTTCAGCTACCTACATGCCTTCCGGTCTTTCTGAAACAGGTTATGACGGTATTACTGTTGTTGCTGACTTCAACAACGATGGTATCTCTGATGTCCTCTGCTACAATTCAACTGAAACCATCAGATATGAGAACACTGACGATCAAGGTAACCCGAATGTATGGTATAACATTGACAAAATTCACCCCGCTATTTTCCTCGGCAAAGGTGATGGCACATTCACTGCTATCGACGAGACCGGTATGGATGCCCTTCGTGCAGGTACATTCTCTGTAGCTGACTTTGACCGTGACGGCATCCTCGACGTTGTTGCTAACGGATGGCTTGACTCATTGAATGATGGAGCTCTCCGTCTTTACAAGGGTAACGGCGACGGCACATTCACCGCTATGACTGAAATTAATGCAGCCTTCGACGCAGCGCCTGCTGGAGCACAGAAGGGTCGCGTATTGTTCGTAGATATCAATGGTGACGGTTATGCCGATATCTTCCAAACAGGCGAAACTTTCCACAACTCCGCTTGGGGAGTATGCACTGAACTTTGGATTAACAACAATGGTACTTCTTTCACTAAGTCTACATTTGACTTCTCTGGAGAACTCGTTGAAGTTAAGAACTCAGGTGCTGACTGGGCAGACTTAAACAATGACGGTCTTATGGACCTCGTTTTCGCAGGTGCTGATAAATCAGGTGGCGCGCTTTCAGTTGTTGCTATCAACGAAGGTGACGGCACATTCAACTGCCAGGATGAAAAGATTATGGGCACACGCTCAGGTGTTTCTGTAGCAGCTGTCGATTTCGACGAAGACGGCGTTGTTGATATCATGACTATGGGTTACAATGGTGCTCAGAACTTCAATGTCTACAATGGTAGCATGAAGTCTAAGAAAGATGTTAACACTGCTCCTACCGCTCCCGAAAACCTCGCTATGGAAGCTAACGGCTCTTCTGTAAAATTCACTTGGGATGCTGCTACTGACGATTTAACCCCCGCTGCTGCTCTTCTTTACAACGTTTACGTTAAGACAAACGACGGTAAGCTCCACTTCAATATCCTCGCAGACCCCGCTACCGGTCACCTCCGCAACACAGAGATGTCAGGTGCTATCTGCACAACTTTCTACACAATGAACATCGACCCCGCAACAATCGAAGAATGGGGTGTTCAGACAATCGACGGTAGCAAGTGGACCAGCAAGTTCTCAATCTATGGTCAGTCTGGCATCGAGGGTATCGCAGCTGACGACGTAAATGCTCCCGCAGTTTACTACAACATGCAGGGTGTAGTCGTTAACAACCCCGAAAACGGTATCTTCATCGAGGTTAAGAACGGCAAAGCACAGAAAGTTCAATTCTAATACTAGTCCGACAGTTACAATTTTAAGGTAAAATCGGTGGGCCTGTCGGTTTCTGATGGGTCCACCATTCTTGTAAAATCGGTAGCTGTCAAAATAAATAGGCAATTAGCTTTAATAGCTAAACCTCTCGAATAGCGAGAAGTCATATATGACGGGCTCAAACTCAAAATAATTAGCGTATAATAGCGCCACATATGAAAAAAACTATTCTTCTTACATTATCGGCAATGACGTTTATGTCGATGGCGGCAGAGACATCTCTTGATGTCGTTGACGGCAAATGGTCGATATCTTGTGATAGCGAAAAAATGGCATTGACCTTCTCTTATGATGGTAATGCCATGATTAAAAGAGCCGGAATAACAGCAACAGATGCTGCCGGTGACGTCATGCAGTCTTCTGAATATCCTGAAGTGACGCTTACAACAACCGACGTTAACGACGGATTTGGTGTTGGCAAATGTTATACATGGCTTTACTCGGGTCTTGAGGATCAGAATAGCCTTGCAACTTCGGTTTATATCTATCCCGAGCTTTCATATATTCTTGTAGAAGGTTCGGTCGTTTCTTCTGATGATAGTGAAATCGCTATTACTCAGATTAATCCGATAGTTTCTTCAACAATTACGGCGCTTCCGTTGCCTGAAGAAGAAAACTATATCTTCGATATGCCTTTCGCAAATGACAGTTGGTCGACATTTAATGCCATTCCTTGGAACACTAACGGCACAAACGAATCATGCGAGGCATCGGCATTTTTCAACCTCAACAACCGCCATGGTTTGGTTGTTGGTTCGGTTGACCACACAACATGGAAATCAGCTGTTTTGGCTAAACCGACCGACACAAATTCGCTCTTGAGTTTGACGCTTAAAGCCGGTCATGTCAGCAAGGAAACTTGGGACGTTGTTAGCCAGTCGAAAATAAATGTTCATGGAAAGGTTAAGGGTCAAACCGTTAAATCGCCCCGATTCTTCGTAGGTTACTATGAAGATTGGCGTGTCGGTATGGAGACCTTTGCTGATGCGAACACTATAATCTGCCCCCGTTACGAATGGAGTAAAGACTCTTCGCTATTTGGATGGCAGTCGTGGGGCGGTATGGCTGAAGGTGTTAACTATAACTCAGCAATGAGTGTGCTCGATTTTTATGAGCAAGAAATTCAGCCGTTGGGTTTTGCTAACAAAGAGGGTCGTCTGTTGATGGTTCTCGACTCTTATTGGGATAACTTTAGCCAGCGTCAGTTGCTTAAGTTTGCCAGACGTTGTAAAGAACTTGGTTTTGTGCCGGGTATCTATACAACCCCCTTTACCTATTGGGGCTCAAAAGAGCAAGTTGAGCAAGGTCAGATTTGGGAATACTATCCTCTTTCCGAAATGGTATTGAAAGCTAACGGCGTATATCGTAAGATCTCAGGCTTTAGCCTTGACCCGACCCACCCCGGTGTGAAGGATTGGAACCGTCGTCGTATCGAGCTTGTTAAGGAGCTTGGCTTTGAGTTTATCAAGCTCGACTTTATGAATAATGGTTCGCAGGAGGCAGACAGCTGGTATGACCCCAATATTACTACCGGTATGCAGGCATACAACTATGGTATGGACTATCTTCGCGAGTTCTGTGGCGACGATATGTTTATCGACCTCTCAATTGCGCCCGTATTCCCCGCTAAGGCTCACGGCCGTCGTATCGGTTGCGACGCATGGGGTAGCTTGGCTCACTCATCTTACACTTTGAATAACACAACCGGTTCGTGGTGGCTCGACCATATGTATCTCTTTAATGACCCCGACCACCTTTGCGTTTATCCCGCTCCCGGCACCGGTCAAGGTTCAAACTCAGTTCAAGAGGGTCGTGTGCGTTACACAACCGGTCTTATCCATGGTATGGTGTTGATGGGGGGAACATACGCTTACGAGGGCGATAACAATATGATTGGCTCAGACCGCGAGCGTCGTCGTTTCGTAAACTTCGCATCTAATATTGATCTTACCCGTGTAGGTCAAATCGGTCGCACTTTCCGTCCGGTAAATGGTAACTACACCGTATGGCGCGACGGCACTTGGAAAACTGACAATGAATTCTGCTATGACGATGGAGATGCATTCTACTATGTAGTATTCAACATCTCAGGTTCATATATCACCAAGACTCCCGATTATGAACGTCTTGGCGTTTCTGCGTCGGAATTCGAAAATATTACCGAACTTTGGAACTACGACGAATATACTCCGGAAGAGTTTGAGCTCGAAGTGCCTCCGATGGATGTTTGTGTCTATCGTATGGAACGCGCCGGATTCAGCGGTGTCGAGTCTGTAGCAGCTGACGCTTCTGCAGCCGTAGCTCCCGAGGTTTATATCGAAGGCGACAATTGTGTTGTTGTTGCCAACGAACTGATTGAGAGTGTAAGCGTTTACACTGTTGACGGTCGCTTGGTTGCTGAGGTTGCACATGAAAATCTCCATAAGGCAGAACTTAATGTCGGCTCGGCAGCAGAAGGAGTAGTAATCGTTCGCACCGTTCTCGAATCAGGGGCGTCGTTTGCTACCAAAATGACTAAACACTAATTCGGCATCTCGCCAAAACAGTCTCATGTCTATCTCTACCATGCAAAAACAATTAATAGCCGTATTGCTCTTTTTTCTAACTGCGATTGTTGGAGGAGCATCGAATCCTGAATTTTCGTTCCGTCATATCGACGGAAGTGATGGCTTGTCGGCAAATCACGTTAAGTGTATTATCCGAGACCGCAAGGGATTTATGTGGTTTGGAACGACAAACGGCCTTGATTGTTATGATGGGATGGACATGAGACGTTTTGACTGCCGAGATGAAAACCTCAATCGCTGGAATAATAATATCGGCGCGCTCTACGAGGATGGCGACGGACGTATTTGGGTCGGCACAGACCGCGGGGTCTATATCTATGACCAGTCGACCGGCAATTTCAGCTTTGTCAATCTAAAGGATAACAAGGGGAATACTCCCTACAACTGGGTGCAGACAATCCAAGGCGATAGTCATGGAAATATTTATGCGTTGATACCTGATCAAGGTCTGTTTAAAATATCGGAAGATAAACTGACTTATTATAATCTGCCCGGAGGGGCTAAATCTACTTATTTTACAAATATCTGTGTTGACTCAAGAGAGCGAGTATGGGCGGTGACCGATAATGACGGAGTTTATCAGCTTGACGCAGATATGGGGATGATGGTTCCGGTAGAAACCGCCGGAATAAATTTACGGGAAAACGTTAAATTGTCTCAGATTATCGAATGGGACAAGTCAAAAATTGTATTGGCATCTGAGAATGGCAAGTTGTATCTGCTCGAACCTGAGCGAGATATGCGTGTTAGCCCGATTTCGTTTGCTCAAGCCGGTTCGGTTTATTTACGAAGTATAGCTCGTTTTGACAATACCTTGTGGGTTGGCACACAGACCGGACTTTATGTTATAGATATGCAGTCGGGGCAAAGCCAATTGCTGAAAGCGGATGTAGCCGATCGTTTCTCTTTGTCGGATAATGCGGTATACTATATCTATCGCGATAATGAAAATGACGCATGGATTGGTACGACCTTTGGCGGTGTGAATTATTTGCCTCGTCATCGTTTCCATATTAACAGCTATAGTCATGAATCAAGCCTTTCGAGCACGATTGTTTCGGGTTTGGCTTGTGACGGTTTAGGGAAAATCTGGATTGGAACCGAAAATGGGGGAATGAACAAGCTTGACCCGGTTACCGGAACAATCTCTCACGGCCCGCAGCAATTAAACGGCAGCAAGATTATCATGTTGGGCACGTCGGAAGGAGATGTTGTAGTATGCCCCTATCAGCATGGGTTATTGCGAATTTCGCCGACCGGAAATCTTTCGACATTGGCTCATTGGCGTTTAGCTCCGGAGGATACGTTTGTATTTTCATATTTACATGACTCAAAGGGAACGGAGTGGGTCGGCACCGGAATGCAACTTTATAAGCGCGAAGCCGGAAGTCAGACATTTGCCGAGGTTCATGATGTTGGTCATGGTTGGTTTTTCTGCCTTTATGAAAGTTCGGATGGCGTAGTTTGGATTGGAACGATGGGTAAGGGTCTTTGGCGCTATAACCCGGTTAACGGTTCGTATCATAGCTATACTCATATCGAATGGAAATCAGACCCCGGTATGTTGCGTTCAAATTCGATTAACTCTATAATGGAGGATAAATCGGGTAATGTATGGATTAGCACAGATCGCGGAGGTTTGAGCTGTTATGATAAGGCTAATGATTGTTTCAAAACTTACGGAATGGCTGAGGGGTTGCCCGACGATGTCGTTTATGGAGTTTTGGATGATAATCATGGCAATCTTTGGTTTGGAACGAACCGCGGATTGGTTAAGTTTGACCCTGAGTCGCGTCGAGTGAAGTTGTTCTCTCAAGCCGACGGGCTTCCGGCAAGCGGATTTAGCTATAATTCGGCTATCAAACACCCCAATGGCGATTTCTATTTCGGAACTTCTAACGGATTGGTTTGGTTTAATCCGGATAAATACACCGACACTTTTACTCAGATTGCGCCGATATATTTTACGGTGTTGAATCTGCCGGGCGCCGGCGGTGGTGATATATCTTTGACTAATCGCGATAATGAGCCTGAAATTAATCTCGATTATAATCAAAATACATTCTCGGTGAAGGTTGCGTCGCCGGAGTTCGGTAATCTAGGCAGAAAGATGTTTAGCTATCGTTTGCTGCCGAGCAATAAGGATTGGCTTTCGATGGAGAAAAATCGGATTTCGTTTGCCAACCTTCCTGTCGGGGAGTATGAACTTGAGGTGCGTTGCGACTCGAGCGATAATTCTCATGTTGAGAAGTTGAAGATTATTATCAGTCCGCCATGGTGGCAGTCGAGGATTGCATGGTGTTTCTATACCTTGCTGGTGATTGCGTTAGTGGTAGCGATAATCGTTTATACTCATCGCCGGAATGAGCGCGAATTGCGCCGCCGTGAGGCTATTATGACAGACGAGAAGGAGAAAGAACTTTATCGCAATAAGATTAAAGTTTTTTCTGAAATTGCTCACGAAATCCGCACACCGCTGTCGCTGATTAATTTGCCGCTTGAGGCGATTGAGGAGCTTTGTGTCGACAATCAAGAAGCGATGCGTTATCTGAAAATCACTCGTCAGAATATGTCTCGCTTGATGCAGTTGACGAATATGTTGCTCGACTTCCAGAAGGCAGACACCGCGACGTTGAAGATGAAGCCGACGAATTTCGATATTGTAGCGCTCACCGATGATATTGCCGACCGATTTGAACCGGCGATTACGGTTAGCGGTAAGCATCTGAAACGCAATATCGCCAATGGTCAGGTTGGCATCTATGCCGATAAAGAGAGTATTACTAAGATTATCAGCAATTTGTTGAACAATGCGCTGAAATATGCCGATAAAGAGATTGAAATCGAGCTTGAGCAGAAAGATGCAGAGGCGGTTGTCGTAAGAGTTATCAGTGACGGTCGTCCGGTTTCGTCTGCCGAACGTGAAAAGATATTCGAGGCGTTCTATCGAGGCGAGAATCGCGATAAAGAGCAACCGGGTGTTGGCATTGGCTTGGCTTTGTCGCGCTCGTTGGCGCAGATGAATGGCGGAACACTCGATTTGAAGCCATCTGACGGTTTCTATGGAAATATTTTCCAATTGATGTTGCCTGTCGCTAAAGAGGTAGCTAAGCAAGAAAACTTGTCAGACTCAGAGGTCGACGCTTATATGCTTGATGAGAGTGGCGATTTGACGTTCAACCGCAATGAAACTTCGTCGATTCTGTTGGTAGAGGATAACTCGAGCATCTCTGATTTGTTGGCTGATTATCTTCGCTCGACTTTCAGAGTGACAACTGTTTCTAACGGAGCCGCTGCACTTGAGGCTTTAGGCTCAGACCATTTCGATGCGGTTGTTACCGATATTATGATGTCGGAGATGGATGGCTTGGAACTCTGTCGTCGTATTAAAGCGGATATGGAGTTGTGTCACATCCCTGTGATTTTCATCACGGCTAAAAATGACCTCGACACCAAGCTTAAGGGTTTAAGTATGGGAGCTGAGGCGTATATTGAAAAGCCCTTCTCGGCGAAATATCTCCGTCAGGTTATTCTCTCGTTGTTAGAGAATCGCAAGCGCGAGCGAGAGTCGTTTTCGAAGAAACCATTCTTCGGAATGGATAGAATGCAGCTTAACAAGGCTGACGAGGAGTTTATGAAGAAGGTTATCGATGCAATCCATAGTCATATCAGTGAGGAGAACTTCAATGTCGAGGGATTGGCGGCGGCGCTCTGTATGAGTCGCAGTAATCTATTGAGAAAAATCAAGCCGTTGTTTAACCTTTCACCGCAAGATTTGATTAAGCTTGTCAAGTTGAAACGTGCAGCCGAATTGATTCGTGACGGACGTTATCGTATCAATGAAATCTGTCAGATGGTCGGCATCAATTCTCCGTCATATTTTACAAAGATTTTCGTAAAGCAATTTAATGTTGCTCCTAAGGAATTTGCGAAGCAATGTCAAGCGGAAGCGCGCGGTCAGAGTGCTGAAAAAACAGATTCCGAGCCATCGTCAAATGGTGCCGAGCAAGAGCCTTCAGCGAATTAATCTTGAGTCGAATTCGTGTCATAATATCGCAGAAATAATTAGATGTTCTTCCGGCGGTTTAAACGTTTCAATTATTGACGCGATATAACAAAAATATATTCTATAGGAATAGTAAATTTGCAATTAAGGAGCAGGAGTCTGTTTCGAATAATGCGTAATATTCAAATCATTAACCATGAAATCATATTTCAATCATATTAGTCGCGAATTTTTGGCTGTTGCGGTATGCTCATTGGTTGCCGTTGCACCGTCGATGGCATCGGTCAAAGTATTCAAAGCCGGCGACTGGCAACTTGATGTTAACACAACAGATGCTTCGGCAACGTTGAGCAAAGCCGGACGTGTTGTAATCGAGAAGAGTCAAGCGCAGTGGGGTAAAGACTCGTTGCGTCAAGACTTCTCAGAGATGTCGCGCATTTCGGCAACATCTAAGACGTTGACCGACGAATTCGGCGATGGTATCGTTGTTACCGTTTCCGGTAAAAACAAAGAGTTGACAGTAAAACAGAATTTCTATCTCTACGAAGATAAAGATTATGCGTTGACCGATTTTACGGTTAGTTCGGCAGTCGGAGTAGAGTTGAATTATATGGCTCCGTTGGCGAGCACGGTTTCTTTTGAGGCGTTCACGCGTCCGGGCAACAATATTGTTTTCATTCCGTTTGATAATGACGCATGGGTGCGTTATTCTCTGACTCCGTTCGGAGACAATTCGCCCGAGAGTTATGAGGTTACCGCGCTTTTCAATAGCGACACTCGCGAGGGCTTGATTTACGGCTCGATTGAGCATGATACTTGGAAGACCGGTATTGAGGTCGTTTCAGGTCAGACAACGACGATTGATTCGTTGAGCGTATATGGCGGTGCGGCGTCGACGCTGACTCGCGATGTGCGTCCTCACGGGGTTGTCAAGGGGCAGACGGTTAAGTCGCCTAAAGTGATGGCAGGCGTATTTGACGATTGGCGTAAGGGCTTGGAGACATATGCCGATTTATGTGTTGTTGTTGCTCCTCGTATCGAGTCAGCCGGCCCGCGTCCGTTTGGCTGGAACAGCTGGGGCCAACTTCAGACTAAAATCAACTACACAAATGCAACTGAGACTGCAGAATTCTTCAAGGAGAGCCTTGCCGGAAAAGACTTCTTGAATGAAGACGGCACGGTTTATATCGGCCTTGATGCATTCTGGGATTTCGGTTTTAGCACAGAGCAACTTAGAAAGTTTACGGAGGAGTGTCACGCTCGCGGTCAGAAGGCCGGTATCTATTTTTGTCCGTTCACTGATTGGGCTAAGAACCCGGAAAATGTTGTAGAAGAGGCTCCGGAATATAAATGGGAAGAGCTTTATTTGACACACAAGGGAGAACCGTTGACTTTCGATGGCGCATACGCTATAGACCCTACTCACCCGGCAACTAAGGCGCGTATTGCGAAGAATTTCCGCGATTTTATCGATTGGGGATTCGATTATGTGAAAATTGACTTTATGGCTCACGGTTCGTTTGAGTCGGATAACCATTATGACCCGTCGGTAACGACCGGTATTCAGGCTTATAATCAGGGTATGGCGTTTATTGACTCTGTTGCACAGGGAAAACTTTGGATTAACCTGTCGATTGCGCCGCTATTCCCCGCCAATTATGCTCATAGCCGCCGAATCGGTTGTGATGCATGGGCAGATATCAATAATTCGGAGTATACGCTGAATGCGTTGACTTATGGATGGTGGCTCGACAGGGTTTATCATTATAATGACGCAGACCATATCGTTTTGGATGGTGTAACCGATGGCGAAAACCGAGCTCGCTTGACATCATCAGCGATAACCGGAGTGTTTCTCTTGGGTGATAACTTGAGCGAGAGTGGTAACCCTGATGCTCGCAAAAAGGCTATCCGTACGGCGACTAATGCTCAAATTAATGAGATAGCACGCAGCTGTAAGTCGTTTCAACCAGTCGAACATGGCAAGGGCGATAAAGCCGGCGATATGTTCTACTATAATACCGGTGAGATTATTTACTTGGCAGTGTTTAACTATGGCGATTCTGCAAAGCGTGTAAATTTAGCTCTTCATCGTCTCGGCCTTTCTGATGGCATTGGCTATCAGGCAGAAGAATTATGGTCGGGCGACAAGATGGAGCTCACAGGTGCTCTTAATATTGAGGTGCCTTCTAAAGATGTGAAAGTATTAAAAATTAAATTATAGAAGAAATGAAACAACACAAACACTTATCAGCCGCCGGCGCTGTTGTGCGATATGCTGTTATCATGTCGGGATTGGCTATTGCCGCTCCTTCAGTAGAAGCTGATACAATAATCCCGGTTACCACCGAGAATACAGCTCTCGTATTCAAGGTTGATGATAACGGACGTCTTTATCAGCAGTATCTAGGGAAGTCGTTAGCTGACGAGTCGGAGTATGCAAAGTTGCCGAAAGGCCACGAGGCTTATATTTCGAATGGTATGGAGGATTATTATGAGCCCGCGCTCCATATTGTTCACCCCGATGGAAATCAGTCATCATTGTTGAAATATCAGAATCATGAGACAGTTGTTCTCGAAAATGGTGCAAAGCAGACATCTGTGACTTTGGCTGACCCTGAATATAAAGATCAGGTAAAGTTGGTCTACACAGCTTATCCGTCATGTGACATTATCACCGCTTACTCTGAAATTACTAACAATGAAGGTAAGCCAGTTGTTCTCGAGAAATATGCATCTTCGATGCTTCATTTCTCAAATAAAGATTATTATCTGACTCAGTTTGATGGTGACTGGGCTTCAGAAACCAATATTACAGAAACCAAACTTTCGTTTGGAAAGAAGCAGTTAGACACGAAGCTGGGCGCTCGTGCAGCGATGTTCTGCCAGCCGTTCTTCCAAATTGGTTTGGGAGCTCCCGCCGCAGAGAATCAGGGCCAGTTGTTGGTCGGCACAATTGCTTGGACCGGTAACTATCGTTTTACTTTCGAGATTGACCATGTCGGTGAATTGCGCGTTATTTCGGGCATCAATCCTTATGCGTCAAGCTTGATTCTCGCAAATGGCGAAACATTCCGTACTCCTGAGTTTATCTTTACTTTATCGCAGAACGGACGAGGCGAGGCAAGCCGAAATTTCCACGATTGGGCTCGTAACTATCAGCTCTATATGGGTAATGACACTCGTATGACTCTGTTGAACAACTGGGAGGCTACTTACTTTGATTTCGACCAAGATAAGCTCGCTAAACTAATGGGCGACGCTAAGGAGTTGGGCGTTGATATGTTCTTGCTCGATGATGGTTGGTTTGGGAACAAATATCCTCGAAGCGGTGACCATCAAGGTCTTGGCGACTGGGATGTTACTAAATCAAAACTTCCCGACGGAATTGGAAAGTTGACCGAAATCGCAAAACAGAATGGTGTAAAATTCGGTCTTTGGATTGAACCGGAGATGGTTAACCCGAAGAGTGAGCTTTATGAAAATCATAAAGATTGGGTGATTCGTTTCGCCAACCGTGACGAATATTACTTCAGAAATCAGTTGGTTCTCGACTTGAGTAATCCGAAGGTTCAGGATTATGTTTTCAGTGTCGTTGATGATTTGAAGACAAACTTCCCTGATATCGCATTCTTTAAGTGGGACTGTAACTCTCCGATTACCAATATCTATTCAAAATATGAGGGCAAGAACCAAGACCATCTTTATGTCGATTATGTAAAGGGTCTTTACAATGTTCTTGATCGTATTCAGAAGAAGTATCCTGATTTGAGAATGATGATGTGCTCGGGCGGCGGTGGCCGTTGCGACTATGGCGGTTTGAAATATTTCACTGAGTTCTGGCCCAGCGACAATACCGACCCGATTGAACGTCTTTATATCCAATGGGGCTTCTCACAAGTGTTCCCCGCTAAGACACTTTGCGCTCACGTTACAAGTTGGAATAGCAAGACTTCGGTTAAGTTCCGCACTAACGTAGCAATGATGGGTAAACTTGGTTTCGATATCAAGTTGGATGATATGACTAAGGAGGAAGTTGCATACTGCCGTCAGGCTGTTAAGGAATACAACTCTTTTAAGAATGTAATTCTTGAAGGAGACCAGTATCGTTTGGTTTCTCCTTATGAGGGCAATCATGCTTCAACAATGTATGTTGGTAAGGATGGCAAACAGGCTGTGTTGTTTACCTTTGATATTTATCCTCGTTATCGTCAGGGTATTTTCCCGACAGAAGCAAATGTTAAGCTTGCCGGTCTCGACGCATCAGCGAAGTATAAAGTAGCTGAAACAGACCTTCCTGACAATAAACAAGAACTGATTGGCGAGTATTCGGGTGAATATCTGATGAATATCGGTTTGCCACTCTTTACACTTAAGAGCTTAAATAGCCGAGTGTTTACCGTAACAAAACTTTAACGAATAGATTCGTCTTGATAATGTTCTCTGCATCGGTCGTAAAGTCTCGGCCGATGCAGAGATTTTTTTTGCTACTATTTCTAGGGTATAAATTCGGCTGATAATTGTGTGATATGGGATACATACACTCTCGTTGTCGGCTCATTAGTCGTTATCGGCGGTATTACAACGCGGATAGCTTGCGTGATATTAGCCTTTCTATCTGTTGGTCTCTATGTGTTCTTTCCAATGCGATGAAGACGGATTAAGCGATTAAGATATGGTTTGTATCATTTTGTCTATTGAGAGATTTTGGCTGTAAAAACGACGAACTGCTCGGAGGTTGACAGAGCAGTTCGTCGTATGTTGAGATTTTAAATATTAACCTATGGGGTTATTTCTTGAGGGTGAAGCGACGAGAGACGAGGCGATAGTTGTCGGTGAAGAGTTCGACGGTGTAGTCGCCGGGGTTGAGGGTTGCGTTAACGTCCCAATACATTTTTATTCCTCCGATTTCTTCTCCTTGGTATTCGATAGTTTTGCGGGCAGTGCAAGTCAGGTTTGAGCCTTCAAAGCTGAATGTTCCACTGTTGCCGAGGAGGTCGCCTTCGGGTGAAGTAATGCGTAAGTAGATGATTTTCTCGCCGACGGGCGTAGAGTTGTTTTGGGGAATAGTAAATGTAACTTCGAGTTGACGAGCTTTAGTGACGTTCTTCTCTTTTTTCCCTTTTTTGTTGAGGGGAGTTAGACTTACGCCGGTAACGTTGAGCTTTTCAGCGAGAGTCATACGCTCGTTGAGGTGCTCGTTTTTCGCTTGCACGGATTGTACGGTTTGAGTCAGCTGTGAGTTTTTAGCTTTCACTTTCTCATTTTCGGTGCGCAACGATTGGTTCTCTTTTTGGAGTTCGTTGATTTTCTCGACGTATGTGCGAAGGATAGCTTTGAGGCTTTCGATTTCGCCTTTAAGTTTGCTGATTTGTGCTGCAGATTTGTTTTTCTCGTTTTGAAGTTCGTTGAGTAGCTTTTCAACTTGAGCACGGGCGGCAGAGTATTTTTGCACAATAGAGTCGTTTGCCAATAGCGATGTTTGATTTTCATATTGGGCAAACTCGTTATTCAGGCTTTCATACTCGTTCGCAAGCTGGATTTGCTCGTTTTGAAGTTGAAGTTGCTCGATTTCTTGTTGACGGGCTTCTAACTCAGATGAGTTTTTTGCGGTCAAGAAGATTACGGCGAGAATAGCCAAAGCGAGAGCAACGGCGAGACCGATAATCAGAGAAGAGGTTTTCTTTGATTTCGTGATGACTACGGTCTGTTGATGGGGTTGCGTCGGAGGTTGTTGACGCAATGGAGGGCGTTGCGGTTCTTGGCGCGGAGATGTTTGTTGTTGCTGATATTGTTCGCTCATTCGAGGTTGTTTGGCCTCGGTCTGACGCGGTTGATTGAAGGGCGTCTGTTGAGCTACAGCGGGGCGCGGTTGTTGTTGTGGGGCAGCCTGACGAGGCGCTTGCGTCGTCGATGGTGTTGGAGTTTGAGGAGCTGTAGGGCGCTGAGGCTGCGCAGGAGCGGCTTTTGGTCGCTCATCTGCCATATTTCTACGCGCCATTTCCGCCGCCTTGCGGAGTCGCTCGTTAAGCGACTCCGCACCGGGTTGTGGCGTTTGATTTTTGTTATCGAAATCCATTAATAAATCAGGTTAGGATAAACTTACGATAGAATATTATAACCCTTTACCGCAGCAGTTCTTGTATTTTTTGCCTGAACCGCAGGGACAAGGATCGTTACGGCCAACTTTTGGAGCGGCTTTCATCGGTTCGGGACGGCGAACACCACCGGCACCGGCGGCTGCAGCGCGTTGAGCGTTTTCGCCCGGCAGACCCTCTTTAGATGCGGTGTATTGCGAGTAGTCGTTTCCGCGAGAAGGCATAGCTGTCTTGATTTCAGGGCGTTGAGCACGGGCGGCACGGAGGCGAGCTTCAGCTTCGGCGAGAGCCTTTTCGGCAGCAGCTTTCTTTTCTTCGTCAGACATTGCAGCTTTGCGACGTTCGCTTTCGAGTGTCGCAGACGCTGTTGAGGGAGTCGGTACGGTTGTAGCTGCCGGACGTTGCTGAACGAATATTTGACCGCGCATCAATGCAGACAGCGCCTTGGTGTTGAGGTTGTTGAGCATGTTCTCAAAGAGGTGGAAAGACTCAACCTTATAAATCACCAACGGGTCTTTTTGTTCGTAAGACGCATTCTGGACGCTCTGGCGTAGGTCGTCGAGTTCGCGGAGGTGTTCTTTCCACAATTCATCGATAGTCACGAGCAACACGCCCTTATGCCATTCCTTGATGATATTTTTGCAACCGGAGTTGTAAGCTTCAGTAATGTCAACGGCGAGATTGAAGATACGCTTTCCGTCGGTTATGGGGACCATAATCTTGCCCTTAGCGCCACGGTTTTCAACCCAGTCTTTAACTACCGGCATCGCCATTTCGATGATACGTTCGCTACGGCGGTCGAGGTTTTCGTTGACAGCGTTAACGATGCGTTCGATTTTCTCTTCTTGGGTCAGGCTCTGGAATTCCTTCTCAGAGAAAGGCGCCTCGATAGTCATAATTCTCATCAATTCGAGCGATAGTTCGTCGAAGTCGGTCGGCTGGTCGTAGCTTTGGATGAGGTTCTCAACGAGGTCGTAAATCATGTTGGCAATGTCGATTCCGACACGTTCGCCAAGGAGTGCGTGATGACGGCGGTTGTAGATGTATGTACGCTGTTTGTTCATCACGTCGTCATATTCGAGCAGACGTTTACGGATGCCGAAGTTGTTTTCTTCAACGCGCTTCTGGGCGTTTTCGATAGCCTTTGTAACCATGTGGCTTTCGATCATTTCGCCCTCCTTAAGACCGAGGGTGTCGAGCATCTTCATGACACGGTCAGTAGCGAACAAACGCATCAATTGGTCTTCGAATGAGACGTAGAAAACAGATGAACCGGGGTCGCCTTGACGTCCGGCGCGACCGCGGAGCTGGCGGTCAACGCGACGGCTTTCGTGGCGTTCCGTACCGATAATAGCCAAACCACCTGCGTCTTTTACCTCAGCTGGAAGCTTGATGTCGGTACCACGACCCGCCATGTTGGTAGCGATGGTAACAGTTCCGGCACGACCTGCGAGGGCAACAACTTGAGCTTCTTTTTGGTGGAGCTTGGCGTTGAGCACTTGGCAGTCGATTTTGCGCATATCGAGCATTCGCTTGAGGAGCTCAGAAATTTCAACCGAGGTAGTGCCGACGAGCACCGGACGACCGGCTTCGCGGAGTTTCACGATTTCCTCAATAACAGCAGCGTATTTTTCTTTCTTTGTCTTATAGACACGGTCTTCGAGGTCGAAACGGGCAATCGGACGGTTTGTCGGAATCGTCACAACGTCGAGTTTGTAGATATCCCAAAGCTCGCCCGCTTCAGTTTCGGCGGTACCGGTCATACCGGCGAGTTTGTGATACATACGGAAGTAGTTCTGTAGGGTGATAGTAGCGAAAGTCTGTGTAGCAGCTTCGACTTTCACGCCTTCTTTCGCTTCGATAGCTTGGTGGAGACCGTCGCTATATCGGCGGCCTTCCATTATACGGCCGGTCTGTTCGTCGACGATTTTGATTTTTCCGTCGTCGATAACATATTCGTTGTCTTTTTCGAAGAGAGTATACGCCTTCAGCAACTGAGTTACGGTATGAACGCGTTCAGATTTTACGGCGTAATCAGCCATTGCTTCATCTTTGAGTTGCTGACGCTCAGAGAGGTCTGCGATATTCTCAAGTTCTGAAAGTTTGGCAGCGATGTCGGGGAGAACGAAGAATTGGGGGTCTTGGTTTCGGTCGGTTAAGACGTCGAAGCCCTTGTCAGTCAACTCAACCGAGCGGTTTTTCTCGTCGATAACGAAGTATAGGGGGTCAGTAACGACCGGCATTTCGCGAGAGTTGTCTTGTAGGTAGTAAGCTTCGGTTTTGAGAAGGGCGTTCTTCATACCCTCCTCGCTGAGGAACTTAATCAGCGGACCATATTTGGGAAGACCCTTGAAAGCACGGAACAAGAGCAGTTCGCCCTCTTTGCGGGTTTCTTTATCTTCAGATACGATTTTTTGTTTAGCGTCAGCGAGAATCTGGGTGATAAGTTTGCGCTGAGCGAGGAAAACCTTTTCTACGTTTTGTTTGTATTCGTTGAAGAGTTGGTCTTCGCCTTTTGGAACCGGACCGGAGATAATCAAGGGAGTACGGGCGTCGTCGATAAGCACCGAGTCAACCTCGTCGACGATTGCATAGTAATGTTTGCGCTGCACCATATCTTCGGGCGCCATTGCCATGTTGTCGCGGAGGTAGTCGAAGCCGAATTCGTTGTTCGTACCGAATGTGATGTCGCATTCGTAAGCCGCACGGCGTTCGCGAGTGTTGGGGCGATGTTTGTCGATACAGTCAACTGTAGAGCCGTGGAACATGTAGAGCGGTCCCATCCATTCCGAGTCACGTTTAGAGAGGTAGTCGTTGACGGCGGCCTTCCATTATACGGCCGGTCTGTTCGTCGACGATTTTGATTTTTCCGTCGTCGATAACATATTCGTTGTCTTTTTCGAAGAGAGTATACGCCTTCAGCAACTGAGTTACGGTATGAACGCGTTCAGATTTTACGGCGTAATCAGCCATTGCTTCATCTTTGAGTTGCTGACGCTCAGAGAGGTCTGCGATATTCTCAAGTTCTGAAAGTTTGGCAGCGATGTCGGGGAGAACGAAGAATTGGGGGTCTTGGTTTCGGTCGGTTAAGACGTCGAAGCCCTTGTCAGTCAACTCAACCGAGCGGTTTTTCTCGTCGATAACGAAGTATAGGGGGTCAGTAACGACCGGCATTTCGCGAGAGTTGTCTTGTAGGTAGTAAGCTTCGGTTTTGAGAAGGGCGTTCTTCATACCCTCCTCGCTGAGGAACTTAATCAGCGGACCATATTTGGGAAGACCCTTGAAAGCACGGAACAAGAGCAGTTCGCCCTCTTTGCGGGTTTCTTTATCTTCAGATACGATTTTTTGTTTAGCGTCAGCGAGAATCTGGGTGATAAGTTTGCGCTGAGCGAGGAAAACCTTTTCTACGTTTTGTTTGTATTCGTTGAAGAGTTGGTCTTCGCCTTTTGGAACCGGACCGGAGATAATCAAGGGAGTACGGGCGTCGTCGATAAGCACCGAGTCAACCTCGTCGACGATTGCATAGTAATGTTTGCGCTGCACCATATCTTCGGGCGCCATTGCCATGTTGTCGCGGAGGTAGTCGAAGCCGAATTCGTTGTTCGTACCGAATGTGATGTCGCATTCGTAAGCCGCACGGCGTTCGCGAGTGTTGGGGCGATGTTTGTCGATACAGTCAACTGTAGAGCCGTGGAACATGTAGAGCGGTCCCATCCATTCCGAGTCACGTTTAGAGAGGTAGTCGTTGACGGTAACGACGTGTACGCCGCGACGCGACAGCGAGCGGAGGAATACCGGGAGGGTTGCTACGAGTGTTTTACCTTCACCGGTAGCCATTTCGGCGATTTTACCTGAGTGGAGAACTACACCACCGATGAGCTGCACGTCGTAGTGGATCATATCCCAGGTGATTTCGTTTCCGCCAGCTATCCATTTGTTTTTCCAGATAGCCTTGTCGCCTTCGATGGTTACGAATTCGCGTCCTTCGACGGCGAGTTTTCGGTCGAGGTCGGTAGCTGTAACTTCGATAGTTTCGTTAGCGGCGAAGCGGGCAGCTGTTTCGCGCATGGTGGCGAACACGATAGGAAGGTGTTCGTTGAGTTTATCTTCGAGAGTGTCGAGGATTTTCTTTTCGTGTTGGTCAATCTTGTCCCAAAGCGGTTGGCGTTCGTCGAAGGGGAGTTCTTCGATTTTCTCTTTGAGAGAGTTGATTTCCTCTTGGTCTTCTTTCGTAGCGGCATCTAAGTCGGCTCGCACTTCGTCGATTTTACCGCGTAGTTCGTCGTTAGTGAGGTCTTTAAGCGTCGGACCGATAGCGTTAATTTTATCAATTGTCGGCTTGATTTCTTTTAAGTCGCGTTGCGATTTGTTTCCGAAAATCTTGCCCAGGAAGGTTGTCAGTGACATAAAAATATTATATGGTAGGGTTGTTTTATCTAATTGGTAGTAATAAGGTTAAAGCCGAAGCGGAGAGAGAGCGGCGCCGTTGGGAGAGCGAATTCTAAGAATTCGGCATACGGTCGGCGCGATTACTCGGGCATCGACCGGAGTTTCAATTGTTCTTGGTGGGGTTTGCGGCGCGAGGATGAACGCCGGAGTTGTCGTAGCGACAGCGCGGCTGACCGTAACCGGAGCCTCCGTGTCAGAGTCGTCGTCGATTTCCTGCCATCCCGGGGCAATTGCGATAACGACATCTCCAGATGTTTCTTGGACCGTGTTTCGGCGGAGCGCGTCGGGCTTTTCAGACGCTTGGCGTGATAAAATCTCGTCGAGACTCCAAGCATGGCTGACGCCGCTCATTCTTTCGAGGAATCGAGCGGCTTCGAGTCTGATGTCGGTAAGGTTTATACCTCTATCTTTAATCAGTTTATGGTTGAGGTATAGTTGGCTATTATGATAACCTGATACCCATTCACCGTTGCCGTGAATCGCCATCAGATACATATTCAGAAGAGATACGGCTTTTCGAGAAGAGAATTCACCGTAAGGGATTGCCCATTTTTCGTCGTCGCGTCGCTGACGTCGCGTTAGAGGGGTGCCGGTAACGAAGATGAGAGTTTTATCCATTCCCGGACCTGACGCGTCGATAGCTTCAAAGATACGGCTGAGGTCGCGGTCGAGACGTAAATAGCTGTCCATCAATTCCGGACGGCTGTCGGCATCGCGAGTATAAGGGTATGGCGCAAGGGAGAAAGAGAGGCTCAGCATATCCGTGACATTTCGCTTGCCCAACGGCATGGTGCGGAGATAGTCGATAGCCATAGTGGCGATATCGGTGTTAGCCGCAGCCGAAGATTTGTAGGCGTGGATGCGATTTTTGTCGCTTCTCGGGAAAGAGTGTCTGAAGGGATAAGCCTTTTTATATGAGGGGAGATCGGGATAACGCTCGATAGCTAATAAAGGCACCCATTGTAGGGTGTCGAGTTTGTTTTCGAGCGGATTTTTATGGTTGATTTCCTGCGGTTTTTGAGGGAGATCACGATAGAAAGTGGTGGTAGCCCATTTTCCGGTGAGGTCGTTAATCCAAAAAGCCGAATTTCCGGCGTGTCCCGCCATGATAATCGCTTCCGAGGGGTTTGCGGCAATAGAATAAGCATAGCCGAGACCACCGGAAGAAATTCTCACTTCGTCGGAAATTGTTGACGCGCCTAATGCCGCAGGAGATAGAGTCTCGGTCGTGAAATTTCCGATAGTAGCTTCGTCGTTGAAGACCGGACGAGGACGACGCACTTCGCGGTTATAGACAGTTGAAGCACCGATGCCGTTTACGGCAGGAGAAGCGCCGGTGAAAAGTAGGGCTGTAGAAGCTGCACCATCAAGGGGAGTGCCGAAGTCGAGGTCGCGAATCGTAATTCCGTTTTCGGAAAGACGACGGAATCCGTTGTTTCCGAAATGGTTACGTAATAATTCGAGGTAGTCGTCTGATAATCCTTCGACGACAATGCCGACTACGAGTTGAGGACGTTGGGGTAACTCTTGGCTAAAGCCGGGCATGACGGCAGAAGCCCCTAGTAGAAGAGCTGCAAGCCGGTTGCGGCTAAAAGTCGGCAGGTTGTTTCCCTTAGTCATCTTTTGTCGTTTTCGGTTTTAGAAGTTATCGTCGTGTCAACTCGACGAAAAACATAAATATATCGTATTGACAACGCTAAATCGGCTAAAATAAGGGGATAAAACGCCATGTTTAGAGCCTGTAGATTAGCGATGCCAACTATTAAGAGCAAAAACAATGCCACAAAGTTACAAATTTGATAGTAATAAACCGCGCGTTTGTAACTATTTAACCATATAAATATGGCAGGGATGCAGGTTAACGGGTTTAACCATAGGTAAAGCCAGTTAGGAGAAGTTGCTTCATGGACGCTTACGAATATTAAGAATGTCATCAATAAACTGACGATAAAGAAACATCCGTAGAGCGCAGAGTCGAACCATCGCGTTATTTTGTGGCGACGAGTATCGAGCAAGGCGATTGCTATAGAAATTATTAGGATGAGAAGCGAAACTGAGAGAGGTGTTAATAAGAAGGGGGTAGATGTTGCCGTAACTCGTCCTTGTGCCGGAAGAATTACTTCGGTAGATTTGATAAGAGGTTGTTTCTCACCCTTGTCGTTGGTGTAATATGAGCTATCGAGAGCTGATTTGAGGTAGAGAGGATAATAGGCGCGTTCGCGCGGGGTTATCTCCTTGTCGAGTCCGGAGCCGAGGGCGAGGTCGATGCCGAATTGATACCACGGATAGTTGGCATGGCTACGCGCCATTTCTGTGCGGAACGTGTGGCTGTCGAAGCAATCCTTAATGTCAGTTTCTCCGTAGATGAAATCGTTAGAGCTATTGATTTCTAAGGGTTTACCAATAGCTGTTTCGACTAGTGCGAGCGGACGAGTCGCGCAATTGTCGTAGATGTAGTTGTAGCGATATTTGCGATTTTCGGGTCGTAGATTATTGTCGACTAGCGTTTCGAGGCGTATGGCTTGCTCGGGGGTGAGGTTGAAGATTTGTTCGGTGACTTCGCGTCTTTCTTGTCGGTATCCTTCGATGAAAAATTCGAAAGGGAAAGGCCATGCGAGATAGTCGGTTTCCCCTTTGACGAAACGATAGATGAAATTTGGCGCATGGAAGTCGAAAACGCCCCAATTAACGACATAATCATATCTGCCAGGAGAATAGAATCTCATAGCAGTATGTCCGTCGAGTTCATATACCTCCTTGCCCGGCGATACGGTTAGTAAAGATACTTGAGGGGCAGTTTCTTGCGCAGGCAAGTTGAAAGACAAAGCCGTCGCTATGACGGCAAATGTTATTATTCTTTTAAGAAAATCAAGCACTTAAAATATCGGGTCAGATCAAATTGAACGTACAAAGTTAGGAAAATTCCTGCGAAATTCCTAACTTCGTGGTAAAATCATAGATATGAGAGAGACAACAGAAAATTCAGCTGAAGAAGTTAAGTTGCCAAGCTTAGAGGAGCGAAAGCTTCCGGAGTTTAATGCGATGCAGCGAGTAAAACGCAGGCTTTTTGCGATGCGTAACGGTGACTTGGCTCAACAGATGACTGAATTGGGGGCGAAATATCGTATTAATTTTGGACTTAACTTGCCTCAAATAAGCGAAATAGCTCGCGATTTTCTCCCCGGAGGGGCAGAACGAGAGACGTTGCCTGACGATATAGATATGGCAGATTTTTCACGCCGCCTTCGCGATAACGTCTCAACGCGCGAGAGTATGCTTATAGCGCCGATGTTGTTTCCTGTAGAGCAATTGACAGAGGCTGAAGCGTTGGCGTGGGCTCGTTCTGTAGCTAATCCGGAGATTGCCGATGTCTTGTGTCTTAAGCTGTTGCGTAATTATGTCGAGGCATCGCGGTTAGTAGAAGTGCTTATCGAAGATGAGCCGGATTTGTCGCGATATGTAGCTCTACGTCTTGCGTTTAACTTGTTGCAACTTGGCAAGATTTTACCCGAAAAATTGTTGCCAATTGTTGAGAAGGAGGGAAAATCGGGATGCAAGATGACCGCCTCGCTTTGTCGTCAACTTCGAGATGAGATTGACTTTTTGATGGAAGAGTAGATGGTATAAGTCTCTTTGTATTGGCAGAATGTTAGTTGGCGGTTGAGGCGAGAAGATTGTGAAGGAGGTTTACGAATTGATAGTTTTTCAGTCCCCATCGAGGAGCTATCAGTAAGTCGTCGGGAGATTGAGATGTGAACCGCTCGATAGCCGTAGCAGGGGAGTCAGTGGTTAGAATCGAAATTATTTCGCGGCAAAGAGGAATGTAAGTTTCCGGAGTGAATAGCTCGAAAATATTACCTTTTCGCCATTCTTCAGCCATTTTTGAGCCCTTGATTATTTGCAGTTGATGGAATTTGACGGTGTCGGGATGTAGCGCAGCAGTTCGTTTAACGGTTTCAAGCATCATTTCATGAGTCTCACCGGGTAATCCCATAATTAAATGTAAGCCAACCGGTAAGCCGGCTTTACGCACTTTCGCCACAGCGTCGACCGTTGTCTGCCAAGAATGGCACCGATTGACCAATTCTAGTGTAGAGTCGTGGCTACTTTCAGCACCGAGTTCAATCATAATCCACTTGCCTTCGCGTCGGCGTTGGGCAAGGGCTTCGAGTAAAGCGTCAGGCAGACAGTCGGGACGAGTGCCGATAATAATTCCGTCAACCCCTTCGGCTGATAGCGCTTCGTCGTATAGCGTCAATAGTCTCGAAAGTTCACCGTGGGTGTTGGTATAGCTCTGGAAATAAGCGATGTAGCGCATTGTTGGGTATTTGCGCCTAAAGAAATATTTGCTTTGTTCGATTTGGTCGGAAATGGGAGTGATGTTACGCCCTCCATGACTTCCGGGAGAGAACGAATTATTGTTGCAGTAGGCGCAGCCCCCTCGTGAGAGAGTGCCGTCGCGATTCGGGCAACTAAAGCCGGCGTCGATAGTCAGTTTTTGCATTTTCTGCTCGGGAAAATGCTCGGTGAGGAAGTCGGCGAAATCTTTGTAATAACGTCCCATTCAAATCTGTTATTCAGTTTAGCCTCGATTAGAAATTCGGCACATTAATAAGCTGTCGACTACGACTATCGCAGCCATAGCTCTGGAAATAAGCGATGTAGCGCATTGTTGGGTATTTGCGCCTAAAGAAATATTTGCTTTGTTCGATTTGGTCGGAAATGGGAGTGATGTTACGCCCTCCATGACTTCCGGGAGAGAACGAATTATTGTTGCAGTAGGCGCAGCCCCCTCGTGAGAGAGTGCCGTCGCGATTCGGGCAACTAAAGCCGGCGTCGATAGTCAGTTTTTGCATTTTCTGCTCGGGAAAATGCTCGGTGAGGAAGTCGGCGAAATCTTTGTAATAACGTCCCATTCAAATCTGTTATTCAGTTTAGCCTCGATTAGAAATTCGGCACATTAATAAGCTGTCGACTACGACTATCGCAGCCATAGCTTTAACCACTTCTGCTCCGCGAATTGCGATGCAAGGGTCGTGGCGCCCGTGAGTTGATATTGCGACAGAATTTCCCTCATTGTCAATAGACTGCAAAGGTATAGCGATTGAAGGCGTCGGTTTGAATGCTACGCGTAAAATGATATCTTCGCCGGTAGAAATGCCGCCGAGAATACCTCCGCTATGGTTCGATAAGTAACCGGTAGCAGAAATTTGGTCGGCAGCTTCGCTACCTTTCATATCGGCGAGCTTGAACCCATCGCCATATTCAAATCCATGGACTCCACCGATTGACAGCATTGCAGAGGCAAGCATTTGTTGTAGTTTGCCGAAAATTGGTTCGCCTACGCCTCTGCTTAATCCGGAAATTCGACATGTTACCACTCCTCCGACGGAGTCGCCTGCAGTTTTTGTTGAAGAGATTATTGACTCGAATAAAGAACTATCGCAACATCCTCCGATTTCGGTCACTTCGGCATGGATGCTAATGGCAAAATTGTTAAGTATTTGCGATGCGAAATTTCCGGCAACAACTCGAGAGATAGTTTCGCGTCCCGAACTACGTCCGCCTCCGCGCCAATCACGAATGCCGTATTTCGCATCGTAAGTTTGGTCGGCATGGTTTGGTCGATAGATATTTCGCAGATGTTCGTAATCTTCAGGTCGAGAGTTTGTGTTTCGCACAATAAAACCGATTGGCGAGCCTAATGTAATCGCCTTATCAATTGAGGGATCGAACGGGATTGGTTGTTCTTTCTCGTCTAACGACATTAGTCCCGATAGAATTTCTAAACGGTCAGATTCTTGGCGTGGTGAAACATAGTTGCTCGTACCCGGCCTTCTTCGGTCGAGAGCAGACTGAAGTTGCTTCAACGATATTTTATATTTTGAAGGAATGCCATCTATTACCCCGCCGATTGCAGGTCCGTGAGATTCACCGAAAGATGTCAGTCGGAAAACGTTGCCGAAAGTGTTCATTACAGGTTTCTGAAGGTTAGTCTTTGATGATATCAGCTATCTCACCGTTGACATAGTTGATTAGGTCGGTAGGCGCCAATTCGAGCTGAAGTCCGCGTTGACCGGCGCTGACAAATATCTTATCAAAATCGGTTACAGTAGTATGGAAGAAAACGGGGAATGGTTTCTTCATGCCGATGGCAGTGCAACCGCCACGAATATACCCAGTTAAGGGGAGCAACTCCTTCATTGGAATCATGTCGGCTTTTTTCATGTTTGCGGCTTTTGCCGCTTTTTTTAAGTCGACTTCGGCAGCTGCCGGAATGACGCATACGAAATATCCTCCACCGCCCGTGCGCTCGCCATGGAGCACGAGCGTTTTGAAGACCGTTTCGGGGTCTTCACCGAGAGTTGAAGCAACATGAGTTGCTGATAAATCATTTTCGTCTACTTCATAAGCGACAAGTCGGTAGGCTATTTTCGCCTTGTCGAGTAGACGAGCAGCGTTTGTTTTTTCAGGTTCGCCGGACTGATTTTTAGATTTTTTGCTCATTCAGCGTCAGACAATGGCGGTAGGTTAAATAATTCCCGAAAGGTTGCCAATCAAGCAGTAGCGGAGAACTAGGGTTAGTAGTAGAGCATAAGTGCCTGCTACGACGTCGTCTAGCATCACGCCCCAGCCGTTAGGCACTAGTTCCATTTTTCGGCAAAGCGGAGTCTTTACAATATCAATGATGCGGAACATAGCAAAACCGAAAACACCAAGGATAGCTGTATAGATAGGGTCTCCGGCGACACCGGCAACAAGACAGGGAATCCATGTGCCGACAAATTCATCAATAACGACTGTTCGCGGGTCTTCTCCCCAATATCGCTCCATGACGCGAGAGGTCCAAGCGCCGACAATTGTTGTTACGACAACTAATGCCGCTGTAATCCAGAAGAGTGTAGTTACGCTAACCGTAAATGATAAACCATACCACATTAGAAGTCCGAGAAATGCTCCGGCGGTGCCGGGTGCTCCGGGACAAAATCCAGTGCCAAGTCCGGTTGAAAGGATGACATGAAACCAGGGGGCTTCCCCGAGCGGATGGTTATTGTTGTTGCTCATGTTTTATATGTGATTAACATTTATGGGCAATAATTATGCCCAACTATGGTTTAATTTTGCAGTATAAATCAATAAGATAGTGAAATGAATAATTCTTTCTCCGTAACGAATACAGATAAAATCTTCGTCAATGTAATGTCGCTTGGGCGTCAAGTTTTGACGGTGACAATTTCAGGTAATAGCTCGATAGATGAGTTGATGGCTGAAATTAAAGTGCGACTCTCGGAGCTTGACGGATTGTTGACGATCAATTTGCGTAACAGTTCGCAAGGCACATTCGCAAAGCGAGTTTTACGCCTTCGCCGTCCGTCGTCTGGTTTATTACGGGCGCAGATGAAGGGGTATGCAGCGTAAAAGATAGTCGTAAGCCTCATTCCATGGGGTGTAGATGTTATCCGAACCGGGCAAGAGGGGAATCGGTTTCTCGTTGAGGTCGAATCTCACGTATATCTTTCCTTTTTTCGTTTTTGCCACTATCATTTGAAGGTTTGCCGCCATTGGAGTTATATCGAAGTCTTTCCAATGGAGAGCTACGGTATCGAAATAGTTAGTTAAGTAATAGCATCCGTCGAGGCGCATTAGCGACAATAGCGGATAAAGAGTTTCGGCGTGCCCGAATCGTAGGATTACATTATATTCGTTTTCTCCGTTGACAGCTTTTTCAGCGGTTGAAAGCAGGTTTATAAGCAGCGGAGCAGCGATTTCAGCCGGGTAGGTTGAAAGAGTTGTCGCTGTCCATTCGAGGTAGTGGCTTAGATTGGTGCAGCTCCATGCTTGGTTAGCTTCTGCGCGGGTGAAATATTTCTCAATTTGTTGATTAAGCCCCATCGCCGGCAAACCTTGAAGGAGCTTGAAGGTATGGAATGTCAGCTCACGAGCAGATTCGGAAGATAGAGATGTCGCATATTCTCCGGAGAAAAGTTTGCGAGCAGGGGCTGTTGGCATTAGTGTTTCATATTGCATATTATCAGCCTCTTTCCAACTGCCATCTTTTGCCCATTCCAGGAAATCCGGGTCATTGTCGAAGGGGCGGAGTAGGGGAGAGTTTTGTCGCCCGGATGTAGTAGTGATTTCTATATGATTGTTCAGACGGTCGAGTTGATGGGTGAATTCATACATGCTCATTAGGCAACGAGGTGAATATGAACTCATAGCCGAGATTGCGGTGTTGTTGAAGAGATGTTTGTAGTTGTGATACATTCTCGATGCGATGCCTCGTTGTTCTGCCATTCCGAGAGAGTCGAGAGCACCCCAGCGGTTGTTTACTGTTTCGTTGACGAATTTTGCGAGATGCAATAATTCTTCGCCGGCGGGAGTTAGCGCTTTGGCGGAGTCGGCAGCCGCTAATGCGTTGATAACTTTCACAACGTCGCGCGACGAAGCGGGGAAGCGAGAGCCATGGCGCCCGACATGGTTGATAAAGACCGCTGTTAAAGAGTCGGGGAGAGATATATTTTCATTCGGTATCGGATATGGCATCATTGAGCCTTCACATTCCGTAAAAGAATATGCAGTCTCTGTAGGGTCGGCGCCGTGCAACCAGAAGGCGCATATTAGGGCGACGATTATCGTAAGGCTCCTCATTGTTTTCTGTTTTTATTTCGTAAATTTGCGGATGCGATGGTTTGACGTCGCAGCAATTAGCCACGAAAATACGAATTTATGTTGACACCTCAAAATATTAAACAAACAATCGCCGGAAAAGAGATAGAAGAACAATTGTTGGCGATTGACTCGCTTCTTGACACTGTTTCGACAGATGAAGAGAGAGGTTTGCTGTGGGCTGAGAGGGGGAAACTTTTGTGGAAATCGGGTCGTCGCGGTGATGCGATGTCGGCATACGAGAAAGGTGCGCAACTCAGTCCTCACGGCCCGGCATCGGTTTTGTTGGCTCAGTCGCTCGAAATCATGGCGTTTTTTAATCCCGATTTACTGAATCCATAATGTTTAATTGTTTGGTAGTCTAGTTTTAGCTTTCGCGGTAGTAGACGCGACGAACACGTGGCGATACAGCCGTTAGACATTCGTAGGGGATTGTGTCGAGCATATCAGCCATGTTTGTTACAGGGTTGTCGGGCCCGAAGATAACAACCGGGTCGCCGGTGCGCACGTCAGGCACGTCTGTTACGTCAACCATACATGTATCCATACAAATGTTGCCAACCGTCGGGCATAGGTGACCATTTATAGCTACCTTCCAATTGCCTTTACCGCAATAGCGATTGAAGCCGTCGGCATATCCGACCGGCACTGTCGCTATTATACTTGGTCGAGCAAGTACGCCATTACGTCCGTAACCGATTGTTTCGGTTTCTTCCCATTTGCGTAACGCAATTATTACCGAGCGTAACGACGAAATAGGGCGGAGTTGAGTTTCGCTGCCGTTGTTGAGAATGGGAATTCCGTAGAGACCGATGCCCAAACGCGCCATGTCGAATTGATATTGGGGGAAACGGAGTATTCCGGCTGTGTTGAGAACGTGTCGCAACACTTTATAGGGGAAGTGGTTGACGATTTTTTCAGAGCAACGGGAATAGTATTCGAGTTGAGATAGCGTATATTTATCTTGGTCGAGACAATCAGCTGTAGCCAAATGAGAGAAGACAGATTTAACTTTGACCTCATTTTGGTTGTCGAGTTGCTCGAGTAGTTGGTCTAACTCTTCTTCGCGGAAGCCGAGACGATGCATTCCGGTGTCGAGTTTTATATGGATAGGGTAGTTGGTAATTGCGGCTCGACGAGCTTCGAAGATAATAGCGTTGAGAGATTCGAAACTGAAAATTTCGGGCTCGAGTTGGTTGTCGAAGAGTTGAGTATAGTTGAGAACCATCGGGTTCAAAACCATTATCGGCATCGAGATGCCGGCGCGACGCAATTCTGCTCCTTCATCACCAACAGCGACAGCGAGGTATGCAGCGCCATGGGCTTGTAGGGTTTTGGCGAGCTCAAGAGAGCCTGCTCCGTAGCCGGAGGCCTTGACCATTGCAACCAAACCGGTTGTCGGTTTTAGCTTTGAACGGAAGAAATTAAAGTTGTCAACCATTGCGTCGAGGTTGACTTCGAGGATTGTCTCGTGGGTCTTAGCTTCTAGATGATTTACTATTTTTTCAAAATTGAAGCGGTGACTACCTTTGACAAGTATTAGCTCTGAATTGAAGTTCGTAGGGGTAACTTCGCGTAGAAACGCATCGGTGGTAGGGTGTGCTTCTCCATCGATGCCGATTTCAGCGAAGTGTGCTGAAATTTCTTCGCCGATGCCAATCAGTCGAGAGACGCCACGCATTCTGAGTAACTCTCCGATGCGACGATATGTTGTTGAGAGGTCATCACCGTCAGAGTCTATATCCGAAAGAATAACGGAGAGTCTGCGACGAGCTGTTAGTCGGCGAGTGGCGAAGTCGAGGGCTATCGGTAGCGAAGAGATGTCGCAGGTATAATCGTCGTGAATAATTAGTGAGTCGTTGACTCCGGCGCTGACTTGCATGCGGGTGCCAATCGGATGAAGGTTTTCAAGACGAGTGGCAATTGTTGCGTCATCATAATTGGTAGTCAACAATATTGCTAAGGCGCTAATCGTATTTTCGATTTGCCAAGACGCGTTGAACGGCAGTGTTATTTGTCTGCTTTCGTTGTTTTTGTATTTATAAGAGAGAAGAGTTTGATTATTGGGTTGCTGAGTTATGCTTATTTGGAGAGGTGCTTGTGGAGTCTTTTTATTTAAGCTCCAAGAAAGATGATATTTATCGGGGTAAAGTTTGAGAGCAATCGTTGTTAGAAGAGAGTCATCGGCAGGGTATACTAAGGTCTGAGATTCGCTGGCAAGAATGAGTTTTTCTCTAATTTTTTCTTCGCGCGAAGAGAAGCCTTCATCGTGGGCGTTACCGATGTTTGTGATAAGCGTAATTGTTGGTTTGATGATATCTTCCAATGTCGCCATTTCTCCGGCTTGCGAAATGCCGGCTTCGAAAATGCCGAGGTTGTTAGCAGAAGATAGACGCCAAACTGATAGTGGCACACCTATTTGGGAGTTGTAGCTACGCGGGTTACGGCAAATATGCCATTCGGGTGACATCAATGAGCAGAGCCATTCTTTGACCATGGTCTTTCCGCGGCTACCGGTAATCGCGATGACTTTCCCGTCAAAATTACGGCGCTTTTGTGCGGCGTAATCTTGTAGCGTTTTTTGTGGTGAAGCTACTTTCTTAAAATGGGCGTCGGGGAACGCAGAGAGGTCTATAGCGGTTGTTGATTCTTCAATAACGAAATGTCTTACGCCTCGGCGGTATAGCTCAGGGATATAGCGGTGACCGTCGCCTGTGGCTGTGCGCAACGCAAAGAAAACTGTATGGTTCGCATCTGACAATGAACGTGAGTCTGTCAGTGGAATAAAATCCTCAAACATTTTTGTCTGTCTCCTTAAAATATCATCGCAAAATTACGACAATATCCTCATATCGCCAAATCGAAAAATTGCAATTAAAATGTGTGCTTATTGAGCGGAGGGGAATTGCGGACGATGTAGAGAACGTCGGAATTCGCGCAATCGACTCGCGGCTTCGTTGGCGGTCTTTGTGGTGAAGAATGTCTGAGAGAAGATTTCGTAGATATAGTCAACGGCGACTTCTGAGGGATGGACCATGTCGGCGGCATAAAAACGGTAGTCGCGAAGGTCGTCCATCATTATTTCATATGAGGGAAAATATGTTATGAAATCGGGGTTTGCGAGGCGCACTTTCTCGCAGGCGAGCAGTAGGGTTGCTTTTGAAAGTTTGTCGGCATGAAGGCCGTATGCTTTGTGGCGAATCGGACTAACGGTGAGGATTGCTTGCTTGAGGTTGGGGCAAACGCGTCGTAAGAGTGATAGGGTTTCTGATATTGCTTCGACGCAGATGTCGACCGAGAGGTCTTCTATGCGGAAGATGTCGGGGTGTTGTTTATGGCAGTTTGCGACGGCTTGACCGGTTGCGTTGAGCTTGAAACAACGAGCAGAACCGAAGGTTAGAATGATAGTAGAGAGTTGAGAGAATTTTTGTCGCAATTCTGATAGCCGACTGTTGACAAATTCGGCAGCAGCTTCGGGTGTGGCTCTGCAAAAGATAGAGTGGAAGTCGAAACTGCGGTATTTTCCTTCGTGGGGGAAGAAGTCGGCTGGATTGTAGAGGCGTCCACTGACCAGATTTGAAATTGAGTTGAGAATGCTCAACGGGTTGTAGAGAGTGCCGAGCGGATTGACCTCGATGTCGAATCCTTCTGAAAGCATGCGGTCGCCGATGTTGTCAGCGAAACATGAGCCGATTGTCCAGATGTGGCTATCGTGGGTAATGTTGCCTTGCTGTCCGGTAATTGGTTGTATTTCGGTTCGGAATCGCATAGATTAAAACATCTCGTAGTCAATAGAAAGCACTTGGAATTCGGTGCGGCGGTTGATTTGGTCTGCGGCTTCGGCGTCTTCTTCAGAAAGAGTTTCGATAAATTCGGGAGTCAAAATGTCGCCTTCTTTGAATTGGGGGTATAGGCGAGCGAGTTTTTTTGTGATTGTTTTCGGACGACTTTCGCCGTAGCCTTGCCATTGTAATCTTTCTGGTTGGATGCCGACAGAGATGAGGTAGTCGATAACTGATTTTGCTCGGCGTCCGGAGAGATCGATGTTGTATTCATCTGAGCCTTTGCGGTCGGTGTGCGATGCCATCTCGATAGTGATGTTGGGGTTGTCGCGCATCACTTGAGCCATTTCGTCGAGGGCTGATTGTGACTCGGGGCGTAGGGTTGCTTTGTCGAAGTCGTAGAAGATGTTGTCGATTACGACCGGCTTGTTGATAGATGCAAGTATGAAGTCAACGCTATATTCTGCGTCTTCCTCGGCAGAGTCAGATGTGAATTCTTGTTTGGCGTTGAGGTAACCTTTGGCTCCGGCGAGCATTACATATTCAACGCCTCGTTGAAGGGGGAAGCGGAATGTGCCGTCGGGCTTTGCGACGGCTTTTTGGTTAGAGCCGTCTTTGCCGATGATGCGGATTACGGCGTTAGCTACCGGTTCTTCGTCGCGATCGAGCACCCAGCCTGAAATCCAGATTTGTAGGTCTGGGAGAATGAATGAGTAGATATGGTCGTAGCCGCGTCCGTCGTTTCGATTTGATGAGAAAAAGCCTGATTCACCATCTCCGAAGGTGATGCCGAAGTCGTCGGCGGCAGAGTTGACAGGTTCGCCCATGTTTTCAACTTTCCAACCGCCGGAGGGGGTGAGTGTTGCTTTGAAGAGGTCGAGACCTCCGTAGCCGGGATGACCGTCGGAGGCGAAATAGAGGATAGAGTCGGTGCGTACATAGGGAAACATTTCATCACCGGGGGTGTTGATGAATTCCCCGAGGTTTTCGAGGGAGCCGACTCGGTCGAGAAGGTTGATGCGCCAGATGTCTTTGCCACCGGAGCCTCCGGGCATGTCAGAAGTGAAATATAGCCAAGTGCCGTCGGGGCTTACTGCGGGATGACCGACAGCAGAAACGGTGTCGTTAAGGATGTCGAATTTTACGGGTGCGCTCCATTTAGCGTCGCTACGCTGTGATGTGAAGATTTCAACAGTCGTTGGGGAATTGGGCTCGCGGCGTGCTCGCGAAAGATACATTGTCGATCCGTCGGGAGAGAAGGAACAAACGCCTTCGTCCATTTCTGTATTTAGTTCTCCTTCAACTGCTTCCGGGCGTTGCCAATCACCTTGCTCGTTTTTGCGAGCCATCCAAATATCGCCTTTTTTCATGCCGGTAATCTCACTTTTCTTGTCGCCGGTCACTTTTTCATTGGTGGTTGTAAAGTATATGACATCTTTAGCGGTTCGGTCGAGAAACATAGGAGAGAAGTCGGCTCGGCGCGAGTTGAACAGCTTTGATTGCTTTACGATATAGCGAGTTGGATGTTCTTTTTGATTTTGAGCCCATCGACAGCCGGAAAGTCCGGTTTGAGCGGCTGGCGATTTCGGGTTTAGTTTAAGATAGTCTTCATAGGCGGTGGCCGCTTGAGCGTATTTGCCTTCGCTTTGTAGCGATTTTGCCATCAGCAATATTGCGGTAGAATCGGGATATTCATAGCGGATGGCGTTAGCGAATGCGGCAGATGCTCTTGCCGACATGCTTAGCTTATCGTAACAAAGCCCCATTTGATAAGCGACTACACCTCGCTGAGGACGATCTTCTCTCTTTGTAAGCTTGTTGTAAATCTTGCGGTAAGTCTTTTGTGCCTCAAAATATTCGCCACGGTCAAACTGCTCATTTGCCACGGAGAGCTTTGCTCCGCGACATCCGGTCAGTGTGCCGACGAGTATAGTTGCAATAATAGTGAGTTTTGTAATTGTTGCTATTTTTGCAGGGACTGACGCTATGGTCATAGGGGCTTTAATATATCGGGCTATATTTCTCATAAATTCGATTAATCGCATACGTATATAACGAATTTTGCGACAAAAATCGTATATCTACGATTGATTTTGCTGCTTGATGGCGATTGAGATGTAGACTGTTAGCTGTGGCGCAGTTGCCAAAAGGCGACTGCAGAGGCAGCAGCGACATTAAGCGAGTCGACGTGGCGCGACATAGGTATGCGAGCAACGTAGTCGCTATGTTCGATTATGTGATTAGGTAGCCCTTCGCCTTCTGTGCCGAGTATGATAGCTAATCGTGGCTCGGTTTGTAGGATTGGGTCGTCGATTGAAACGGAATTGTCGCTGAGTGCCATAGCGACACTCTTGAATCCGAGTTGATGGAGTTCCTCGAGATAGTTGCTGGAGGTTAAATAAGCCCAAGGTAATAAGAAGACGGTGCCCATTGAAACGCGGATGGCACGTCGGTTTAGAGGGTCGCAGGCTGTCGGACTAAGTAAAACGGCGTCAATGCCGAGCGCTGCAGCTGAGCGAAATATCGCACCGATATTTGTCGTGTCGGTGACTTCGTCTATAATGGCAATTCGCCGGGCGTCTTTACATACGGCTTCCGGAGAGAGTGGCGAGGGACGATGCATTGCACAGAGTACACCTCTGGTCAGGGTGTAGCCGGTGATTTCGCGGAGTAATTCTCGAGAACCGGTATAGATTGGCATTTCAGGAAGCTGAGCGATAATATCAGCAGCGTCACCTTTGATATGTCGTTCTTCGCAGAGCATCGAAATCGGACGATAGCCAGCTGAAAGAGCTACTCGGATTACTTTCGGACTTTCTGCGATGAAAATCCCGTCATTCGGCGAGAGTCGATTCCTAAGTTGAGCTTCGGTGAGTGATGTATATGCGGCGACTCTTGGGTCTTCTAATGATTCTATTATTTCGATATTCATGATTAATTTCTACAGAATATTATTTTTTCGTTAGGCAGCGTTTTTTTTGACGCAGTAGTTAGAAATTTTGTGGGGAATATTGTGCCTTTATATAATAAGGTGTATTGTTTTTGACTGCGTAATTCTATTTACAAAATTAGTAAATTATTTTATACATGGCATAATTATTACACAAACCATTGTGGGCTCGTGAGTTATGCGAGAAAAATGTGATGTTGTGACGTTTCTTTTTAAAAATTTTTCAGAAAAAGTTGTTGAAAAATTTGGCAGATTCAGAAAAAC
>CAZXAZ010000013.1:0-78492 GCA_964638475.1 uncultured Alistipes sp. | reverse complement strand
ACGGTGCTATCATCGTAGTTGCTGCTACTGACGGTCCTATGCCCCAGACTCGCGAGCACATCCTTCTCGCTCGTCAGGTGAACGTTCCCCGTTTGGTTGTGTTCTTGAACAAGTGCGACATGGTAGACGACGAAGAGATGCTCGAACTCGTTGAAATGGAAATGCGCGAACTTCTCTCAGCTTACGAATACGACGGTGACGAAACTCCTATCATCCGCGGTTCTGCTCTTGGTGCTCTTAATGGTGAGCCCCAGTGGGAAGCTAAGGTTATGGAGCTCATGGAATCTGTTGACAACTGGATTCCCCTGCCTCCCCGTGACGTAGATAAACCCTTCCTTATGCCTGTTGAAGACGTCTTCTCAATCACTGGTCGTGGTACTGTAGCTACCGGCCGTATCGAGACTGGTGTCGTTAAGGTTGGTGACGAAGTTCAGATCCAAGGTCTTGGCGCTGACATGAAGTCAACTGTAACAGGTGTCGAAATGTTCCGCAAACTCCTCGATCAGGGTGAAGCTGGTGACAACGTAGGTCTTCTCCTCCGTGGTATCGACAAGAAGGATATCAAGCGTGGTATGGTTATCTGCCACCCGGGTGTTGTTAAGCCCCACTCTAAATTCAAGGCTTCTGTTTATATCTTGAAGAAAGAAGAAGGTGGTCGTCACACTCCGTTCCACAACCACTATCGTCCCCAGTTCTACATCCGTACTCTTGACGTAACCGGTGAAATTTCACTCCCCGAAGGTGTTGAAATGGTTATGCCTGGTGACCACGTTGAAATCATCGTTGAGCTCATCACTCCGGTAGCTTGCGATCAGGGTCTCCGTTTCGCTATCCGCGAAGGTGGTCGTACAGTAGGTTCAGGTCAGATCACTGAAATCCTCGACTAATAATCTCTGAGCCCTTGGCTCTCTGATTCAAAATATAGTTAAAGGTGCTGTTCCGGCACTGATTGGATAAGCACCTTTAACTTATATACGGGTTTAGCTCAGTTGGTAGAGCATTGGTCTCCAAAACCAAGTGTCGGGAGTTCGAGTCTCTCAACCCGTGCTAAAAGATCTCAAATGAAAAAATTGAAATTACTTACTAATATAGAGGAGTCTTACGACGAACTTCGTTATAAGACTTCTTGGCCTACTAAGACGCAGCTAATTAAGAGCGCTTGTATCGTGATGCTTGCTTCCGTAATTATCGCTTTGATAATTTTAGTCATGGATCAAGTGATCGAAAATTTGATGCGCCTCATTTATCGCCTCGCAGAGTAATCCTTTTTCGTGATAATCAAGATGTCTGAAAAGAATATAGAAAAATCTACAGTTGCAAAGAACTCAGCTCCTCGTAAGGCTTGGTACGTTTTGCGTGCCATTTCCGGAAAGGAAGCTAAGGTCAAGGAACTTCTTGATGGTGCTATTAAAAACACCGATCTTGGCAACCATGTCTTTCAGGTGTTGATTCCCACTGAGAAGGTCCTCACAGTTAAAAACGGGAAAAAGGTTGTTAAAGAACGTAACCTTTATTCCGGATATGTGTTTGTTGAGGCTGAGCTTATCGGTGAAGTTGTTCACGAGCTGACCAATACTACTAACGTTATCGACTTCCTTAAGGGTCGTGGTAAAGATGCCAAGCCCGAACCGTTGCGCGAGAGCGAAGTGATGAGAATGCTCGGAACTGCTGATGAAATTAATGAGAATGTCGAAGAGGGCGTTAACGACTATATGGTCGGAGAAACCGTTAAGGTTAATTATGGCGCTTTCAATGGCTTCAATGGTAAGATCACAGAGGTCTTCCCCGATAAGAAGAAACTCAAGGTTAGTGTTCGCATCTTTGGACGCGAAACTCCTCTTGAGCTTGAGAATTCTCAGGTTGAAAGAGAATAATTCTCTGAATCATATAATAGTTCGCACGGATATTCTGTTGTAAAAATCCATAGGATTTGTGTAAATAGAACCGCGCGAGTTATTTGTGTGAAAAGACCTGGAAACGGATGAGGCTAGGGTGGGTGAACGCCCGGTCTATTGAAGGTTTTGTAAGTATCGTGTTTTGCCGGAGGGTATCAAAATTTGGTTACGCGTTTTTTGACCCGCTAACGGATAGACACATTTCGTTAAATAAATAAAGCTTTAATCACAATGGCAAAAGAAATTGCTGGACAGATCAAATTGCAGATTAAAGGTGGTGCTGCTAACCCCTCGCCCCCAGTAGGTCCTGCCTTGGGTTCCAAGGGTATCAACATCATGGAATTTTGCAAGCAATTCAATGCCCGCACCCAGGATAAGGCCGGTAAAGTTCTTCCTGTAGTTATTACTTACTACACCGATAAGAGCTTCGACTTTATCGTTAAGACTCCTCCTGTAGCTATTCAGCTTCTCGAAGCTTCTAAGGCTAAGAAGGGTTCTGCTCAGCCTAACCGTAATAAGGTTGCTGAAGTAACTTGGGAGCAGGTTAAGGAAATTGCAACTGACAAAATGCCCGATTTGAACTGTTTTACCGTTGACTCGGCTATGAAAATGGTTGCCGGTACTGCCAGGAGCATGGGTATCGCCGTTAAGGGTGCTTTCCCTGAAAACAACTAATAAACTTCAATTGAAATGGGAAAACTTACTAAGAATCAGAAGTTAGCTTTATCGAAGATTGAAGCTGGGAAGGCCTACTCACTCGCTGAGGCCGCAGTAAAGGTAAAAGAGACCAACTACGCTAAGTTCGACGCTTCGTTCGATATCGACGTTCGCCTCGGTGTTGACCCCCGTAAGGCAAATCAAATGGTCCGTGGTGTCGTTACACTTCCTCACGGAACTGGTAAGCAGGTTCGCGTTCTCGTTCTCTGTACTCCTGATCAGGAGAATGCAGCTAAGGCTGCCGGAGCCGACTACGTAGGTCTTGACGAATACATTGAAAAAATCAAGGGTGGATGGACTGATATTGACGTTATCATCACCCAGCCCGCCATCATGGGTAAAATCGGTGCCCTCGGCCGTGTTCTCGGTCCCCGTGGTCTTATGCCGAACCCCAAGAGTGGTACAGTAACTCCCGACGTAGCTAAGGCTGTTGAGGAAGTTAAGAAGGGTAAGATTGACTTCAAGGTAGACAAAAATGGTATTGTTCATACTTCAATCGGTAAGGTATCTTTTACCCCCGAGCAGATGAAGGAGAATGCCAAAGAGTTTATCAACACTCTTATCAAGCTCAAGCCTGCTACTGCTAAAGGCACATATATTAAGAGTATTTATGTTTCGAGCACAATGGGCCCCGGCATCAAAGTCGACTCTAAAACCATTGACGACTAATCTTAAAAGACTACGACAATGAAAAAAGAAGAGAAAGGACTCATCATATCGAAAATCGCCGAAACCATTAAAGAATACGGTTGCTTCTACCTCGTAGAGACCGCCGGACTTGACGCTGAGAAGACTTCTGCGCTCCGTCGCGAATGCTTCAAGAACGACATCAAGTTGATGGTTGTTAAGAATACTCTACTCCACAAAGCCCTTGAAACTCTCGATGGCAACTACGACGAGATCTATCCCGCCCTCAAAGGCGCTAGCTCGATAATGTGTGCTAACGTAGGAAACGCGCCTGCTAAGCTCCTCAAGAGCTTCCGTAAGAAAGACGACGTTCTCCCCCGTCTCAAGGCTGCTTATGTTGAAGAGACTGTCTATGTTGGTGAAGACCAGCTTGAAACTCTTGCTAACATCAAGAGCAAAAACGAGCTCATCGCCGACGTTATCGCTCTGCTTCAGTCGCCTGCCAAGAATGTTATTTCCGCCCTTCAGTCTGGTGGTAATACAATCCACGGCATCCTCGAAACTCTCTCTAAGAAGGAAGCATAATAGCTACTTCATCAACAATCACATTCAACAAAACGCAAACAATCAAAAACAATACTACAATGGCAGATATCAAAGCTCTTGCAGAAGAATTAGTTAACCTCACCGTAAAGGAAGTAAACGAACTCGCTACCATCCTCAAAGAGGAATACGGTATTGAACCCGCAGCTGCTGCTGTCGCTGTTGCTGCCGGCCCCGCCGCTGGTGCTCCCGCTGCTGAAGAAAAGACCAACTTCGACGTTGTTCTCAAGTCAGCAGGTGCTGCTAAGCTTCAGGTTGTTAAGCTCGTTAAAGAGCTCACAGGTCTTGGCCTCAAGGAAGCTAAAGAAATCGTTGACGGTGCTCCCAGCGTTGTTAAAGAAGGTCTCGCTAAAGCTGACGCTGAGAACCTCAAGAAGTCTCTCGAAGAGGCTGGCGCTGAAGTAGAGCTGAAATAATACTTCGCCTGACTCCTCAGGCAGTTTTGGTTAAGTGTCTGCGTTTTGCAGACGCTTAACCTTTTTGTGTAAGAGGGGGTTTTGATTTAACTTAATTTGGCGTAAATTACAAATATTTAAATTTATTTAAATTTATTTAGCTATAGGGGAAATTTGCTTATTTATTGATTGAATTGACTTATTTCTCTGTTTGATAGCGGCTTAAGTTGGATATATTCCCTCTTGCATATAAAATTTCTTTTCGAGTTCCCTTAACAATATCATAGATGTCATCCCAAGCAAACACCGCAAAACCCCGCGTAAATTTTGCCTCGGTAAAGAATCCGCTTCCTTACCCTGATTTCCTCGAGGTTCAGCTTAAGTCGTTCCAGGATTTCCTGCAGCTCGACACCCCTCCCGAAAAAAGGAACAACGAGGGACTCTACAAGGTGTTCTCCGAGAACTTCCCTATCGCTGACACCCGTAATAACTTCGTACTCGAATTCCTCGACTATTATATCGACCCGCCCCGCTACACTATCGAAGAGTGTTTGGAGCGCGGACTGACATACAGCGTGCCTTTGAAGGCAAAGCTGAAACTTTACTGTACTGACCCCGATCATGAGGATTTTGCTACAGTAATCCAAGATGTCTATCTCGGCCCGATTCCTTATATGACCGAGAAGGGCACCTTCGTTATCAACGGTGCTGAACGTGTTGTTGTTTCTCAGCTCCATCGTTCTCCCGGTGTATTCTTCGGACAGAGCACCCACTCTAACGGTACGAAGCTCTATTCTGCTCGTATTATCCCCTTCCGCGGCTCTTGGATTGAGTTTGCTACTGACATCAACAATGTCATGTATGCCTATATTGATCGAAAGAAGAAATTGCCCGTAACAACTCTTCTTCGTGCGATCGGCCTTGAGACCGATAAAGACATCATTGACATCTTTGACCTTGCTGAAGAAGTTAAGGTTAATAAGACCAATTTGAAGAAAGCTCTCGGACGCAAGCTTGCTGCTCGTGTGCTCCGCGCATGGGTTGAAGACTTTGTTGATGAAGATACCGGTGAAATGGTTTCTATCGAGCGTAATGAGGTTGTTATCGACCGTGAGAAAGAGCTCGATGAAGAGAGCATTGACCTCATCCTTGAATCCGGAGTTGATACTATCCTTCTCCATAAGGAAGAGGCTAATTCTTCAGACTACGCTATCATTTTCAATACCCTCCAGAAAGATACTACAAACTCTGAAAAGGAGGCTATTCAATATATCTATCGACAGCTTCGTAACGCGGAGCCGCCAGATGATGCATCTGCTCGCGAAGTCATCACAAATCTTTTCTTCTCAGAAAAGCGTTACGATCTTGGCGAGGTAGGTCGTTATCGTATCAATAAAAAGCTTTCTCTTGACACTCCTATCGATGTCAAGGTGCTTACTAAAGAAGATATCATCGAGATTATCAAATATCTTATCGAGCTTATTAACTCTAAGACAGATGTCGATGATATTGACCACTTGAGCAACCGCCGTGTTCGCACAGTCGGTGAACAGCTCTACAACCAATTCGGTGTAGGTTTGGCTCGTATGTCTCGCACAATCCGCGAGCGTATGAATGTTCGTGACAACGAAGTCTTCACTCCGATTGATTTGATTAACGCTAAGACAATATCTTCGGTAATCAATACCTACTTCGGAACGAACGCATTGTCGCAGTTCATGGACCAGACTAACCCCCTGGCTGAAATTACCCACAAGCGTCGTTTGTCTGCTCTCGGCCCCGGCGGTCTTTCTCGTGAGCGTGCCGGTTTCGAGGTTCGAGACGTACACTATACTCACTATGGCCGTCTTTGTCCGATTGAGACCCCTGAAGGTCCGAACATCGGTCTTATTTCTTCACTCTGCGTTTATGCGAAGATCAACGACCTCGGCTTTATTGAGACTCCCTACCGTAAGGTTTCAAATGGTGTTGTAGACCTCGATAACAACGACGTAACCTATCTTACCGCGGAGATGGAAGAGGGCAAGATGATTGCTCAAGGTAATGCTCCTGTTAATGCCGACGGTTCTTTCATCAATGCTAAGGTAAAAGCGCGTCAAGACGCCGACTTCCCTATCGTTCCCGGAGAAGAAATCGAGCTCATGGACGTTGCTCCTCAGCAGATTGCCTCTATCGCTGCATCTCTCATCCCCTTCCTCGAACATGACGACGCTAACCGTGCCCTCATGGGATCTAACATGATGCGCCAGGCTGTGCCATTGATGCGCTCTGAGGCTCCTATCGTTGGTACAGGCATCGAAGGTCAGCTTGTTCGTGACTCTCGTACGCAGATCATGGCGGAAGGCCCCGGTGTTATCGAATTTGTTGACGCAACTACTATTCGTATCCGTTACGACCGCACCGACGAGCAGGAATTCGTTTCATTCGAAGATGCAGTCAAAGAGTATCATATTCCGAAGTGGCGTAAGACCAACCAGTCTACCACTATCGACTTGCGCCCGATTTGTTCTCGCGGTCAGCGCGTAACTAAGGGAGATATCCTCACCGAAGGTTATGCAACTGAAAACGGTGAGCTCGCTCTCGGACGTAACTTGAAGGTAGCCTTCATGCCTTGGAAGGGTTACAACTATGAGGACGCTATCGTGCTCAATGAACGTATGGTGAAGGAAGATATCCTGACATCAGTTCACGTTGATGAGTACTCTCTCGAAGTTCGTGAAACCAAGCGTGGTATGGAGGAACTTACCTCTGATATTCCCAACGTTTCTGAAGACGCAACCAAAGACCTCGATGAGCGTGGTATCATTCGTGTTGGAGCTCATGTTGTTCCCGGTGATATCATGATTGGTAAGATTACTCCTAAGGGAGAATCTGATCCCACTCCTGAAGAGAAATTGCTCCGCGCTATCTTCGGTGATAAGGCCGGAGATGTTAAGGATGCATCTCTGAAAGCATCGCCCTCACTTAAGGGTGTTGTTATCGGTACAAACCTCTTCTCACGTGCAAATAAGACCGGCCGTCGCAATAAGGCTACACAGGCTCTTCTTCCCAAGCTCGATGAAGAGTATGAAGAACGTCTCAATAGCCTTAAAGACCTCTTGGTTAATAAGCTGATGGTTCTCACCGATGGCAGAACTTCTGCCGGAGTTAAGGACTTCCTCGGCACTGACATTATTCCGAAGGGCGCAAACTTTGTTCCTGCTACACTTAAGGGTATCGACTACGATACTATTAATCTGTCGAAATGGACAACAGACGCTCATCAAAACGATCTTATCCGTCAGACAATCGTCAACTACCTCCGCAAGTCTAAGGAAATCGACGCCGAACTCCGTCGTAAGAAATTCGACATCTCTATCGGTGACGAACTTCCCTCAGGTATTATCCAGATTGCCAAGGTTTACATCGCTAAGAAACGTAAAATCGGTGTCGGCGATAAGATGGCAGGTCGTCACGGTAATAAGGGTATCGTTTCGCGCGTAGTTCGTCAGGAAGATATGCCGTTCCTCGCTGATGGTACTCCTGTTGATATCTGTTTGAACCCCCTCGGTGTGCCTTCTCGTATGAACCTTGGTCAGATTTTCGAGACCGTTCTCGGTTGGGCAGGTCGCGAGCTCGGCGAAAAATTCGCTACTCCGATTTTCGACGGTGCAACAATGGACGACCTCAACGAATGGACCGATAAAGCAGGTATTCCTCGTTATGGTAAGACATACCTCTACGATGGTGGTACCGGTGAACGTTTCGACCAGCCCGCAACCGTAGGTGTTATCTACATGTTGAAGCTCGGCCACATGGTTGAAGACAAGATGCACGCACGTTCGATTGGTCCGTACTCACTGATTACTCAGCAGCCTCTCGGTGGTAAGGCTCAGTTTGGTGGACAGCGTTTCGGAGAAATGGAAGTTTGGGCGCTCGAAGCATTCGGCGCATCCCATATCCTCCAAGAGATTCTGACAATCAAGTCAGACGACGTAACCGGACGCTCAAAGGCTTACGAGGCTATCGTTAAGGGCGAGCCGATGCCGACTCCCGGTATCCCCGAATCGCTCAACGTGCTCCTTCACGAGCTCCAAGGCCTTGGCCTTAGCATCAATCTTGAGCAGTAATACGCCGATTTTCCATACGATTTAGATTCCCGACATCCAGGTCGGGAATCAGATCGGGGAAATCAGAAATTTTTTTCAGCTAAAAACACCAACAACATATATGGCTTTTAGAAAAGAAACAAAGGCTAAAAACGGCTTCTCAAAGATTACTATCGGGCTTGCTTCGCCTGAAGAAATTCTCGAGAAATCGTCGGGAGAGGTGCTCAAACCTGAGACCATCAACTACCGCACCTATAAGCCCGAGCGCGACGGCCTCTTCTGCGAGCGCATCTTCGGCCCGGTTAAAGACTATGAATGTCACTGCGGCAAGTATAAGCGCATCCGCTATAAAGGTATCGTCTGCGACCGATGCGGTGTAGAGGTTACCGAGAAGAAGGTGCGCCGTGAACGTATGGGTCACATTAAGCTCGTAGTTCCGGTAGCTCACATTTGGTATTTCCGTTCACTTCCCAATAAGATAGGTTATCTGCTCGGTCTTCCTTCAAAGAAGCTCGACGCTGTAATCTACTACGAACGTTACATCGTAATCAACCCCGGAGCAGCGGCAGACGTAGATCCCGAACGCCCCGTGGCAAAACTCGATCTCCTTTCAGAAGAGGAATATTTCGATATTATCGAAAAACTCCCCGCTGAAAACCGCAACCTTCCTGACGACGACCCCGAAAAGTTTGTTGCCAAGATGGGTGCAACCGCTATCTATGACTTGCTTTCGACTCTTAACCTCGACGACCTTTCTTATGCTCTCCGCGACCAGGCTAATACCGACGGTTCGCAGCAACGCAAGAACGAGGCTCTCAAACGCCTCCAGGTAGTAGAGTCGTTCCGCGCTTCAGCTTCGCGCAACAAGCCCGAATGGATGATTCTTCAGGCAGTGCCTGTCATTCCCCCCGAGCTTCGTCCGCTCGTTCCCCTCGATGGCGGTCGCTTCGCAACATCTGACCTCAATGACCTCTATCGTCGTGTGATCATTCGTAACAACCGTCTCAAACGCCTTATCGAAATCAAGGCTCCCGAGGTGATTTTGCGTAATGAGAAACGTATGCTCCAGGAAGCAGTTGACTCATTGCTCGACAACTCTCGCAAATCATCAGCCGTTAAGACTGATGCTAACCGTCCGCTTAAGTCTCTCTCAGATTCGCTCAAGGGTAAGCAAGGACGTTTCCGTCAGAACCTTCTCGGTAAACGTGTCGACTACTCAGCTCGTTCGGTTATCGTCGTAGGTCCGGAGTTGAAGATGCACGAATGTGGTCTTCCTAAATATATGGCAGCCGAGCTTTACAAGCCTTTCGTAATCCGCAAACTTATCGAACGCGGAATCGTAAAGACTGTGAAGTCAGCTAAAAAAATTGTAGACCGTAAGGAACCGGTTGTATGGGATATCCTTGAAAACGTCATGAAGGGTCACCCCGTATTGCTCAACCGAGCTCCGACACTTCACCGTCTCGGTATCCAGGCCTTCCAGCCCAAGATGATCGAAGGTAAGGCAATTCAGCTCCACCCGCTGGCTTGTACCGCGTTCAACGCCGACTTCGACGGTGACCAGATGGCTGTCCATCTACCTCTCGGCAACGAGGCTATCCTCGAAGCTCAGATGTTGATGCTCGGTTCTCACAACATTCTTAACCCTGCTAATGGTGCACCTATTACCGTTCCCTCTCAGGATATGGTACTTGGTCTCTATTACATCACCAAACTCCGTAAGGGAGCTAAAGGTGAGGGCTTGAAATTCTACGGACCTGAAGAAGCTCAAATCGCTTATAATGAAGGTCGCATAACCCTCCACGCTCCCGTAAGCGTAATGGTTGACGACGTAGATGAGCAAGGCAATCCGGTTAAGCGTCTTATCGAAAACACCTCTGTTGGTCGCGTACTCTTCAATGAATTCGTTCCCAAAGAAATTGGTTACGTTAACGAGTTGATTTCTAAAAAATCACTCCGTAACATTATCGGTAAGGTAATTAAGAAATGCGGTATACCCCGTTCAGCTCAGTTCCTCGATGATATCAAGAATATGGGTTACCAGATGGCCTTCCGTGGCGGTCTGTCGTTCAACCTCGGTGACGTTATCATCCCGCCGGAAAAAGAAGCTATCGTAAACGAAGGTTACGCACAAGTTGAAGAAGTGATGAACAACTATGCAATGGGTTTCATCACCAACAACGAACGTTACAACCAGATTATCGATATTTGGACGCATGTTAATACACAGCTGACCCAAGTGTTGATGAAACAGATGACCGAAGCCGATCAAGGTTTCAACTCTGTCTTCATGATGCTTGACTCTGGTGCCCGTGGTTCTAAAGACCAGATTCGTCAGTTGGCAGGTATGCGTGGTCTTATGGCTAAGCCCCAGAAAGCCGGTGCTGAAGGTGGTCAGATTATCGAGAACCCGATTCTTGCGAACTTTAAGGAAGGTCTGAGCGTGTTGGAGTACTTTATCTCTACTCACGGTGCGCGTAAGGGTCTTGCGGATACTGCGTTGAAGACTGCCGACGCCGGATACTTGACTCGTCGTCTTGTTGACGTGGCACACGACGTTATTATCCGCGAAGAAGACTGCGGAACCCTTCGTGGTCTTGTATGTCGCGAAATCAAGAACAACGACGAGATTGTTGCTTCACTTGCAGAGCGTATCCTCGGACGTGTATCTGTTCATGATATCGTAGATCCTACAACCGGTGAAATCATTGTTCATGCCGGTGAAGAAATCAATGATGCAGCTGCCGACCGTATCGACGCATCTCCCATTGAGGCAGTCGAAATTCGCTCAGTGCTCACATGTGAGTCTAAGCATGGTGTCTGCGCTAAGTGTTACGGACGTAACCTTGCAACTCATCGCTCTGTTCAGATTGGTGAAGCAGTCGGCGTAATCGCGGCTCAGTCAATCGGTGAGCCCGGTACTCAGTTGACACTTCGTACGTTCCACGTCGGTGGTGTGGCTTCAAATATTGCTGCCGTATCAACTCTTACTTCTCGTTACGACGGTGTGCTCGAAATTGAAGAACTCCGCACTGTAACAACTGAAGAAGTAGACATGAACGGACGTCCCGTTGAAGTTGTAATCGGTCGTCTTGCTGAAATGCGCATTGTAGATGCCAAGACCGGCTTGATGCTGACCTCAGCTCAGATTCCTTATGGTTCTAAGCTCTACTTCAGCGATGGAGCGAAGGTTAAGAAAGGTGATGTTATCTGTGAATGGGACCCCTTCAACGCCGTTATCGTCAGCGAAGTTGGTGGTAAGATTCAATATGAAAACCTCGTCGAGAACGTTACCTATCGCATCGAAGCAGACGAACAATCTAACATCCGCGAGAAGATTATCATCGAGTCTAAAGACCGCACTCGCGTTCCCGAGGCTCACGTCGTAGACAAAGATGGTAACATTCTTAAGACATATGCTCTCCCCGTTAACGCTCATTTGATGCTTGACGAGGGTGCTGAAATCAAGCCCGGTGAAGTATTCGTTAAGATTACTCGCACCGCATCCGGCGCCGGTGACATCACCGGTGGTCTGCCCCGTGTAACCGAGCTCTTTGAAGCTCGTAACCCGAGCAACCCCGCAATCGTTTCTGAAATCGATGGTGAGGTAACCTTCGGTCGCATCAAGCGTGGTAATCGCGAAATTTGCGTTACCTCTAAACTTGGTGAAGAGAAGAAATATCTTGTTCCCCTGTCAAAGCAAGTGCTTGTTCAGGAAAACGACTACGTACGTGCCGGTACTCCTCTCTCAGACGGTGCGATTACCCCCACCGATATTCTTAATATCATGGGTCCGACAGCCGTTCAGGAATACATCGTTAACGAAGTGCAAGATGTCTACCGTATGCAGGGCGTGAAGATCAACGATAAGCACTTTGAGGTAATCGTTCGCCAGATGATGCGTAAAGTAAACATCATCGATCCGGGTGACACATGCTTCCTCGAACAGCAAGTTGTTGACAAACGCGACTTCATGGATGAGAACGATCGCATTTGGGGTAAGAAAGTTGTTGTTGATGCCGGTGATTCTGAAAACCTCAAGCCCGGTCAGATCATCACAGCTCGCAAGCTCCGCGATGAGAATTCAGCGCTCAAACGTCGCGACCTTAAGACCGTCGTTGTTCGTGATGCCGTTCCTGCCACATCAGAACAGATCCTTCAGGGTATCACCCGTGCTGCTCTTCAGACTTCATCATTCATGTCGGCAGCTTCCTTCCAGGAAACAACCAAGGTGCTTAACGAAGCCGCAATCAACGGTAAGACAGACACCCTTGAGGGCATGAAGGAGAACGTAATCTGCGGTCACTTGATCCCTGCCGGTACAGGTCTTCGTCAGTATGAACGACTCGTTGTAGGTTCAAAAGAAGATATCAACGATGTAGTTCTTCCCTCAAACGAAACCGTAGCTGCAACTTCGGAGCATATCGGATAAACACTCTTTTTATTCAGCCAATTTAGACTTAGATCTAAATAATTCACTCTAAAACGAGCGATTGATTTCTATAGAGATCAATCGCTCGTTTGCTTTAGTAACATCTTCTTTTTGCTAAATTTCAAACGGTTTGGAAATATGGTAGAAAGATATTATATTTGTAATCGGAAAAAATATTATTACTATTATATTCACCATGAAACAGATTCTTAAAGGAGTTGCCTGTGGCTTATGTTGCCTTTTGGGCTTTACAGCCGTAGCGCAAACAGCCCCCGTGCAAGTAAATGTAGCTACATCTGCGCCTACAAAAATCAATCATCCCTGTTGGAGCCGTAATGCGGTAATCTATGAAGTTAATTTACGTCAATTTACCGACGAAGGCACATTGAAGGCTTTCGATAAGGAATTGCCTCGTCTGAAAGAACTCGGTGTAGATATCCTTTGGTTTATGCCGATTCATCCGATTTCTGAAAAGAACCGCAAAGGTTCGCTTGGTAGCTATTATGCCGTTCGCGACTATAAAGCGTTGAATCCCGAATTCGGCACCATTGATGACTTCAAGACTACGGTAAAGAAGGCTCATGAACTCGGTATGAAGGTAATTATCGACTGGGTTCCCAACCATTCCGGCTGTGACAATGCCTGGGTAGAGGAGCACCCCGATTGGTACGTTAAAAACGAAAAGGGCGAAATGTATGGTCCGTATGACTGGACTGACGTTTTCAAATTTGATTATTCAAACCCCGAAATGCGTAAGGGCATGATTGATGCTCTCAAATTCTGGCTTTCTGAGGTTGGAATCGATGGCTATCGTTGCGACGTAGCCGGAGAAGTACCGACCGATTTCTGGAATGAAGCACGTCCTCAGCTCGAAGCCATACAACCCGGTTTGTTTATGCTTGCCGAGGCAGCTAAACCTGAAATTCAGGAAGTATGTTTCGATATGGGCTACAACTGGCCGATGAAAGATTTGTTTTCTGAAATCGCTGCCACACAGGGTCAATTTACCTTCGTTGATGCAGGAAAGGGAGAGACAGAGCCTCGCAAGTTCCCTACAAAATATGCTACCGACATTGACCTCTTGATTAATGCTCAAGCTGCCGAGTATCCTGCAGATACCTATATGATGGGCATGATTACCAATCACGACCTCAACTCATGGGAAGGTACGGAATTCGAACGTCTTGGCAAATTCACCAATGCCTTTGGTGTTTTGACATTCACACTCCCTGGAATGCCTCTTATTTATACCGGTCAGGAAACCGGACTCAACCGCGCGTTTGAGTTCTTTGAAAAGGATAAAGCTCCGCAGTGGAATCCTCATAACGAATATTTCACATTCTATCAGACCCTCTGCTCGCTCAAACATGGTAACAAAGCTCTTGCTGCCGGTCATCCCGAAGGCGCCAAAATGTTGCGCTATCCGACAACTTCTAATACCCTCTATATCTTTGAGCGTATATTGGGAGATGCCCGTGTAGTTGTAGCCGTTAATCTTGGAGCAAAAAAAGAGGCTGTTAAATTCGTTGGAGCAGCTCCTGAAGTTGCTGGCTTGACTAATTTGTTTGCGCCCTCTGTAAAAGCTGCTATCCCCTCTAAAATGCGTCCGGGCGAGTATGTAGTTTTTACAACTCCGCTTACTAAACCGGGCTGTTGCGCAGCTAAGTAATTAACTACGACATTTTATAGAAACAACAAACCCGAATGGGGCTCTTAAGAGCAGACCATTCGGGTTTGTTGTTTAAATTGGCCCCTGAGTTTTGCAACGAGAGGGCTGACAGTCGTGTGTTAGGGGCGCACTTCGAGGGTAACGACGTCGGTTAGACGCATGTTAAACTGAAGCGCAGAGTAGGGGAGAATTAATTCTCCGGCTGAAGTTTCTCCGTAGCCTTGGTTGTAGGGAAGGATTATTTCAACAGAGTCGCCGACATGCATGTTTTGTAAAGCTACTTGCCATCCGGATACGACTCCATTCACGAGGAAATATGTGCCATTTTCGCTGGTCGAGTCGGCATCGAAGATTTGCCCGAGATAGTTGCGACCGATATACCTTGCTCTTACTGAAGAGGTCAGTAATGGAAGCAAATTTTGTGCAGTCTCAGCACGGTCGTTAAACCAGTGAATCAAGATATAACTATTGGCGTTCCAATCAGGCTGGAGGCGTTCGTAATATTTAGAGCCGTCGTCATTAAGCTTGGTTTCTTGTTGAGCAACCCACGAAATATTCGCCTCGCGATATTCCTCATATCTATCCCAAGTAGACGCCGAACTATTATTGTCGTCGTCATCGCTACAAGCAGAAACGACAGGCATTAAGAGCATTACTCCGGCTATGTATGTCAGGATTTTTTTCATTTCAAGGGAATGGAAAAAGTAGTCGGTATTGCGAGATTAAAACTCAACGGTCGGGGCTTTTTGAGCGCCTTCGTCAGCTTTAAACATCTCTTTAGCGTCGAAGTTGAAAATTGAAGCCCAAATGTTTCCGGGGAAACGCAACACTTTTTTGTTGTAGGTTTCAACCTCTTCGTTGTAACGACGGCGTTCGGTTGCAATACGGTTTTCGGTAGATTCGAGTTGGTCTTGCAATTTGTTGAAGTTGTCGTTAGCTTTGAGTTCCGGGTAAGCTTCTTTAACCGCGTTTACATAGATGTCAAGAGCTCCGCGCAGGTTGCTCTGAGCTTGTTGGTAAGCCGCGATGTTGTCTTGAGCCGCTTCACCGGTAACGCTGTTAGCATCGTTGTATGCTTTGGTTAGTCCGGCGCGAGCGTCAACAACTCCTTGGAGGGTTGACGACTCGTGCTCGGCATAACCTTTGACGGTGTTAACAAGGTTTGGAATCAAGTCGGCTCGACGTTGGTATTGGTTTTCAACCTGGCTCCACTGTTTTTTTACAGCTTGATCGGCGTCAACCATGCCATTATAGCTAGAGCAACCACCGCCGCAGAGTAAACCTAAAACGGCGATGACTACGATTCCGATGATATATGATTTTTTCATATAATCGACGATTAAGCGAGTTTGCGAAGAAGAGAGTTGAGCGATACGCGGTCGTGGATCAAAGCGTGGAGGTCGGCGATATTAACTCGAGTCTGAGTCATAGAGTCGCGTTCGCGGAGGGTAACAGTGTTATCCTCGAGAGTTTGATGGTCGACAGTGATGCAGAAGGGAGTTCCGATAGCATCTTGGCGACGATAGCGCTTGCCGATAGAGTCTTTTTCTTCGTAATGAGTATTGAAGTCAAACTTCAGGTCGTTAACGATTTCGCGAGCCTTCTCGGGCAGCCCGTCTTTGCGAACGAGGGGCATAACGGCACACTTAACCGGAGCCAGAGCTTCAGGCAAGTGGAGAACGACGCGAGAGTCGCCGCCTTCGAGTTGCTCTTCTTCGTAGCTAGAGCAGAGTACGCTGAGGAACATGCGGTCAACGCCGATTGAAGTCTCGATAACGTACGGAGTGTAGCTTTCGTTGAGCTCGGGGTCGAAATATTGGATTTTCTTGCCTGAGAATTTCTCATGCTGAGAAAGGTCGAAGTTTGTGCGAGAGTGGATACCCTCAACTTCTTTGAATCCGAAGGGCATCTGGAATTCGATGTCGGTAGCGGCATTGGCGTAGTGAGCCAACTTATCGTGGTCGTGGTAACGATATTTTTCATCGCCGAGACCGAGAGCCTTGTGCCATTTCAAACGAGTTTCTTTCCATTTCTTGAACCATTCGAGTTCTGAGCCGGGACGAACGAAGAATTGCATCTCCATCTGCTCAAATTCGCGCATACGGAAGATGAATTGGCGGGCAACGATTTCGTTACGGAAAGCTTTACCGATTTGAGCGATACCGAAAGGAATACGCATACGACCGGTTTTCTGTACATTCAGGTAGTTAACGAAGATGCCCTGAGCCGTTTCGGGGCGGAGGTAAACAGCCATTGCGCCGTCGGCAGTCGAACCCATCTCGGTTTTGAACATGAGATTAAACTGGCGCACTTCGGTCCAGTTACGAGTGCCGCTAACGGGGTCAACGATTTCCTCGTCGAGGATAATCTGACGGAGACCTTCGAGATCGTTATCATTCATTGCTGTTGCGAAACGCTCGTGGAGAGCATCGCGTTTAGCAACGATTTCAGCAACGCGAGGATTAGTTTGGCGGAACATTGCTTCGTCGAAAGAATCGCCGAAACGCTTAGCCGCTTTCTTCACTTCCTTGTCGATTTTCTCGTCATATTTAGCGAGTTGCTCCTCAATTAATACGTCAGCGCGGTAACGTTTCTTAGAGTCGCGGTTATCGATCAATGGGTCATTGAAAGCGTCAACGTGGCCCGACGCTTTCCAAATAGTGGGGTGCATGAAAATTGCCGAGTCAATTCCGACGATGTTTTCATGGAGGAGAGTCATAGCTTCCCACCAATAACGTTTGATATTGTTCTTAAGCTCTACGCCGTTTTGGCCGTAGTCATAGACGGCAGAAAGTCCGTCGTAAATTTCACTTGACTGAAAGACAAAACCGTATTCCTTGGCGTGGGAAACGATTTTCTTGAACACGTCTTCTTGTTGTGCCATTGTCAGTTATGTCGGTTGTTTAATTGTTTCTAAATCTAAAGCAGTCGAAAAATAATCCGAATCGCTTTTAAGCCACAAATTTACGAATTTTTCCCGAAACCCCCAAATCGCCATTTAAGGCTCACTGTTTTGGTGTTATTTGGAGAGGGTTCTGGAGTGGATGACCATTCTGATGTCATTATAGTCGAGGTCGGGCAGAGCGGAGTGGAGGGAGGCGTAGCCTGCTTCCGGTCCTTCTCTGTCGATTGCAGAGTTAATGGCATGGATGGTAACAGCCGGTAATACTTCTTCTACGGTCAGGCGGCCTGTCTCGACGAAGCGTAGTAAATGGTTGGAAATAGTAGAGACGGCGAGACCTCGTTCGCGGGCGATTTCCTCGCGAGAAAGACCTTGTCGGAATAGTTTATATGTGATATCGTAAGTTGATGTTTTTGGAGCAGTATCAACTTTCGCTTTTGCTTTTGCTTTTGCTTTGCGTTTGTTCTCTTTTTCTTCGCGTCGACGAGCTTTAGCTTCTTCTTCGGGGTCGCGGGAGGCTTTCATCCACGCTTGCTGTTTAGATCCTAGGTAGTTTGCGATAGTATAGCCTTGTTCGTTAATGTCGCGCAGGGTGTATAGGCGGGCTAGGATCGATTGTTTTAAGTCGAGGGTTAATTCGGCAACGCGGGTGTTGGCTTTTTTGTTTTCGGTTTTGATTTTTGAACAGCGTTGTATTGTGTTGCCGAATATGTCGATTAAGGTGTTGTAGAAATATACCGCACCTTTACGTACACGCAAAAGGAAGTCGCGATCGTTGAGTGTCGCGATAGATTGCGTTTGTATCATTGCTAGCCATTTGTCAGAGACGTCGGTGATTTTACTGCGTAGCTCTTCGGCGATACGTTTGAGGGCGGCTGCTTCGTCGGGGTAGCTGTGGCGATATGTTGTATAGACGAATCTGTTGAGGGCTTCTTCGCGTGTAACAATGTCGCGGAATGTGAATAGCTCGGCGAGCAGTTGGCGGTAATATTCAGCTTTAATGCCGTCGAGCATTTCGATGCTGCGTAGGGCGGCTTCAGATTGATATGAAATGTATTGTGCAACTGCGGGGTCCGGACGCAATGAGTCTTCAGCGATTGGAGTTGCCAGCACTAACCCCTCGATGGTGCGGCAACGGCTGAGAGCAACATAAACTTGTCCGGGAGCGAACGATGCTCCGGCGTCAATGATAACGCGATCGAAAGTTAGTCCTTGGCTTTTGTGGATTGTGATAGCCCACGCCAATCTGAGGGGCATTTGGGCGAAAGTGCCTTGCACCTCGGTTTCTATCGTGTTGGTCGCTTCGTTGATTTTGTAACGAGTATTTTCCCAAACTTGCGGGGTTACTTCGATAGGTGTTTGTCGTCCGGCCACACGGATCGTTGCGCTTTTCTCGTTTACCGAAATAACTTGACCGATAAGACCATTGTAGTATTCGTGAGCAGTAGTGTCGTTTTTGACAAACATCACTTGTGCTCCCGGTTTGATTACTAATTCGTCTGTAGTAGGGTAGGCGAGTTCCGGAAATGTGCCTTTAACTTGCGCGCGGTATGTGACAGCGTGTGTCGAGAGCTTTTTTAGCTGATTTTCGTTGTAAGAGTCGGCCGACGAGTTGTGGGTTGTCAGTCGGATAAATCCGCTATTCCCGTCGGGGACAAAAGTCGGATTCAAGCGAGAATTTAGTAACCGTCTATCGCTTTCGCTTAGGCGATTGTCACGGATATGGTTGAGGAGCTCAACAAACTCTGTGTTTTGCTGGCGGAAGACCTTTTCGAGTTGTATTGTGACATATGGGATTTGCGCCAGGGCATGACTGCCGAAGAAATATGGCGTAGAATAGTGATCGCGTAAGAGCTCCTCGTCGCGTTGAGTGACAACCGGAGCGAGTTGCTGTAAGTCGCCAATCATTAGTAGTTGTACACCGCCGAATGGGCGCGTATCGCGGCGATATTTTTTGAGAGCATGATCGACCGCGTCGAGCAAGTCTGCTCTTACCATTGATATTTCATCAATGATAAGAAGATCGATAGAGCGAATAACGCGTAACTTCTGTTTCGAAAAAGCGTATTGTTCGCGAGTTTCTGCTCCGGGAATATAAGGCGCAGGGGATATTTGGAAAAAAGAGTGAATCGTTACACCGCCGGCGTTTATCGCCGCAACTCCCGTCGGGGCAACAACAACGGCCGTTTTTGCACTGTTTTTCAATACCTCTTTAAGGAAAGTAGTTTTTCCCGTGCCCGCCTTTCCTGTTAGAAAAATACTAACACCGGTGCGTTCAACAAATTCCCATGCGCGACGCAGGTTTTCGTCGGTTTTAATCATTCGTTGCTCCATAACGCAAAATTACAAATTCCCGATGTTATTTCGGCAATTACCTCCTCGAAAAAAGCATAAGTCGAGTCAATCTGTAATTCTGTGTTGTTTAACTGATAAAAATAAGCGAGCAACGATTATTAGACAATGTTGATTTACTCACCTCCCATGCCTGTATTTCCTCCCATTTTGCGTAATGAGAAGTCTTTGCCTAAGGTTATATCAAACCGAATTAAAAATTCACGCCTACTACCGGTGTTTTTAATCTATTTAGCTGATAGGTGGGAGAAAGCCAAGGGCGGGAATCCGAAACATTTTTCGGATTCCCGCCCTTGAAAGCGGTTAAAAATAGAAGGATTAAGCCTTAGAAGCTTCGAGAGAAGCTTTGCGGAATTCCTTCATGGCTTTCTCGATTTCGAGAGAAGCTTTGCGGGCACGTGTGCCGGCAGCTTTGTTACCATTTTCGAGCTGAGCTGTAGCTTCTTTCTGGAAGGCTTCGTAAAGTGAAGCTACCTTTTCTACTAATTCTTTCATTGTTTTATAGTGTTTGATATATTTATGAATATTAAGTTGCGGATTAATCTCGGAGGGCGTGATGATGGTGACCTCTGGCGATGTTTGGTGGCAAAGTTAGCAAAAAAATGCGTATATCAATACTTTATGTTGAAAAAAACGAATAAATTCTACTAAAAAGATTGAAAAAGGTGGGTTTATCCTAATTCAACTTGTGTAGAATTGAAAATTCCGAGGTCGAGAGTTTGCATAAAGTGCTTGATTGCGGCTTGTGCTCTGACTGAATTGCCTGCTTCGTCAAGACGAGGCGAGAATGCGGCGATTCCGAGCAGCCCGGGCAGTACGCCAACAATGCCGCCTCCTACGCCGGTTTTTGCGGGTAGACCTGAAGAGAACATCCAATCGCCGGTATGTTGATAGAATCCGACAGAGGTCATCATGCTTATAATTTTCGGAGATATTTCTTTCGGGAAGGCATTCTCTCCGGTGATCGGATTGACGCCATCATTAGCGATGGTCGCCGCCATTGTTGAAAGTTGACGACAGGTTACGCCGAGCGAGCATTGACGAGTATAAAGTTCAAGACTCATCATCGGGTCGTCGTAGAGTCGGTCATATTTTTTCAATAGCCATGTCATTGACCGGTTTCGGTAATTGGTGTCAGACTCTGAATGATAAAGCTCGTCGATTAGTGTCGGCTCCGAACCGAAGAGCGCTGCCATGTTGTCTATGATTGCTTTCCATTTTCCTATCGGATTACCGAGAGGTTTGACCATCGAACATGTTGAGATTGCTCCGGCGTTAACAAGCGGGGTTGACGGATGGTTATTCTCTAAAAGTATTGAGAATATAGAGCTATGGGGGAGCCCGGTAGCGTCAGCTCCAATTTTTCTCAATACCATTTCGGGAGACCATTGTTTCATCGCCAAAATAGCTGTTGCCACTTTAGAGACTGACTCGATTCCGAATAGATACGCATCGTCTCCAAAACTGAAAACCTCTCCGTCGGGGAGGGTGACTGTCAAGGCGAAAAGGTCGGAGGGGACGTTTGCCAGATAGGGGATGTAATGGGCGTTTTGGCCTCCGTTGTCGACTCGAGCCATAGTGTATGCCGCTTCGGCAGCTTCGGCGATTTCTTGCCGAGTTATGAGTCTTGACATGGTATTAAGGTTTTTTTGGGGGGATAAGGTTATTTTACGATGAATCCGGCTTCGTCTAAGGCTTTGGTCAGTCGCTCAACATGGTCGTTATCGAGAGTTTCAAGCTCAAGATGAAGAGTGCAAGAGTTGATTTGGGTGGCAACTGAAACTCGCTCATGGTTGACAGCTAAGACATTGCCGCCATGGTCTGCAACAACTTTGAGCACTTGCGAGAGGGTGCCGGGCTTGTCGGGCACTTCTAATTCGAGCTGACAGAGGCGTCCGTTTTTGAGTAGTCCGCGATTGATAACGCGGCTGAGGATGTTGACGTCGATGTTTCCGCCGGAAACCAGACATACAACTTTTTTCCCGTCAATCGGAAGTTTTCCGAACATGGCTGCGGCAACCGCAGCAGCTCCGGCACCTTCAGCTACGAGTTTTTGTTTCTCTATAAGGGCAAGGATTGCGGCTGCGATTTCGTCGTCGTTAACGGTTACGACTTCGTCGACATATTTTTCGCAGAGAGCATAGGTCAAGTCGCCCGGTTCTTTAACGGCGATACCGTCTGCGATTGTTGATACAGAATCGAGATGAACTCTCTCATGTTTTTTCATAGACTCAGCCATCGACGGTGCTCCGGCAGCTTGCACTCCGTATACTTTTATCTCGGGATGTAAGGTCTTGACAGCGAATGCGACTCCTGCTATCAAACCTCCACCGCCAACCGGCACAACGATTGCGTCGATATCGTCGCGCTCTTCAAGGATTTCCAAACCGATTGTGCCTTGTCCGGCGATTACTTTCGGGTCGTTAAATGGATGGACGAATGTATATCCCATTTGCTCTTTCAACTCTAACGCTTTGGCGTAAGCGTCGTCATAGACACCCGGCACGAGGCAGACTTCTGCGCCAAGGCGCTTTGTCGCTTCGATTTTCGAGATTGGAGCGCCAGCCGGAAGGCATATCAGCGACTTAATGCCGTTTTGAGTTGCCGAGAGGGCTACGCCTTGAGCGTGATTGCCTGCCGAACATGCGATAACGCCATGTTTTTTTTCTTCCTCGGTTAGCTGTGAAATCTTGTAATACGCTCCACGGAGTTTAAACGCTCCGGTGTGTTGAAGATTTTCCGGTTTGAGGAATATTTGACAGCAGTCAGAGAGCTGGGTCGGGCCGATGATTTTGGGGTGACGAGCCACATCGCTGAGCACCGATTGTGCGCGATAAATTTCGTCGATAGTCAATTGTTCCATCTTCGTTGGGTTGGTATATGACTGTTTCGTAGATACGAAGTTATAGAGTCTGTTGAATTTTTTTGTGCATAGCCGCGGCAGCGTGGCGACCATCGCCCATAGCGAGAATTACGGTTGCGCCGCCTCTGACAATGTCGCCGCCGGCAAAGAGCATCGGGACGGTTGTCTCTAGTGTTGCGTCATCAACAACGAGGGTGCCACGGCGGGTAACGTCAAGTCCGGCAATTGAATCCGGGATTAACGGATTGGGAGAGACGCCGACACTGACGATAACTTCATCGACAGCAACTTCGGTAATGTCACCTTCGACCGGCACTGGCGAACGACGACCTGATGCGTCAGGCTCACCGAGCTCCATGCGTTGCAGACGCATTGCTCTGACGCGCCCTTTTTCGTCGGCGAGATATTCGATAGGATTATGGAGGGTTAGGAATGTAACTCCCTCTTCTTTTGCGTGACGCACTTCTTCAAGGCGAGCAGGCATTTCTGCCTCTGAACGGCGATAGACGATATAAACTTCTTCGGCGCCCATTCGGCGGGCTGTTCGACAAGAGTCCATTGCCGTGTTTCCTCCGCCGATAACTGCGACGCGTTTGCCTTGGATTACGGGGGTTGCCCAACCTTGACGTCCGGCGCCCATGAGGTTGACGCGAGTCAAGTATTCATTGCTCGACATTACTCCGATGTAATTCTCTCCGGGGATTCCCATAAAGCGGGGTAGACCGGCACCGGATGCTACGAATATTCCCTTAAAGCCTAGCTCGATAAGGTTTTCGTAAGAGAGAGTCTTACCGATAACGCAGTCGGTAGTGAATTCTACTCCGATACGGCGAAGTTGCTCGATTTCGGCATCGACGATTTCGTTGGGAAGACGGAATTCCGGGATGCCATATTTCAAGACGCCGCCAATTTCGTGGAGCGCTTCAAAGACGGATACAGAGTAACCTTGGCGAGCCATTTCGCCGGCGAAAGAGAGAGATGCCGGGCCGGAACCGACAACTGCGATTTTGATGGTGTTAGCAGTTGCGTCAGTTGCGAGGGTAGTGGTTGATGTTGAAGGATTGTTGCGGACATAATCCGATGCGAATCGTTCGAGATAACCAATTGCAACCGGTTGTCGTTTAGTCTTATTATAGATACATTTTGATTCGCATTGGCGCTCTTGGGGGCAAACTCGTCCGCAGACAGCGGGCAGTGCGGATGTTTCTTTTAAAACGGTAGCCGCATCTGCGAAGTTGCCTCGTTCGATATTTTTAATAAAACCGGGAATGTTAATTGATACCGGGCATCCGGTCATACATTGAGGGGCGGGGCAGTCGAGACAGCGAGTCGCTTCAACGACAGCTTGCTCTTCAGAGAGCCCTTGGTTGACTTCGTCGTTGCAAGTGATACGATATGCCGGGTCTAATTCTGGCATTTTAACGCGCGGCGTCGCCATACGCTCTTTGACAGTGAGCGATTTGCGCAGTTCTTCGCGCCATTGCGCGTCGCGCGGAGATATTGTGGTAGAGTTGTCCATGGGGCTTAGGGGAAAATCAATAAGAGCGAAGGCGCATTAACATTTCGTCGAAGTCGACTTGATGGGCATCAAATTCCGGGCCATCGACGCATACGAATCTCATTTTTCCGCCCACGGTTACTCGGCATGCGCCACACATGCCCGTGCCGTCAACCATAATAGTGTTGAGTGAGCAGATAGTTGCGATGTCATATTTCTTGGTTAGCAGACTAACGAATTTCATCATAATTGCCGGACCGATAGTGCAGACAAGGTCTACGTTTTCGCGCTTGATGACCGCCTCGACGCCGTCGGTGACAAGTCCTTGGTTGCCATAACTGCCGTCGTCGGTCATGATAATAACTTCGTCGGAAGATTCGCGCACCTGCTCTTCGAGAATAATTAAATCTTTTGAACGAGCGGCTAAAACAGAAATAACTCTGTTTCCGGCAGCTTTCATGGCGCGGAGTATCGGCAATAGCGGAGCGACGCCAACGCCGCCTCCACAGCAGACCACAGTCCCGTAGTGTTTGATCTCAGTTGCTTTTCCGAGCGGCCCGACAACGTCGTGGAGATATTCGCCGGGCTCTTTGGCGCAGATTTCGGCAGAGGATGCTCCGACGGCTTGTACTACTAGAGTGATTGTGCCACGGCTAATGTCAGCGTCGGCAATAGTTAGAGGGATTCGCTCGCCTTTTTCGTTGGGGATAACGATGACGAAATGACCCGGCTTGCGAGCGCGAGCAATCATTGGCGCCTCAACGACGAGCTTAACGACTTTTTCCGAGAAATGCTCTTTTTCAATGATTTTGTTCATGAGTCTGCCTAAAATGGGGCGCGGCAGGAGTTTTCTTTTCGGTAATAGATTTCTCGCGGTAACGGGGCATCGTCTAACGTGAAAAACCATTCTCCGAGGTTCCTATAGCCCCCTAAAACAAGGGGACGCAGTTTGCTGCGTCCCTTTGTCGGTGGTTGATACTAGATGTTATGTGCGCAGGGGGGGACTCGAACCCCCACGACCGAAGTCACTAGATCCTAAGTCTAGCGCGGCTACCAATTACGCCACTTGCGCGATACTTTGCCCTCGAGTTATTTTGTCAAAGGCCGATTCCGAGGACAAAGTTAAGAATTATTTTGGAGAAATCAAGCTAATCCGTGAAGTTTATTTTCGGATTATTTGATAATTCCATGTTTGCGGAATACTTTTTCGATCTTTTCGAGGGCAAATTCAACCTGTTCTTGGGTGTGAGTTGCCATCAGAGAGAAGCGAATCAAGGTGTCTTGCGGAGCGACAGCCGGAGTAACTACGGGGTTTACGAAGAGACCTTCTTCGAATAAGTCGCGAGTTACGGTGTAGGTCTTATAGTCGTCGCGGATGAAGAGGGGAATAATCGGAGTGGTAGTATTGCCAATTTCGCAACCCATTTGGCGGAATCCGTTAAGGGCGAATTCGGTAATCTTCCAGAGATTTTCCTGACGTTCGGGTTCTTCGATCATCAAGTCGATGGCCTTCAGAGCAGCCGCTGTTGAGGCGGGGGTGATAGAGGCGGTGAAGATATATGAACGAGAGTGGTGACGCAAGTAGTTGGTGATTTCTTTGTCGGTAGCGATGAAACCTCCGAGCGAAGCGAATGATTTAGAGAATGTACCCATGATGAGGTCAACATCCTTAGTCACGCCAAAGTGGTCGCAAGTTCCTCGACCGCCTTTACCGAATACGCCGATACCGTGGGCTTCGTCAACCATAACTGCAGCGTTATATTTCTTTGCCAAACGAACGATTTCGGGAAGGTTTGCAACGTCGCCTTCCATTGAGAATACGCCGTCGGTTACGATGAGTTTAACCTTGTCGGGGGCGCAACGTTGGAGCTGCTTTTCGAGCGACTCCATGTCGTTATGCTTATACTTCAAACAAGTAGAGAAGCTTAAGCGACGACCTTCAATGATAGAAGCGTGGTCTTGCTCGTCATAGATGATATAGTCTTCGCGACCTGTCAAGCAAGAAACGACACCGAGGTTTACTTCGAAACCGGTAGAGTAGATCATTACATCTTCTTTACCGATATATTCAGCGATGCGCTGTTCGAGCTTCTTGTGAAGGTCGAGTGTGCCGTTAAGGAAGGGAGATCCGGCGCAACCGGTGCCATACTTTTTGGTGGCTTCAATGGCGGCTTCCTTGATGCGGGGGTCGCTAACGAGACCTGAGTAGCAATTAGAGCCGAACATAAGCACCTTGCGGCCGTTGATGATAACCTCCGGTTCCTGCTCGCTTTCGATGGCGCGGAAGTAGGGATAAACACCGGCGGCTTTAGCCTGCTGAGGCGCGGTGTATTGGGCTAATTTGGCTTGAAGCAACTTCATAGCTTATTCTAAATGACTTTATTCCTTTTGGAAGTGAGGTGGGATAATATGACCTAATCTACGGCGAAAATCCCGTAAGTAATGGTATAATTTGGAGAGGAAACCAATTCAGCCGACAAAGTTAGTGATTTTTGGCGAAATAATCTCTAAAAAAACTGAAAAATGTCAGAACCGGGCTATTTTGAGGACCGTTTGTGCTTTATAATGCATGGTTTGCTATGTCGTGTCTTATAAATTTAATATATACTTAATATTTTTTAAGTATCCATTTTGTAGTTGGAGTAATAGTTATGGTGTGTGACCTTTTTTGTATTCAATCAGCTTGATTCCCTTGGTAACCTCAAGCAGCGAGTTTTGAAGGTGTCTTTTAATTACTATGAAATTTTACAATATATTGTAATTCGTTGCGTAATTATAAAAAATAATGTATATCTTTGCAGTTGCAGACCGACACGCAGAGACCCGGTCATGGGCAATGCGGGTGGGTCGGCGACATAATATTTATAAGCGTTTACTTGACGCTTATTCTTGACAATCGGAAACTTCGCAACTTTTCAATCTCAGTCAAGAATGAGGCAAACAGTAAGATGCTTTATGTGGATATGTATATATGCGCCATCGTTATGCGTGAGCATAAATTGATGGTGTGTTGTCATATTCTGCGTGAGGTTTCTGCATGTTTGCTCGTTCGACTGAGATGGGCAATGCGAAGGCCTCCGATTGTGGAACGAGCAACGGTAAGGCTCTCACGCTTTTTTGTATAATCTAATGCCATTTTTGTGAGCCGAAGGCAGTCTAATCAATTGTTAAAAGAAAGATTTATTAACAACCGCGATTATTATCGAACTATTTGATTAGTGTTCTTAAAACCACAGAATGATGAAACAGTTTTATTTGCTATTATTCCTGCTGTTTGCATCGATGTATTCGAATGCAGAGAAAATAAAGATTGGCAACCTTTACTATTACTTAAATTCCGATGATAAGACTGCAGAATTGACGAATGATATAGTAGTAGAGTCAGGGGATTACGAGCAGAACTATCACTGGGATGAAAATTATGATCCCTTGCCTGTAGATTTGGTAATCCCGCCAATAGTAGATTATAATGGTGAACAATATGAAGTAACTTCTATTGGTGAAAATGCGTTGATGTGTACTAATTTCGAAAGTGTTATCATCCCGAATACCGTACATACTATTGGCAGTTCTGCATTTTGGACGAATTTCTCCTTAACTGAAGTTTTTATTCCAAACTCGGTAAAGAAAATAGAGAATGGTGCATTTTCCAATTGTTACGGGTTGAATTCGATAGTCATCCCTAGTTCTGTTGAATATATTGGTTGGTCAAATTTCACAGAAACGGATTATATATATTGCCAATCAGAAGTTCCTCCGACTTATGATGATTCAGACCCATGGTGGAACGTTCGTTGTCTGAAGGTTCCTAAAGGGTGTGTCGAACAATATAAGAATGCTAAAGGGTGGAATTCAATTCCCAGAATAGAAGAAGATAGAAGTAACGATAAAGTTAAAATTGGTGACTTATATTACATTTTGAATTCTGACGATAATACAGCAGAAGTTACTTTCCTTTCTGTTTATAGAACTCAAAATGGAAACTATGTTTCAGGCAATGTTATTATTCCGGAATCTGTAGATTTCGAAGATAAGCAATATGAAGTAACTGCGATCGGTTGTCGAGCATTTTATGGATGCGCCGGATTAACATCAGTTTCGTTCCCCAAGACGCTTAAATTAATAGATTCCGATGCGTTTCATGGTTGTAATATTTCGCAAATTAAAATTACAGATCTTGCTGCATGGTGTAATCTTCAGTCATATTCGGAAATTACTACGAGTCATTCTCTTGTAGTGAATGATCAAGAGATTTTTGATCTCGTAATTCCGGAGGGGGTTACTGAAATCGCGTATGGTGCATTTTCCAATTGCGTTATGTTGGAATCGGTTACTATCCCGGCTTCAGTAAAACGAATCCTCAATCTAGCTTTCGAAAACTGTCGGCGTATTAGAAGAGTTCTTATTGAAGATCTTAAGGCTTGGTGTGATATTGAATTCACCTCTTTCGCTTCCAATCCATTTTGTGTGAATCAGAGTAGGGGTTCTTGTCAGTTGTTGCTTAATGGAGAAAGCGTTGAAGAAGTTGTATTCCCGGAAGGAACAGAGTCTATCAAAAAATATGCTTTCGCGTTCCAAACGGACTTGAAATCAGTGACGATTCCCAATACTGTAACTTATATAGGAGATTATGCTTTTTATGGCTGTGAATTGCAAAATATTTACTGTAATATGGATGAGCCGACACATTCATATATGTATGAAACGCTATTCAGTCAATATGCATTTGAGAATGCACAGCTATTTGTTCCAGCTCGAAGTATAGATGAATACCTAAGTGACGAACACTGGAACCAATTTAGTAATATATATATAGTAGGTCCGGAAGAAGCAAAAGTGAGAGTAGACAACATCTATTATTATATTAATTCTGAAACAATGACTGCCGAGGTGACGCGATTGCCTACCGGTTGGTGGATAGATAATGTGTCAGGAGAGTTGATTATACCATCAACGATTGAGTCTGACGGATGTGAATATACGGTTACAAAGGTCGGTGCTGTTGCGTTTTTTCGCAAATGTAGCGAAATGACATCGGTCGTACTTCCGGCATCTGTGGAACAGATTGGAGGCGGTGCTTTCAGAAATTGTGGCAGTTTGGAGAGTGTTTATTGTATGTCAGCAACTCCACCAACAACTCCCGAACAAGTCAAAGTATTCGAAGAGACGATATTAGAGAACACCCCTCTATATGTCCCTGAAGGTAGTTTGTCACTATATCAGAATGCTCCTATGTGGAAAAATTTCAAGACAATAGAAGCGATTCCAATGGGTGCGATTGGCTCAATAGAAGCGTCGGTTGATGCTGATGTGATTGGATATTACAATATACAAGGAATTTATAGCTCTAAGCCATGGCCCGGCATAAATGTTGTTGTTTATAGCGATGGCTCTAACAATAAGTTGATTAACCAAGAATAATAAGCATAGCTAATAGAAAAGTTAAATTGCGCCCTTCGAAACTGATGACCGAAGGGCGCAATTTTTATTATGTTGCAGAAAATGGTAGATAACCACAATTCATATGAAACGAGTTATTCTTATTTTGTGGAATAGTATGTTAACTCGAGGTTAGCGAGAGAGAGAGTAGCCTAGGGCGACGGCGAGGATGCCGGTTATGATGCTCGCTGTTGTGTAGATGGCGAAAGTGATGACGTTAGAGTTGTTGAGGAGAAGATAGTTTTCGTTGGCGAAGGTTGAGAATGTGGTGAATCCTCCGCAGAAGCCTACGGCGAGGAGAAGCTTTAGCCTTGGCGATAGCCATTGGCTGTCGGCTGAGATGCCATATAGAATGCCGATGATTAGACATCCGAGGATATTAATGGAGAATGTATCCCAAGGGAATGCCGAAGGGTTGATGTTTGACTTAATTAGTTTGCCGACGAGGTATCTGGCAGCGCCGCCTGTACCGCTTCCGAGAAATACGGCTAATATGTTGATTAAGGTGTCCATTATGTTAGACAGAATATGGTTATGCAAAGGTAATTGATTTTGCTGATTGATATGGTTTATGATACTAACAAACTTGCTTAATAATAGTTGAGGCTCTTGGCGATATGTAGCGCCGAGAGCCTCAAATATGTTGCTTAATTTGCTAAAGCAGATTTAATCAATCTTTTTTCAAGAGAGATTCCGGAGATTCGGGCTTCTTGATGCCGTCACGAATCAAGAGAGCGTCGATAGATGGGTCTTGACCACGGAAGCGTTTATAGATAACATCGGGCGCTTCTGTGCCACCCTTTTCGAGAATGTTCTGACGGAAAGAGTCGGCAGTTTTGCGGTCGAAGATGCCGTTTTCTTTGAAATGAGCGAATGCGTCTGCGTCGAGCACTTCTGCCCATTTATAAGAATAGTAGCCTGCGGCATAACCTCCGGAGAAGATATGGCTGAATTGAGGAGAAATAGCCGAACCGTCAACATTGGGGAAGATGCGGACAGATTCCATAGCGTTGAGCTCGAACGCCATCGGGTCGGCAACTTCTGTTGTGTCAGTCAAAGAGTGCCATGCCATGTCGATGTATCCGAAAGATAATTGACGCATACAAGCGTAAGCTGCTCCGAATTGAGACGAAGCGATAATCTTGTCGACGAGTTCTTGGGGAATGGGTTCGCCGGTCAAATAATTTTTCGCGAAAGAGTCGAGGAATTCTTTTTCGGTCAGATAATTTTCGTTGAACTGAGAGGGAAGTTCGACAAAGTCGCGATATACATTTGTTCCTGAAAGAGAAGAATAGTTGCAACGCGACAGTAGCCCGTGGAGAGCGTGACCGAATTCGTGTAAGAAAGTCTCAACTTCGTAGGGGGTCAGCAGAGACGGCTTGTCGGCTGTCGGTTTGGTGAAGTTCATCACGATAGAAACGAGCGGACGGTGGTCGAATCCGGCAGCGTCTTTCCATTGGCCTGCGAAGTCGGTCATCCAAGCGCCCGGACGTTTGGTGTCGCGGGGGAAGAAATCAGTGTAGAGCACCCCGATAAATTGGCCGTTTTCGTCGGTGACGTCGTAAGCTTTAACATCTTGGTGGTAAACCTCGATAGCTTCGTTGATGGTGAAATTCAAACCGTAGAGTTTAGTTGCCAAGCCAAACACACCGTCGACAACATTGTCGAGCTCGAAGTAGGGGCGGAGCTGCTCTTCATCGTAAGAGTAGCGCTCGTTTTTGAGCTTATTAGCATAGTAGCTATAATCCCAAGCGTTGATGACCATTTCTTTGCCTTCGAGTTTAGAGGCGAAATCGGTTAGCTGGGCCATCTCGTTATCGAGGGCAGGACGATAAGCGTCGCGCAATTGGTCGAGAAGCTTGTATACATTCTCGGGAGTGCGAGCCATAGTGCGCTTAAGCGAATGGTGTGCGTAGGTGTCGCTACCCAAAAGTTTTGCCAGCTGTAGACGCAGAGATGCAATCTTGGTTAGAATCGGCAAGTTGTTATATTCTCCGGCGGTATTGCGGCCTGTATAGAGACGATAGAATTTCTCGCGGAGGTCTGCGCGCTCAGAGTATTTCATAAATGCCATATAGGTTGGCTGAGCGAGGGTGAAGAGAAATTCGCCGTCGCGACCTTTGGCTGTAGCCATTTGGGCTGCTTCGTCAACGATGCCCTTGGGCAGTCCGGCGAGATCGTTAGATGTCAGCCAAATTTCATAAGTGTTGAGCTCTTTGAGCACGTTCTGACCAAAGCGAGTGGTCAATTCAGACATTTCGGCAGAAATTTTGCGGAACGCTTCGCGGTCGGCGCCTTGAAGGTTAGCTCCTGAAAGAGCAAAATTATTGTATGTCTCTTCGAGAAGCATCTGTTGCTCAGTCGTGAGCGAGAGAGACGCGCGGCTATCGTAAACCGATTTAATGCGTTTCCAAAGATTTTCGTTGAGGACAATCGAAGTAGAATAGTCAGACAACTTCGGGGTTACGCGCATAGAAATCTCCATCATTTCGTCGTCGGCATCGGCTGAAAGAAGGGGATAGAACACGTTTAGCACACGGTTGAGGTCTTGACCCAAACGGTCGAGAGCTTCAACTGTGTTTTCGAAAGAGGGGGCCTCGGGGTTGTTGGCAATCGCTTCAATTTCAGCTTTTGCCAGCTCGATGCCTCTGTCGATAGCCGGTTCGTAGTCGGCATTTGAAATCTTAGAGAAAGGCGCGGTAGAATGAACTGTATTGAATTTTTCGGCGAAGATAGCGCCCGGCGCAGACTGAGCCTGCGATGACATAGATGACATTAGGCTAAATGTAACTGTTAATGCTGTAAGAAGTTTCTTCATTTCAGAAAGCTTAATTGCGAATCTCGGAGATTCGGGAGAATTAACCTTGTTTCGTTGTTTTGTTTTATGCAAAGGTAGGAGTTTGCGGTGAAATGCCAAAATTTTTGAGGTGAACTCTATTTGTTTTTGCGAAAAATGGTTAACTTTGAGTTTTGAACATAATATTTACATCAAGCATATCTAATGGATGCAGCGCAAACCGGGGCGCCGAAAAGCCCTTATATATATGAATTAGCGATAAAAGTTCGCGACTATGAGATTGATTCACAAGGCATCGTCAACAATGCCAACTATCTTCATTATCTTGAGCATACGCGTCACGAATTTTGTCAAGAACAGGGCGTTTCGTTTCGCGATATGCAGCGCAACGGCATCGACCCGGTTGTCAGCAAGATTGAAATTTCATATATGACACCATTGCGATTGGCTGAGATGATGACCAGTTGTCTTTGGCTCGAACGTAAAGGGGCGCGTTTTGTTTTTCATCAAGATATATTTAATGCCGAGGGAAAGCAGGTTGTGAAAGCTTTGGTCACAATTGTTGCTCTCGAAAACGGACGTTTAAGTCGTGGCGAGCAATTGGCAGAGGCGTTTGCCGGATGTTTTGCTGATTAATTAAGAGCAATATCCCCAAATTCGCTTTAAGCGAACTTTATCAATCGACCATTATGACCGACTCAGAATTGCTAACATATCGAATTGCGTTCTCTCAAATAAAAGGGATGACTCTCGAGGCTGCGCGCCATCTGCTTGATGTGCTCGGCTCCGAGGAGGCGCTTTTCCGTCTCGATATGCGAGAGATTGAGCGATTGACCGGTCTCGGTAGCCGCCGTTTCACTGATGCGATGAGACGAGAGTTGCTCGATCGGGCTCGCGAAGAGGTTAGGTTTATAGACGGTCATTCGGTCAATTGCTATTACTTTTTGGATGATAAGTTTCCGAGTCGTTTGCTTGAATGTGAAGATGCTCCGTTGATGCTTTACGGCAAGGGAGATTGTGACCTCAATGCTCGTCATATTGTTGGAATTGTCGGCACACGCAATGCGACGCTATATGGAGTAAATTTTATCAATAACCTTGTCGACGACCTTGCTGCAAAACTCGACGGATTGCTCATTATAAGCGGGCTGGCGTTGGGGTGTGATATAACGGCTCATCGACGAGCGATGAGCGCGGGGGTGCCAACGGCCGGCGTTTTGGCTCACGGGCTCGACACGATGTATCCAGCCGAAAATCGTAACGATGCAGCAAATATGGCTCGCGGTGGCGGAATGGTGCTGACAGATTATATATCCGGCACTCGCCCTTTTCGAGGTAACTTCTTATCTCGTAATCGCATAGTAGCCGGAATGGTAGATTGCTTAGTTGTCGCGGAGTCGGCCTCTGACCATGGCGGAGCGCTACACACGGCTCGCCTTGCCCGAGAGTATAATCGCGAGGTGTTTGCGCTTCCCGGAAGAACGAGCGATCATTATAGTGGAGGCTGTAACAAACTTATTAGACGCCAGATTGCTACGCTCTGTTGCTCAGCCGATGATATTATTGATACAATGGGGTGGACAGCCCGTCGCTCGGCAGAAGGTGAGCAACGCCAACTTTTTAAGGAATATACTCCTGAGGAACAGGCGATTGTCGATTACCTTACCAAAAATGGAGAGGGACAACTCAATATGCTTACCGCTTATACCGGCATCCCTGTCGGAAAGCTGATGGGGATGTTGATGGAACTCGAGATGGATGGTGTGATAATGGCTTTGCCGGGTTCGCGATTCCGCTTGTCTTGAAATCTCGCCGTCGTGGAGTAAACAAAAACACTTGTGGCGACATTTATTGTTAATAATGTAGAGAGCATACTTTTCAAAAATAATAACATAAACATATAGAGATAGATCATGGAAAAGAAAATCATCGCTCCGTCAGAGCTGATTATTAATTCTGACGGATCTGTATTCCATCTTCACTTGCTCCCAGAGCAGTTGACCGACCGCATTATTTTGGTTGGTGACCCTTCGCGTGTTGATATCGTTGCCGAGCATTTCGATACTCGCGACTTTGAGGTTTCTTCTCGAGAATTCCATACAATCGGCGGTACGTATAAGGGGAAACCTATTATGTGTCTTAGCCATGGTATTGGTCCTGATAATATTGATATTGTTATCAATGAACTTGACGCATTAGCGAATATCGATTTCAATACTCGCGAGGTGAAAGAGAATCATCGTCAGTTGACAATGGTGCGCATCGGCACCTCCGGCGCTCTTCAGCCTGAATTGATTGTCGGTACACCTGTTATCGCTCAGAAAGCAATCGGTTTCGACGGAGTGCTCAACTATTACGCCGGACGTAACGATGTCGCAGACCTCGAGTTTGAAAAGGCATTCTGCGAATATACAGATTGGAACCCTCTTTGGGCAAAGCCTTATGTCGTTGATGCCGACTCATCTTTGGTTGAGCAAATTGGACAAGATGACATGGTTAGAGGTAACACAATCTCTGCGGTTGGTTTTTATGGTCCGCAAGGACGTGAATTGCGTTTGCCGCTTTCTAATCCTGGCTTGAATAAGAGCATTGAGGAATTCCGTTTCAACAACCTCAAGGTTACTAACTATGAAATGGAGTCGGCTCCTCTTCAAGGGCTTGGTCGCTTAATGGGTCATCGCGCTATGACGGTATGTTCGATTATTGCTAATCGCATGCGCCACGATGCAACCCCTAACTATAAGACCGCAATTCGAGATCTTATAGCTACGGTTCTCGACCGCATCTAGTCGCTTGATGTCAAAAAAATAACGCCAAGGTTATCGCTTTTGCGATGGCTTTGGCGTTTATCTTTTATCAGTGTAACAACGTTCTTTATTTTAGACGGAAGAGATAGCCGAGGGTAATTTGGATTGAAGAACCGCGCGACGATGAGAATACATCTTTGCGAGCAGAGGGGAAGATGTTGCCCAATCCATAATAATATCGTCCTTCGAGGGTAATGCTATGGCGTCGTTTTATAATAAACTCTATTCCGGCACCGGCTGTGATGCCATAGTCGAAACGGCTTGAGATGTCCATATTCATCTCTTCGTAGCGACGATTTGTGGGAAAATGGGCTACGTTGGGTAACTCTTGATATGGGAAGTTGGCTGAAATATTGTCACCAATCATATATCCGACTTCCGGACCGAGGTTGAAAAATCCCTTGAAGGTGCGGCTCCCGAAGAAAATATGGGTCATAATCGGCAACTCTATATATGTCAGGTGGCGTTGGTAGCTAAAGGGGGAGTCTTCAAAATCTTCTTTCCAACCACGTTGTTCGACGTTTAATTCGGCGAGGAGTCCGACATGGCGTTCCTCGGCATATCGGAAGCTGACACCGAAGTTGTATCCGTTTAGCGAACTCTCTTTAATCGAGGGGTAGAAAGATTGGCGCGACATTGACATACCGGCGTGGAATCCGACATGAACGTGAGGCACGTAATGTCGTTGGGCAACAGCCTTCGGGGCGCAGATTGCCGTAAAAACCAATATCAACGACAGTGGAAAAAACAGGCGCTTGAAAGATGTTTTTATGTCGGAATTGAGTAGCATTTTATCTTAGTTTCTTTTCGATGATTCCGCCCGGACGATAAGTGATGATAAATAGGGCGTTGTTAAACAATCCGCCGTATTCATTTTCTTGCTCAAGCTTGATGCCGGTTTGAATGCCGGAGAATTCGGTCGGGAAGTTGCCGTGGCCGGCTTTTGTGCGTAGCCCTTCGATAACCATGCGCCCCGTATCGAATCCAAGGATTCCGAGAACGGGCATTTGTTTATCGATAACACCAACACCGTAGGCGTTTTTGAACGCTTCGTTAACCTGCTCGGCATCAGCGTCATGCTCAACGGGGAAATAACGTGAATAAATCGTAGTTTCGAGGTCGCAAATATCATCAAACTGCTCACCGCGGAATGTTGCCCATTCAGGGTATCCGAATACTTGTATGTAACTTGGGTCGGTTGCGCGCTCTTTCAATGCTTTAATAGCGTGTAAGATTCGGTTAAACTCGTCGCGATTTCCTGATACGGGGATAAAAACGTAAGATTCGGTCTCGGAAGAGAACTCTTCGAGGTTAGCGTCGGCAAGATAATTATCGTAATGGATAGTTTTGTAGACGCGACCAATACTGCTAAGTTTTGCTTTCAACTCATCCGTAAAGCTCTCTTTGTCGGTACGGCCTCCTTGACGTGACACGAATACGGGAGTCGCTTCGGGGTATGTCTCCAAAAATCCCTCAATTGCGTGGCTATACATTTTGGTGTGAGGAATGTTGGTCTGTATCATTCCGGGGATTGTCTGATAAGAGGAATCTTTGACTGCGAAGACATTAAGAATATTCGCAGTCTCCGGCATGTTTTCAGCAATCGCATGGAGTTGGGCAATGTTGTCGGGAGCGACAATCATATCCATCGATGCCATTTCTGGGCGTTGCATAATAGCCTTTACCGAGTCGAGATTTGCAGCGGAGTCGTAGGCATGAAGGCGGATAGGTGTGCGACCGGGAAGGTTGAGAGAATCGGCGGCTAATAGGAATCCTTTATAAAACTCAGTGTAAAGTTGAGTTTGGCGACCGATTTTTTCTTCATTTAAGAGGAACGGAAGGATAATAGCGACATTCATCTCCTCCTCAATAGCGGGGGTGGAGATGGTTGTATTATTAGTTTCATCAGAATTTGCGTCATCGGTCAAGAGTTCCTCTTCGAGGGGAATCGGAGCGACTTCTTGAGGAAGAGGTAATTCTTCAGCGACGGGCTCATCGACAATTTGCGCCTGTTCCGGCAGTTGTGGAGCAGGTGTTTCTGCGATATCTTCTGCGATATCTTCTGTGATATCTTCTGTGATATTGCTGTTAGCGATAGCTTCTGTAGAAACTCCATCTTCATCGGTGCGGATCGTTAGACGCATTCCTGATTTTATGCCATCTTTTGCCAGCGGGTTCATGGCAATCAGCTCATCCATAGTGATGCCATATTTATGGGCAATGCCATAGATGCTTTCTCCTTTTGCAACGACATGAGTCAGCGGACCGGCAGAGTTGCCCTTTGCGGTTGACTTGATGTCGGTCGGGAAGAATAACCTCATGCGCGGTTTTATGCCATCAGAAACGGAGGGGTTCGAGGAGCGGATATCCTCTACGGATACTCCAAGTTTTTCAGCGATAGTATAGATGTTATCGCCCGACTGCGTATCGTAATAATAAAGGATTTGGCCATTAATGCGGATTGTCGGCAGATTGTTGACAATTCCTGCCCATGACTGAGTCGTCGTAAACAGAGCTAAAGCCGCAACGGCCAGCGCTCCGCGGCGCAATATCTTGAAGAACTTCATTCTTTTGAGCTTTCAGAATTTATAGTGCAAATATACCGCTTTTCCTTCAATATACCAAAATGAGTAGTCTTTCAACTTCGTGGATGAAAACACGGCGATGCGTCGAATCGACACACCGCCGTGGGGTAGGTTATAGAACCCGTCTTGAATAGTTGTGACTGCTATTCGCTAACGGCTTATTTATTGCAGTCAGCTGCTTGAGCGGGGCATTTGCCTTTGCTGTGCTTGCCGTGTTTGTTACCTTTGCGGAATTTCTTGTCGTGGCGGTCGCCGCGAGCGGAATCTTTGCGCATTCCGTTGCGTCCTTGCTGAGCATTGATTACGCTATTTTCAAGGAAGGTAACATATTGCTCGGGTGTGAGGATAGACTTGATATCCTGAAGATGTTGCTTGCGCATTTCGCGGAAACCTTCAGCGCGAGCAGAGTCGTTATGATTCTTTTCAGCTTTGCGTGTAGCCATTTTCTCTTTGCGAGCCTCATGACGCTTTGTCATAAGTTCTTTCAATTGGCTCTTTTGAGAGTCAGACAAGTTGATTCCGGCAAAGGGATTGGGCATTGCGCCACGTTGGGCATGATGAGCTTTTTCCTTGCAACCTTCGTTAGAGCACTGCTCTGATTTGTGACCCTGAGCCTTCTGGCGCGGTTGAGCCATTGCAGAGAAAGAGACCATCGACATAGCGATAATAGCCAAAGCTAAAATATTCTTTTTCATTTGATATAAGTTTTAGGGCGACATTTAGCTGAATAACAGCGTAATGTCAGAAGTTTTTAATTATTAATTTGCTTCTTTGACTACAGAAAACTCAATAAGTTTATTTCGGTTGTTGACTTTAACCTCATTTTAACGACTAGTCGCTATGCTCCCGAAACGTCCAAAAAAACACGCCGTTTGTCGATTAAAATCCGGTAATACTACGATTCAAAGAGTGATATTTGATGAGATTCGCTCTAATTTAGTTGGTTGGAGTTGATTCTTTTTTGTCACAAAGTTTTGTTAAGTCTAAACTCTCTAAGGAAACCAAGTAGTTACAAGGCCGTGAAGCAAAAAAAAGGAGAAATCGTTAGATTTCTCCTTTTTAGTACCCAGACCCGGGATCGAACCGGGATGGATTGCTCCACTGGTGTTTGAGACCAGCGCGTCTACCGATTCCGCCATCTGGGCTTGTTGTCAGCCTCGGTAGTTGGGGCTTTTGCGGTGCAAAGGTAATAAGTTTTTAATTACTGTGCAACTTTTTTTGAGGAAAAAATAAGAGGCGAGAGGAAAAGGGGGGATAATAGAGGAGATGTTTAGCGTGTTAGAACGATGTTTTTATCAGAGGCAATGCGGCGCATGTTGAGGATTGCGTAGCGCATGCGACCGAGAGCGGTATTGATAGAGACATTAGTCGCTTCGGCAATCTCTTTAAACGACATGTTGCGGTAGAAGCGCATTTCGAGAACTTCGCGTTGAGATTCGGGAAGCGATTCCATTATTCGCTTAACGTCTGTATGGATCTGGGATGTGACCAAAAAATCTTCTACATTTTCTTCAGCAAGGTCTCGACGATTGAGCACATCGGCTTCTTCTTGATCGGCAGAAATGGTGTTTTCGCTTTTTGTTTGGCGGAAAAAGTCGATAATAAGGTTGTGGGCGATACGTGTAATCCAAGCTGAGAATTTGCCTGAATCTGTGTAGCGTCCTTGTTTGATGGTTGATATTGCTTTTACGAATGTCTCTTGGAAAATGTCGTCAGCGATATCCTTATTCTTAACGATGTTGAAAATGTAGTTGAAAACGCGGTTCTCGTGTCTGCGCAAAAGAGTGTCGAAAGCTTCGTTATCACCGTTGGCGTAGGCAGCGACCAACAATTCGTCGGTAAGCCGGTTGAGTGTTTGCATTTTTGTAAGAGTTGTCTGGTTAGGTAGAGATCCGGTCTATAGGCGTTGTCGTTTGAGATTTATTAGTTTTAGATTGCTTGTTTTAAAGAGTTGTTAGCTCTGATTGCAGTTGGAATAAATTTGTTCCATTGCGTTATATGTCTGGCAAAGGTAGTTGAATTTGGTTTTGTGACAAAAAAATCTATTAAAAGAGCGCTGGATTTTAAGATTATTTTGCATTTTGGGTGCAATATCCTTAGATTGGTGCCGTTTAAAGCCGCTCTTCGATTGGGTGTAGTTTTCTTTGTGGAACTATCTCTGAATTATGGCTGACGAAAAAATAGATGAATGATTACACACTAAATAAATGTATAATACGTTATTATAATGAATCCTAATTCTCATTAGCCACACGGCTAACGCCTCATTATTTCTTTCCACCCTTTATTTTTGTAGCTTGCCTATGAAAAATGATTCTACCCTATTATTCCCTACATCGTTGAAATCGTCAAATATTCGTCATCGTCGGTCGCAATCTCTTGCTCCGCGCCGTTCAACGATAATGTTTCTCCGTCAATTTGCTCGAGCCTATAGCTGTAATTCCTCATTGCCCTCATCGCTAGGCTCAATTGTTGCTAATTGATAATCTGCAAAGCAGAGTTCCTTAGATGGTATTTCATGTTATAAAAACCTCAGTGGTATACCTATGCCACTGTGGTTTTTTTGTTTTACATGTGGAGATTTGATTAGAAATCTATGCCGATTTTGAAATTAACGGCGCCACGGTTTGCAGATTCTTCTTCGTAATATGAGTAGTAGTAATATTATGCAAAAGTAGCTTTTGGCGGGTGTAGATGTTTGGAAATGTGCTTGAAATGTCGATTATTGGTCTATAAAATAGATTGATAGGTCGAATGATTATGTCTCGGAGTATTGACTATTCAAGGGATTTTTGTAAATTTGCACTTTGCGTTTTGATGCTCAACGAGAGGCGTGTATCATAAACGTAGTGATTATTTAAGTAGAATAAAACAAGGAGATATGAAGAGAATGTTTATGGCATTTGCCGTTGCCGCTCTGACAGTAGTGTCGGGTTATGCTGTGCCGGCTAAACGCCTTACAAAGACTGTTGTTCAGCCTGACGGCTCGACGGTTACTGTTACTTTGACCGGTGACGAGTGGTTCCATTCTTATGTTACCTCAGACGGTCTTGTTGTAGATTTTACCGAAGATGGATATGTTGTTTATGCTGATTCAGCCGATGGTAACAATGTGTTTGTTCATGAGGTTTCAGAGCGCTCGGCAGACGAGTTGGCGTATGTCGCTGCTAAATCAACCTCGTTGAAATATGCCGTAAAGCGTAATGCATCTCCCAAAGTGAAAGCCCGCAAGGCTCAGCAAAAATCAATTAAAGCGCCTCTTCGTGATGTGCAAGGCAAGGTAAGCATTGAACAAGAAGAATCACAGGTGCCTCATAAGGGCACAGTCAATGTGCCGATTTTGTTGGTCAATTATAAAGATTATAAATTTAAAGATAGCGACCCGAACAAAGTCTTCACCGATTTCTTCTTAGACGGCGATAAGAGTGCAAAACAATATTTCGTAGATGCATCAAACGGGCAATATGACCCCGAATTCCATGTATACGGTCCGTATACTCTTCCGCAGAATCGCAAATATTATGGAGGAACTGACAGATATGGCGACGATGATAAGCCGGGTCACATGGTTAAAGATGCTATTCAGCTCGCAGATTCAGAGGTTGATTTCTCAATTTTTGACAACGACGGCGACGGAGCTTGCGATGTTGTAATCGTATTGTATGCCGGAGTTGGCCAAGCAACTTCCGGAGTGGCTCAGTCTGTATGGCCCTGTCAATGGGATCTTGCTTCTTCCGGAGCGGGCGATATCACTGTCGACGGAGTCTTGATGTCAAAGTTTGCTGTTTTCAACGAGTTGAATGGCGATGATCAATCGAAAATTGATGGCGTCGGCACCTTCTGTCATGAGTTTTCTCACTGCCTCGGACTTCCCGACTTCTATGATACGGAATATGGCGGTCATTTTGGTATGGGCTATTGGTCGCTATTAGATACCGGATGCTATAACGACGACGGCTACACTCCGATCGGTTTTTCGGCTTACGAAAAAGCATTTATGGGATGGCTAGACCTTGAAGCCGGTCAAGCAAATACTTATTATTCTTTGCCGGTGCTCAACGATCCCGCAACAACAGACCCTAAGGCGATTATTTTGACCAATCGAAGCGATGTCAATGAGTATTTTATTTTTGAAAACCGCGCCAAAATCGGTTGGGATAAATATATCGATGATGAGGGTATGATGATTACCCATGTTACTTATAGCGAGTCAGCGTGGGCTAACAACACAGTTAATAACTATACGCTTCAACGCATGACCTTCGTGCCTGCCGACAATAAGATGACCGAATCGTCTTATAGCTCAGACTTGTGGCCGAAAAGCTATGCTACCGAATTTACCGATGATTCAAAGCCCTCGGCTCGCACTAATACCGGCAGTTTTTTGTCGCAACCCGTAACCGAAATTACTCGCGACTCACAGACCGGAGTTGTGTCATTCTGGGTTGATCGCGCACCGATTACCGAAGCCCCCGCACCTGAAATCGGTGAGCCTATTTGCGATGAAGCCGGTAGTTTTACTGCAACATGGTCACCCGTCGTAGTTGAAGGCACTGATGTTAGCTATACCCTACAGGTTTGGCCCACCAACGCCCCGCTGCCTGCTCCGCAAGTTCTATTTAATCCGGCAGACGGCTCGTCTGCTTGGACTCTTGGCGGACAATACAAGATGATGACAACAATGCTCTATTTGGGCACAACTACCGGCGACGGTTCAATGGTGTCGAATAATCGTATTACCCCGGATAATGGTGTAATTACGATTGTTGCAAATGCAAAACGCTACTCTACCGATAAAGATCCGGTGTTGCTTCTTTCATTGGTTGATGAAGATGGCATCGAAACCGAAGCTAAAGAATTCTTCGTAGAGAATAGCGCGCAGTATTATTCAGCCGCAATTACCGGACTTGATAACAATAAGACCTACGCAGTGAAGATTGCTAATAGCGGACGTTCTAAACGAGTAACTCTCTATTCAGCCATGGCGTTCGCCGGCGATTGCTCAGATGCACAAGATTCCGACTATGAAAAGGTTTATAACGAAGCTATCAATCCAGACTCAAATGCCTCACAAGCGAAAGCTGTCGAGACTATTTCGGGTCGTCGCATCACCGTTTCGGGTATTACCGACACATCTTATAAAGTGACAGGTTTGAATGAAGAGTCTTATAGCTATCGCGTAAAAGCCGTCCCTGCTGATTTTGATAAGGCATTAGAAGGCTTATGGTCAGAGACGCAAACAATCGACCTCGCTCAGACCGGCATTTCTGAAGTAATTATTGATGCCGTTTCAACATATATTATCAGCAACGGTCAGATAATTGCAACCCCCGGAGCACATCTCTATTCTGTGTCAGGAATTGAGATTTCACCTATTGCACCCGGTTGTTTTGCGCCCACAGCAGGAGCATACATCCTCGTTACCCCCGGACATCGTCCGACAAAGGTGGTTCTCTAAGTAAAAAATGTCACTATGAGTAGCAACTCATAGCTCTTAAATACCAACCGCCCCGATAGCTGACTTTAGCTATCGGGGCGGTTGCTTTATTATTGAAACCTCGCGTCGGAAAGCGAAGCTAAATTGTTAAGATTTCGGGAGTAGGCGCGCTGAAAGTTCCCATAAGAGGTAAAGAGGGAGGAAGACAGCCGCGAGCGTAAAAGGATCGGATGTCGGAGTTATTATAGCAGCCGCAATAACGAGAACAACGATTGCATGTCGACGATATTTCGAGAAAAAGCGCCTATTGAGTATCCCGAAACGGCCTAGAGCCCAAGTCAGTAGTGGAATCTCAAAAGTCACCCCCATAACGAGTAACATCGACATGAAATTATCCATATAAGAGTCGAGAGTAATCGTGTTGGGAATTTCTGTCGACAGCTGATAACCCGCGAGAAAACGTAAAGTCAGCGGAAAAATAAGGAAATAAGCCGTCGCCATTCCGAGGTAGAAAAGCACGTTGCCGAAGAGAAAAGCAGCCGAAGCGTTGCGACGTTCGTTAGGGTAGAGGGCAGGAGCAACGAAAGTCCAGATTAGGTAAACCAAAATCGGGAATGTAGCAATAATCGCGAGCTGAAACGAAAGTGATAGATGAATAAAAAACTGCGACGCTAGTTGAGTATTGATAAGCGAAACAGAGAAATCGTCGCTTGCGGTTGTTGTTGTCTCTCCGGCGAGAGCCGAAAGTCGGTCAAAAAGAGTGTAGAGCGGGAACGAACCGTGACAAGGCGCGAGAATAACCGAATCAAAGATATTCGGCATTAAGCAGAAAATAGCGATAGCGGCAATCGCCACGACCGCACCCATGCGGAACAGCACCCCGCGCAGCGCGTCGAGATGGTCCCAGAACGACATTTCTTGGGAGTCCAATGTGAGAAAACGAGACGAGAAAAGCGGTTGATATGATTAAGCTTCTTTCTTAGGCTCCTCCTCTTTAGAGTCGTCTGTTGCGTTTTTGATTTCGTTAGACGCCTCATTAAGCCCATCTTTAAAAGAGCGCACCCCCTTGCCGAGCCCTTTCATTAGTTCGGGAATCTTTTTGCCGCCGAAAAGCAACAATACAACCAAGGCAATAATAATCCATTCCGAACCGCCGGGGAGGCTTAAAAGAGGTATGAGGCAGAATATAGTATGCATAAACAATAATGTTGACATGTTTGTCGGGCGACAGATAAGTCGCCAACGTCTGAAAAGCAAAGTTACCGCTTTTAGATTGAAATACATCGCTGTATAGAAAAAAATTCGTATCTTTGTGCTCGGATTTTGAAATAATTAACAGACAAATATATGAAAGCATTCGTGTTTCCCGGTCAAGGCGCACAGTTTGTAGGCATGGGTAAAGACCTTTATGAGCAAAGCGCTGAAGCAAAGGAGCTGTTTGAGAAAGCCAATGAAATTTTAGGCTTCCGCATTACAGACCTTATGTTTGACGGCACAGAAGAAGACCTCAAGCAGACAAAGGTTACTCAGCCCGCAGTGTTCCTTCATTCGGTAATCCTTTCAAAGGTAATCGGTGAAGAGTTTAAACCCGAAATGGTTGCCGGCCACTCGCTCGGCGAACTTTCAGCTCTTACCGCAGCCGGTGCTCTCAGCTTTGAGGACGGCTTAAAGTTAGTTAGCGCTCGTGCTCAAGCAATGCAGAAGGCGTGCGAAATCAAGCCCTCAACAATGGCTGCGATTATCGCCCTCTCTGATGAAAAAGTAGAAGAAATCTGCCAAGGCGTTGAAGGCGTAGTTGTTGCCGCAAACTATAACTGCCCCGGACAAATCGTCATCTCAGGCGAAATCGAAGCTGTTAACGCAGCATGCGAAGCAGCGAAAGCAGCCGGAGCTAAACGCGCCCTCCCCTTGAAAGTTGGTGGCGCATTCCATTCACCCCTTATGGAACCTGCCCGTCAAGAATTGGCTGAAGCAATCGCCGCTACCGAATTCCATACCCCGATTTGCCCCGTTTACCAAAACGTAGACGCTTCGGCTCACACCAATCCCGACGAAATCAAGGCAAACCTCATCGCCCAGTTGACCGCACCGGTTCGTTGGACACAGACCGTAGCCAATATGATTGCAGACGGAGCAACCGAGTTCGTAGAACTAGGCCCCGGAAAAGTATTGCAAGGACTCGTTAGCAAAGTAAGCCGCGACGTAGCTGTTTCAGGCCGTCAGTAATCTTACATTTGCATAACAACACCATAACTTTGCGAATAAAAAAAGCGATGTATCAAATCGATACATCGCTTTTTTTGTCTATAAGGCTTCGCGCTTGCGTCTAAGGCAAAGCGGCTGAGTAAACAGATTCTACCAACCCTTTTGTTAGAGATTAGTCACCGATAGAGTTGAGAAGTGCGCGAGCTCGTGCCGCAAACGCTGTCGGCACAACCAATCGAAGGGGTGCCCATGTCTCAGTCATCGGCAAGACTGTCGCAATCGTATGATTGGCAACTTCACAAGGTATTCCATTATTGCGCAACATTCCGGCAGCAATTTCCGCTGCTTGAATTGTCGGAAAATCAGCGACAACAGTTGTGTGAGAATCTCGTTGGCTATTCATAGCGGTGATTATTATGGTTAACGCAAATATAGCGAAGATTTACCTAATGATAACAGAGCTATTCAAAAAAAATATTGCGAAAATCATCGTTAAGAATACTTAATAACCGCCGAGAATGAAAAAATACTCGCTGTGACAACAAATGATTTGAGGGAAAATCGTAACTTTGCAGTCTGAATAATGCACAGTCATCCGCCTTCTGCATTTCTAATTTGAAACGTTTTCAATTCTATATAATCTTCCTTTTTATGGCGTTCTTCGTCGCAGCGAGTTTTATGTCGCGTGGCGGAGAAAGCATTTCGCATGCTGTTGTAAGCCCTCAGGATGTGGCGGATTCCACCCTGCCGACAGAGACATTACCGACTAATCTTGTGAGCAAGATTTTAGATAGTATATCGCCGGATATGCTTGCCGATGATGCCGTGGAAAAGATTGATAGCGTGGATATTATCGGTAATGATACCATCGCGAAAGATAGCGTCGCAGGTTCTCGCATCAGACGCCAAAAAGTCGACCTCGATAACCAAGTAGTTTTCTCATCGAAAGACTCAATGGTGATGGTTGGGCGCGATATGACATATATGTATGGCGATGGTCAAATCGATTACGGCGACCTTAAACTTACCGCCGAAGATATCGAACTCGACATGAACAAATCAGAGGTTTATGCCGTCGGTGTTGAAGATTCGGTTGGCGACGTCAAAGGTGCGCCTGTCTTTGAAGAAGCCGGAACAGCCTATGAATCAGGCACGATGCGCTATAACTTCAAGAGCAAACGCGGTTATATCACAAACGTAATTACTCAACAAGGTGAAGGATTTCTCAACGGCGGTACGACCAAGAAAACAGATGGCGAAGACTTCTACGTTGAGAACGGACGATATACAACTTGCGACGACCACGAGTGTCCCCACTTCTACCTTCAGCTGACCCGCGCGAAAGTGCGTCCCAAGAAAAATATCGTAACCGGTCCGGCATATATGGTGCTATCCGGATTGCCCCTTCCTCTCGCAATCCCCTTCGGCTACTTCCCCTTTAGCGACTCATACGCCTCCGGTGTAATCGTGCCGACCTTCGGAGATGACTACAATCGCGGATTTTATCTCAGCGACGGTGGATATTACTTCGCTATTAACGATAACATCGACCTCGCCCTTACCGGTGAAATCTACACCAAAGGTTCGTGGGGCCTTTCCGCTCAGTCGACCTACGCAAAACGTTATAAATATAACGGTCGCTTCAATATCAACTATTTGAAGACAATCAATGGCGAAAAAGGTGACCCCGATTACTCAACGGCGACAAACTTCCAGGTTTTGTGGAGCCATTCACAAGACGCCAAGGCAAACCCCAATATGACCCTTTCGGCGTCGGTGAATTTCACGACATCGGGATATTCGCGCAGTAGCGTAAACTCTTATTATTCAAGCGCGTTCACCGAGAATACCAAGAGTTCAACGGTCAATATGACCTACCGAATTCCCAACAGCAAATGGCAATTTTCAACCTCGTTGAACGTTTCGCAGCGCACCCAAGACTCAACTCTTGCGGTGTCTTTCCCTAACGTCAACGTTTCGATGTCGCAAACCTATCCCTTCAAACGAAAGAAGGCTGTCGGCGACGAAAAATGGTATGAGAAAATCCGTATGTCGTATAGCGGACAACTTCAAAACTCGTTGACCGCTCAACAAGATGTATTCTTCAAGAAATCGCTCATCAAAGATTGGCGAAACGGAATGAAGCATAATATCCCTATCTCGGCGACATTCAATCTCTTTAAGTATTTCAACCTCACCCCGTCGATTAATGTGACCGACAGGATGTATACAACGAAGATTCGTCGTGAATGGGATCCTGCGAAGTCTGCCGAAATCGCCGATACAACCTATAGCTTCTATAACGTATGGGATTTCACCTCATCCGTTTCGCTCGATACGAAAATCTACGGATTCTTCCAACCGCTACCGTTCCTAGGCGATAAGGTGAAAATGATACGCCACGTCTTGACCCCGACCGTATCATTCTCTTATGCGCCCGACTTCTCCTCTCCTTGGTTCGGATATTACGACCAATACTCATACATCGACCCCAACGGCAAACAACAGACCCGCAAATATTCCCTCTTCCCCAACTCTCTCTATGGCGTTCCGGGGCAAGGCAAAACCGGGTCGGTCTCGGTATCGCTGGCTAATAACCTCGAAATGAAGGTAAAAACCAACGACTCTATCGGCGAAAAGAAGGTGTCACTAATTGAGAACTTTACTGTTTCTCAGAGCTACAACTTTGCCGCCGACTCGCTCAATTGGAGTAATATCAACACCTCAATCCTCTTGCGACTCACCAAGCAATTCAACCTAAATTTGAGTGCGACTTGGGATGTGTATACCTATCAACTCAACGCTGCCGGTAACCCTGTTAGGGTAAATATCCCACGATGGAAAGCCGGAAAGGGTATCGGAAAGCTATCATCAACCGGCACATCTTTCTCTTACACCTTCAACAACGAAACCTTTAAACGGGGCGACAAGAAAGATGCCGACAAAAACAACAAAAATGGCTCGTCACGCAATGACGACTCCGACTATAACAATTCAGACGGAGGCGGACGTCCCCACGGCCCGCGAGACGGCAACAATAACGACAATCTCGAGCTTGATGAAGACGGCTATGTGCGGTGGAGTGTGCCGTGGAGTTTGACCTTCAACTACTCAATCAACTACTCCTATGGCGACTTCAACTACGAAAAAATGGAGTATAACGGCAAGATAACCCAAAACCTGAGTCTATCCGGCAACATCCGTCCGACGAAAAATTGGGAATTCTCTGCCACAGCCTCATACGACTTCCAACAGCACAAGCTCGCGTATATGAACCTCAACGTATCTCGCGACCTCCACTGTTTCACGATGCGAGCATCCGTCATCCCGGTCGGGCCATATAAGAGTTACAACTTCCACATCTCCGTCAAATCGTCGTTACTCTCCGACCTCAAATATGACAAGCGCTCGTCGCAATCAAACGGCGTAAAATGGTATTAATCTCCATACTCTTCTCCCATATCGCCATCGGGGAGCGCCCCATCTCTCGACCACTCCGCCTCTCAACATAATAAGATAAATCATGAGGGCGATAGCACTCCGCTATCGCCCTCATGCATGTCGAGTACCCTCCGCGAAATCTAGACCGAAGGCGCGGAAAGAGCCAGCGGAGCGGGTGGTGCTGAGGATGTTAAGCCGAGGTTGTTAGGCTGTGATGATTATGATGAGGATATTTTAGATGCGAGGCGAGGGGGAGAGACGATGCGAGAGGGGAGGAGAGGAGAGGTGCGATGGGAGGACGGAATTTGCCGTTTTGGCGGATTTTTGGAGTGTTTTTCTTGAAGGATATTTTTGAGAAAAAAAATATAGTTAAATTTTGTGAAATTAGACATATGTTTATTTGCTGATATGAAATTATCATTAATTTTGCAGTCCAATTTCACTAATATTCAATTATTCCAATAAGTCTATTTTTAAGGCTCTCTCAAAATCTTGACCGACCACTATGAAGTGTCATAAGTCGCACATACCTTCTCTCTTGCGCATCCTGTCTCATATGATGGGAGTTTTCTACCCCCCCCCCCATTTCGTATATTGTTAATACACAAGCGATTAGCTTGCTGATTGCAGGTTCCGTAGCCCTTACGGAATCCGCATTGTCGTATATATGCTCATACGAAACCGAGATAGAGCCATATAAAGTTATATCCAATCATTACAACAATTAAAATGCCTATTATTCGATTCATCCCACCACGGTTATTCGCTGCGGCGTTAACTTCAGCTGCGCTCTTAGCCGGAGCTCAGACCGTCGGCGTAAAGAGTAACTTGCTCTACGATGCGGCGTTGAGCCCCAACCTTGGAGTGGAAGTAGCGGTAGCGCCCAAATGGAGTGTCGAAGTTTCGGGTAATTTCAATAATTGGGCGGTCAACGACCATAAGTGGAAACATTGGTTTGTTCAGCCGGAAGCACGCTATTGGTTATGCGAATCACTTTCGGGCCACTTCTTCGCCCTTAACGCCGTCGCCGGCGAATTTAACGTTGGCAACATTTCAGGCGGCGGCAACTTCTTGGGCAGCGACTTCTCGCAACTCGCCGATAAACGCTACGAAGGCTTCGGCGTAGGGCTCGGCATCGGCTACGGATACACCTGGATGCTCAATAAACATTGGAGCATCGAAGCCGAACTCACAGCCGGATGGATCTACACCCACTACGACGTCTACCCCTGCACCGATTGCGGTCGCAAACTCGAAGAGGATAAAAGCCATCATTATTTCGGGCCAACCAAAACCGCTGTAAACCTTATATATGTCTTTTAATCGTCGGTAACTCTTAAACTATGAAACTCTTTCGATCAATCATTGCAACATTCGCAGCAATCGGATCGCTGACCGCCGGCGCTCATGAGGTTTCTTCGCTCGCTATCAACAACCTAAACATCGCCGCAGACACAGCCGGAGTCTTGACCCTCCGCTATAGCGTAGACCCACAAGCCTATAATCTCTCAACCAATAATCAGGTCACCCTCACTCCGGTTATCTATAACAACGACTCAACCATCTCAGCCGAGATGCCCTCAATAATCATCGCCGGACGCAACCGCTATCTCCGCTATCAGCGCAACCCACAACAGCTGCCCGCCGGTGTAACCCTCCTCAGCTCCGGCAACGATGACACATATAATTATACCGCCGCTGTCGACTTCGAGCCCTGGATGCAACGCTCAACCGTTGGCATCAACGCCGACGAAAAAGGATGTTGCGGAGCTGCCCGACGTTCAGCAGCGCTCCCCGTAGCGAATATCGACCTCCGTCAGCGTCGCTACATCGCCCCCGACTTTATCGTCGAAGCCCCCGCCGTCAAAGATGGAAAGGTCTACGAACTCAGCGGTTCAGCCTTCGTAGACTTCCGCGTTAACCGCACCGAAATCGACCCCCTCTACCGCAAAAACCCCGCCGAACTCGCCAAGATTATCGCAACAATCAATGTCGTTCGCGAAAATCCCGATGCAACAATCAACCTCATCACAATCAAAGGCTACGCATCGCCCGAAGGCTCATATAAAAACAACATCCGCCTCTCACAAGGCCGTACGATAGCTCTCCGCGACTATGTAAAAAGCCAATACTCCCTCAGCGACGCCATATTCAAGACCGATAACGAACCCGAAGATTGGGCAGGCCTTCGCGACTCAGTCGAAGTGTCAATCCTCCCCAACCGCGACGCAATCCTCTCCCTTATCGATTCATACATGGAGCCCGACGCCAAAGATGCCGCAATTCGCGCTCGCTATCCCCGCGACTATAAATATCTGCTCGAAAATATCTATCCCGCATTGCGCCATAGCGACTATACCGTTAAATATACCATTCGCGAATTTACCGACCTAAACGAAATTCGTCGCGTAATGCATGAACGCCCCGCCAACCTCAGCCTTCGTGAATTCTACCTCTTGGCGTCGAGCTATCGCCCCGCCACCGACGAATATAACGAAGTGTTTGACATCGCAGTGCGCATCTATCCTGACGACCCAATCAGCAATATCAATGCCGCCGCCGTCGCTATCAACAACGGCTTATATGACCGCGCCGAGACCTATCTCTCGCGCGTCGGCGACCGCGCCGAAGTCGCATACTTGCGTGGCGTAATGGCAGCCCTCAAAGGCGATTACGCGACAGCGCGCCCCCTACTACAACAAGCGCAAGCCGCCGCGATACCCCAAGCCGCCGAAGCCTTGCGCAACCTCGACGCTATCGAGAATCTCGGTGAACAAATCGAATATCTCGACGATAGCAACACTACCTCCCCCTTCACGAAATAATGAATAAAACAAAATAACTAACTAATTATTACAACTTTATGAAACTTCTAAATCTGTTCCTCGTAGGTACATTAGCAGCCGGTTTTGCTGCTTGCTCAAGCGATGAACCCGCCGCAGTAAACGGCGCAGAAACCGAAACCACTACCGAAAGCAACGACGGTCTCTACGCAACCGTTAAGTTCTCTTTCCCCCAAAGCCGCTCTACTGCTAGCGAAGGCGAGGAAGTTGGTCAAAACTATGAGAATGCAGTTAACTCCGTTCTCGTTGTAGCTGCTACTAAGGATGCAACCGACGGTACTTACAAGTTCCTCACCGCTGCTTACAACGATGCTGGTTATATCCAGGAAAACAAGAAATACAATTATACTCTTCTTTTCCAGGATAAAGCTAAACTTGTAGCACAAGCAGGAAAAACGATTTATCTTTTCGCATACTGCAATCCGACACAAGATTTGATTAATCAATTCTGTGGCAATACGATTGATCCCACAACCGGTCTTTATTCCGGAGCTACGTTGGCTGAAGGAGCTGACTTCACTGACCTCGTATGTGATTCTGTCGATCACTCATCAACATGGAAACAGAACGGGTTCTTGATGTCTAATGTAGACATAGTAGCAAAAAATCTTCCTGCAGAAGACGCATTGAAGGGATATAACTCTCCTGCAAACACATTGAATCTTGGTGATATTCAGGTGATTCGTACTGCAGCTCGCTTTGACCTTAAAGATGGCTCTGCAAAAAATGACCTAGTGTATGACATTGTTGACGCTAGTTTGCAGAACGAAAAACAAGGTCAAGTAAAATTGACACGCGTAGCGATGTTCAATACTCGTCAAGATTTCTATTACTTACCTCGTGTTGGTACAACAGAGTCATCGACCTTGTGCCCGACCTTTGCCGGTATGGAAGTAACAGGTGACAATTTTGTCTTAACCCCTGCGACTCGTGGATTTTATAATAATCTTGTTACAATTGACCCCAAGAACGTTAATGATCAGTATAAATGGTCTGATTATGAAGCCGTTTTAAACGGAGTAAATGACACTGATGAAGGTTGGCCTACAGATCCTGAATTTGACAAAGAACACTATTTCATCTGGAACTATACAACAGAAAATGCTTTTGCTCCGGATGTAAATGCTTATCCCAATGCTGAAATTACAGGTGTCGTATTCGAGGCGGAAATCACTGGAGTCCAAGGCCAAGATCAATACGAAAATATGTATATGTTTGAAGATCACATCTATGGTGACGTTGACATTCTTTACAACGTTGTTAAGAATGCTCCCGGCTCAAAGATTGAAGCTGCGTTTAACGCGACATTTGAACAAATCGGAACATCATGGAAAGAGAAACAAGATGCTCAAGCAACAACTGAATATGCCGGCTTTACTATCTACCGCCCGACTAACGGAAAGCATTACTGCTACTATTTCTACTACAACCGTCACAACGATAATGGTGACCCCGCATCGACCGGTAACATGGAATTTGCTACAGTTCGTAACAATGTTTACAAACTCTGCGTTAAAAATATCTCGAAGTTCGGTACATTTATAGCTCCGGATCCTACTGATTGGGATGTTTACTTCAATGTTACTGTTCAAGTTAAGCCTTGGGTAGTTCGTATCAACGATATCGAATTCTAATCTAAGCTACGATATAACAAGCTAATAGAGGGGCGAGCGGTGGCTCGCGTCGGCGCTCGCCCTCTATTTTTTCTATTCCGATTTTTAATAAGCATAATCCACTTTTTTAGCACAATGTCTCATATCTTAAAGAGCAGTAAAGCATTTATCGTGGCTGTGGCGAGCATCGCTACTATGACGTTAAGTTCGTGTGGCGTCGTTTTCGATGACCTCGAGCCTTGTCGCGGTGGGGCTGAGATGCGCTTTGTTTATGATTATAACCTTGAGTCGGCAAATGCGTTTGCCTCGCAAGTGGATTGTCTTACTCTTCATATCTACGATGCTAACGGCTCATATGTCACCACCGCTACCGAAACCTCATCGGTTTTGGCTGACGAATCGTGGCGCATGACTATCGACCTCGAGCCGGGCAGCTACCACGCTATTGCTTACGGCGGTATCGCTTGCGAGAATGCGTCGTTCGCTCATCAAAACCTGCCTCAAAAGGGCTCGTCTTACAACTCTATAGCAATGGGCTTGTTGCCCGAAAAGGTGGGAACGCGTTTACACGACCATTTCCATGGGGCGGTTGATTTCACTATCAGCGAAAATGCCCTCGATTATACTCAGGTCACAATGCGCATGACCAAGACTACTAACAATTTGCGCATCATACTTCAACAAATCGACGGCGCTCCGGTTGACGGAAACGACTTCGAATTTTCTATTATTGACAATAATTCGGTGCTCGACCATAATAATATACCTGTGGCTGAGGACTACACTATATATCCCGCATGGCAGCGAGGCCAACTCTCTACGGCGTCAGTCGAAACCGACTCGCGCGGCGAAGACGCTGATTCAGAACCGATTTTGGTTGGCTTTGGTGACCTCTCAATCTCTCGCCTTTATCTTCGAAATAATCCGAAGCTCGTTATTTATAGTAAGGAGCATCAACAAAATATCGTGGAACTTCCGCTGAATAGTTACCTCGTAATGTCTAACGTCGGCATTGAGGGGTGGGGTAATCAAGAATATCTCGACCGCTGTTCGCGTTGGAGTCTCACTTTCTTTCTCGACAGAAATAACTTCTGGGCGACCACTCGCATTATCGTTAATGGATGGAGTGTGCGCATCAATGACATCAACCAATAGTTGATAAGCAAAAGGACTAATAGGTATTTTAGGTAAACTAAGTTTGTGGTAGCGAAATTTCGCATATTATCTTTAGTGACAGCTATGCTGGCTCTGCTCGTGTGCAGCTCTTGCAGCGACAGCTCAACCGAGGTGTTGGTTGAGACGGATAATGCCACATCTATTCTTAACCTGCGAATCAGGCTTGCTCGCAGCACCTATTCTTCGCGTGCTCCCGGCGACGAATTGCCGGCTAACCCGGGGGAGAGGATGCAAACCCTTCGTATCATTATTCTTAACGGTAATAGTCAGGCAGAATATAATCAATTATGGAATCTTAATGCCCCTGCCGTTGATGAATTCGGCACGAGAGTTCGTGTTAGTTCTAACGATATCAAGACGATTATTCTCGTGGCTAATGAAGCCGGGGCTATTATCACTGACTCAGCCGGCAATAAGCATGATGCCGCTACTTATTTCGATAATATCAATGCCAACTTCGGCTCGTATGTTGATGTTGATGAATTGCGCAAGCTGACAATGGTCGTTGATGACAATAAAGATGAAAACGGTTGGTTGCGTACTCCGCTTGTTATCAATGATATCCATACGATGCGTATCGGCGAAGCTCCTGAATATTTCCATAGCTTTTGGATTGAACGTGCTGCCTCGAAATATACTTTTCGTATCACCAATAAAGATATGGTCAACAGCCATACGCTGACGTCGCTCACTATCTCACGTGTTGCCTCGGCGCAATATTTCTTCCCGAATGCGACTTATGGCGATGACGCCCATACCAATCGGTTGAGCTATTCAACGCCCGCCGGGGTGACAACTAAAGATGTTGTGCTTACGATTAACCGCCCGATTGCTAAGGGTGAAACGATTGAGGTTGGTCCGTTCTATGTGCCCGAAGGTCTGGTGTTTGACGATGCCTATAAGATTGGTATTGCAATAGATGGCGATGAGTTTGAGCATCGCAATATTGCTTGGCGTGCTCCGGAATCGTCTGACCCAATTACACCGATGACCGACTTGCCTCGCAACTCTCATGTTGTTTCAAATATTACGCTCAATTATGTCAACTGGTCGGTTGACTATACGGTTTGTCCGTGGGACGAGCATACGATTAACATCCCCTCATTCAATTGATATCGAAATGTTTCCGTCAGATCTCTTTTTTAGCCATCTTAAGTTGAGATTCGCTCAGATTTTGGTTGCAATGATGTCGATATTGGTTTTGTCGGGTTGCACCGATGAGATTGAGTATCATGTCGACGGCGATTGGGAATCGGGATTGCCGGCTAAAATAACGTTGTCGGTTGAGGTGCCCGAAAGAGAGGTCTTTTCGCGTGGCGAACTTACCGCCGGTCTTGATAACAAGGTCGATGCGCTTTGGATTGGTATTTATAATGCAGATAACGGACAGCGCACCGGAGATGTGTTTCTCACGGGGTTGAACACTGCAGCTACCGTTCATAATAAATTAACGGCAGAGCTCGCGACGCTTTCAGGCCGTAGCCGTATTGTTGCGATTGCTAATTATGAGAACCGTTACGCTACAACTGACAGAGAAAGTAAACCTCGCCCGGTGGCTGATGTATTGAAGGAGGCTGATACTTGGGAGAAATATTGTAATATCTCTATAACATTCGACGCTAACGGTAGTTTTAATGTTGAGGCGCCTCTAAACCCGCTGTTTATGGAGGGTGTTTATACAGAAGTTGCCCATACCGACGGCAGTCAGACGGAGATGACGATATTTAATGTCAAGCCGGGAGTGTCGAAACCGGCGGGAGCGATTCATTTGCGCCGTCTGATTTCGCGAGTTAAGTTTAATGTTGCGTTCAACTCTGAGAATATCAGTTCGTTTGCGATTAACTCTTATCGTTTTGTCAATATTCCGCGTCAATCGTGGGCTCATGAGCGTCTTGACGGTGAAGAGCTGATAAATGCTTCTGACGACCGCGATGTTGTCGGACTCGGATATGGCTCGACCGGCGAGTTTATTCAGGTTGACCAATCTAATGGGGTTTACACTTTCGACTGCTGGTTGTTTGAGAATAAGCGCACCGGGCGAGAGTGGGTGACGAAATATACCGACCGCGAGAAGGAGTTTAAGAATGGCGATGGCTCTAACTCGGGTAAGTTTGAATCGTTAGTCGACCGAATTGACTCCGCAGACCCGAATAATAATGCTTCCTATGCTGTTTTCCATGTGACGATGGCTATGAATGTCGATGAGGAGGGCAATCCGCTTAACGATAAAGATATTCAGCGTCGCTTGGTTGAGGTTGACTATCTCGTGCATTTCGGCTATCTTAATAATGATGCGCGCGACTTTAACTGTCGACGTAATTCGATCTATACATATAATGTTACTATCAATAATGTTAACGATCTTGTTGTAGAAGCGAAGGTTGACGGAGAAGAGCAAAATCCGGGTACATCAGGTTTTGTCTCTGATGTTACCAACCGCTTTATGGAGCTTGATGCTCACTTCGGGGCGTTTAATATCGAACTGACGCAGGATAATATCGACAACTTTCAATATATGCTCCAGGTGCCGACGATGGATGGTCGCTCTCTCTTTATCAATTCGCAGGAGCCGGAGTCTGTGCCGAATTCAACCGACCCTGATTTTATTTATCTTAATTGGATTGAGTTGCGCTATAGCGGCAACGACCAAGCGAAGTTAGCGGAGTATAAGCCGATTTCAGATGGCGGCACTTTCCTATTGCCCCAGATTTACAGGAACAGAAATCTAACCCCCGGTTGGTATACGGTATTCGTTAATGAATATGTTTATGAGTCGTCTAACGATGGCGATGAGAGTGTCTCAGCCAATTGGCAGAACTATGTAAATAAGGCAGACCGTCGAGTCTGGTTCAACGTAGCCGCGAGTGTCTCTAAAGACTTCGAAACGGTTCATTATAAGTCGAAATATGCGTTGTCGCAATCGTCTATACAGACGTTCTATAACGCGTCGGCGAAGAATGCTTTCGGTAGTGAGCATACGAATGAGACGTTGGGCGTCAATTTGCGTAATACGTATAATCCCGGTAATGGAAGTCAGTACAAAAAGTCCGGACGATATAATATTTGGAATTATATTAATAATGTAAAAAAAACGACCGATTGGGCTTCGTTTGTAGACCAGACATCGCCTCAGTTGGTTCATGAAGTCAATAACCAGAATATCTATCGTCCGGAGCGTACGGCTGTCGGAAGTGAGGCTGCGCCTCCATTGGCGTTGCCCTGTGTTAAAACGACGGGCCCGCAAGATGGTAGTGGCAATGCGTTGACGGAGCAACTTTTACGTCTAGACCCCGACCAAACAGCCAATCCATATTATATTGAGGTTGTAACTGCTTGTCTAAATCGAAACCGCGACCTCAATGGTGACGGCAAAATCGATAAGGGGGAATTGCGTTGGTTTGTGCCGACAGAGGCTCAGATGACATTCTTGATTCTCGGTCAAGCGTCGCTCCGTAATCCGATTTTCCAATTTAAAGGTTCTCGTCTGCCGTCTAACAAGGGTGACGATAATGGTTTAGACTCGTCGCTATTGTTTGCAACGAGTGACGGCCGTATGTTGTGGATTATGGAGGGAATGTCGACAAGTAATTGGCGACAGTTCGGCAATTGTGCCGCTCCGTGGGAAGTTCGTTGCATCCGAAATCTTGGCTATAATAATACGGAAATAAATCAGAATCATACAGACCCAATGCCGGCGGTTATGCGAGAGGGGCAGAATATCGTTGATTTGCCATATTACGACATACTTTCGATACGTGAAGAGGCTTATTATTCGTCAGACCTGCCGATGCCAGTGCATCATCTTAATGACTTGCGTTATAATCGTTGTTATAAGTCGTTTGAGTATGCCGACTCCTTGACGTCGTTGTCAGACCCTCGTACGGGAATTGTTGGTCCGATTGATTGGGACTCTTTCCTTGCGACGAACAACCCGTGTAAATATTTGGTAGAGAAGACCGGAAAAAATGGGTGGCGAGTGCCAAATCAAGCAGAGTTGGCGCTTCTCACAACCTTAGGTATTGTTGGAAGCGGTATGCCTCCCGGAGGTAAACAGCAATATGCCCTCTCAAACACCTATACATATTTTGATAAAGATGGATATGCGCTAGGCGCAAATCCGAATGACCCTGCCGGAAGTATTACTTCGCAGCGTCGTTTTGAGCTAAAACTTCAAGTTAATGACGGACATATAACACAAGCTGATAATATTACTAATAAGCTTTTCCCTGATAACTATTTCTTAGTCAGATGTGTTCGTGATGTTATTGAATAGCGCTGAGCTGTTTTGAGATGAGGTTAAATAAGATAATATTATTTTTAGCAATCGCGATATTTGCGGTTGGGTGTGGGCAGAAAGATGCTTCGGAGGCCATGCGCCCGACTGAAGTTAAGTTGCCTACGATTCCGGCAACGTTGACTGAGCCTCAGCAGCGAGCCGATTGGCTGAATATCCATTTTTGGGATAATATGGATTGGGACGATACGTCGTTTAGCCTCGATACGGCATTTATGGAGCAGAGTTTCAGCAACTATACGTCGGTGATGTCTCTCGCGAATGAAGATGCGTTAAATGAGGGTGTCAGTCGTTTGCTGAATGCGGCGAAAAAGGCGCCTGAGGGGGTGTATGATTATCTGATGTCGATAGCTGAGCATTATCTATATCAGGCAGATAGCCCTTTTTTAGATGAACATCTATATCGCCCGTTTGTAGAGTATGCTCTACAGCGCAATCCAGATGATTTGAAAGCGTTGAGCCAACTTGAAGATATTAATCGTAATGCTCCGGGAAGTGTTGCGCCTGATTTTGCGTTGATGGGTCGCGACGGCAGTAGGTTGCAGCTCTATAAACATGGCGATGAGACGGCAACGATTTTGATGTTTTATGAGCCTGACTGCGATAGTTGTAAAGCAGCGATGAAGGTTCTTGAGTCGTCGCCGCGATTATGTCAGGCTGTAAGTGAAGGTGTTATCAGAATTGTAGTAATCTATCAAGGTGACGATGTCGACACATGGCGCAACCATGCCGCGACGTTGCCGCAGCAATGGTTGGTTGGTATCGATAGTAAAAATATAATTGACGACCAAGAGCTATATTTGGTGCGCGCTACGCCTTCGTTTTATTTGATATCGCCTGACAATAGGGTGATGCTTAAAGATGTATCGCCGTCGACGCTTTTCTCTGCGCTAAATCTCGACTGACGGTTTAGTGGGAGTTTTGGAAGGCTGTGGGGGATAGTCCGGTCAGGTTTTTGAAATATTTTCCGAATGACGATTGGTTAGAGAAGTTAAGCTCGTAGGCAATCTGTTGTACGTTTTTCCCGGAATAGCGGAGGAGGTTTTTCGCCTCTTGGATAACATATTGGTCGATCCATTCGCCGGCAGAGCGCCCTGTTGCTTCTTTGATTACCAAAGAGAGATATTTGGGTGAGATATACATTTTCTCGGCGTAGAAGCTGATAGCGCGTTGAGAGCGGTGGTATTCTCTAACGAGGCGTAGGAATTTCTGCACGTATGTCATTTTTCGTGAGTGTCCGTTGCGACTTGAGTTGCGTTCGGCGGCTTCTTCGCCGAATGCCATAAGCTGATATCCGGCAGCAGACACGAGTGCTCGAGCGATATAGCGGTTATAGTTGTTTTGTTGCTCGGCGTTACGATAGAGCAACTCGAAGTAGCGCAACATTAGGGCTACTTTTTCCGGGCCGAGGTCTAACACGGGGGATGAGGGGGTGAAGACCGATGTGTTTATAGCTGAGAGGTCGATGTTGATGTCGTGGGCGAAGCGGCTCGACATAAATAGGGCGTATGCTTCGAGTTCTTCTCCTTGCCAGTCGACTAATTTAAAGACGGCTTCTGGGGGAATGAATAGCATAGAGTTTGGCGCAACGTCGATTTCTTCGAGGTTGAGAATAATTTTCAGGTGGCCCTTGACGCAGATACACATAGTGATTCCGTCGAAACGGCGGGCAACGGGCGCCTCTAAAGTGTCGTTAGAGCCTGTAAGGCGAGTTAAAATGTAATCTTCTCCAAGATTGATGTAGTTATCTGAAACTTTTCCCAAAACGGAAAGCTGAGAGAAGCTAAGAGGGGTTTCCCGGAATTTCGGAGTATGTTTCATAATATATTCGCAATTTTTTACCTTATAGAAATCGTCGCAAATATAGTTTTTAATTTCCAAAAAATTCCAGTATTTTTGTTTAAATTACTTAAAAGGGCGACATTTATGCCAATTTTAGCGAGGGGGATAACAATGTTGCAATGCGTAGTTACTCAGAGGCATTGTTGCGACGTCGGTCGGCGGCAATGAGAATGAAGACGATGATACCGCCGATGATGAATGTTAGGGTTTGGGCGGCGATGAGGGTGTTACCGAAGGCTGCACCGGCAGTTATGAATGCTTTATAGGCGACGGGGTCTACGGCGGCGGAAACGGCAGCCGGGGCGAAGAGCTGTAAGCCGAAAATGACGGCGGTCTGATACGGACCGATACCGCCATTCGATGGTATGCCCATCGATATAGTTGTCAGCATGTAGCAGATAAAGGCGACAATGATGCCGTGGGTTTCGAGCAATCCGCGTGTCATCGGGAAGGCATAGAAGGCTACATACATTTGCAGGAAGTAGCAGCTCCACAGTATGGCGGTAAAGAGTAGCCATTTTCCTTTGCCGTTCATCTTTGCGATAGCTGCGAATCCGTCCCAAATTCCTTTGAAGAAGTTTCTTACTCCGGCGATAAATTTCCCTTTGCCATATTTCATTAATGCCCAAAAGGCGAGAGCCATGGCGATTACTGCGCTCCACAGCCAAGGTGAGGTGAGCAATGAGGCGATTGCTTCATAGGCGGCGGGGTAGGTGTGGACAAACTTGATGAACGGCCCTGACGCGAAGGCGCAGGTGATGAGGGTTAGTAGGGCGACAACAACCGTGTCGGCGAGTCGGTCGGCAATCATCGACCCGAAGATAGCCGAGAAGGGGGCTTTCTGTCGGTAGGCGATATAGCCCGAACGCCAAACTTCTCCTAAGCGAGGAAAAACGACGTTAAAAGCGTAGGTGCCGAAAATAGAATAAAAGAGGATGCGGAATGGGGCGCGGACATTGATTGCGCGCAGTTGGATGCCCCAACGGGCAGCTCTGACGATAATCGGTATGATGCCGATTAATAAGTTGAGCCCTATAAACCAGAAGTTGCAATCTTCACGGATGATGCGCATCATCTCTTTGAAGTCGATGTCGCGGAATAGCGCGATGCACAGCCCGACACTGATTGCAAACGGGATGCCGAATTTGAGTAGTTTGCTTGTCAAACTACCTTTATGGAGTTCGTTATTGGTTTCTGTTGATTGAGTATTCATCTGCCTTCTTCATTTAGAATAGTTGCCGAAGTGTATGGGCTAAACAGTTGGGGGTGGGGGGAGATGGGGATATCGCGGGGCGGGATATCGGTTATCTTTTTCGGGCAAAAAAAGATTTCATCAGTGCCGCACATTCTTCCGCCAATACACCGCGAGTGACTGTTGCTTTGGGATGAAACGGTTTTTGGGGCGCGTTGGCGGTCATGACAGAGTAGCCGCGTTTGATGTCGTCGGCGCCATAGACGATGCGCCCTACTTGTGCCCAACCGATAGCTCCGGCGCACATTAGGCATGGCTCGACGGTAACGTATAGCGTTGCTTCCGGGAGATATTTCCCCCCTAGGGTTTGGGTAGCGGCAGTCAGGGCGAGCATTTCGGCGTGAGCCGTAACGTCGGTTAGTTGTTCGGTCAGGTTATGACCTCTGCCGATAATTTGTCCGCCGGCAACGACAACGGCGCCTACCGGTATTTCGCCGGCGTCGAAGGCTTGTCGCGCTTCCGCCAGGGCTGCATACATAAATCTTTCGTCGTCTGTCATCGTCGTTTCGCTTTGTTTAGCATTGATTCAAGCACAAAGTTACGAAATAAGTCGGGATTGGGGATAAATTTTAGGGCAGATGCTTGTCGAATTAGAAGAATTTATTTAATTTTGACTTCACAACGCCTTACCAGATTTAGTCCAATGAAAAAGAAATTAGCAATCTACAAGAATGACCCTTGGCTTGAGCCGTATGCCCCGGCTATAAATGGCCGCCATGAAGATGTTATCCGCAAAAAAGCGGAGTTGACTCAAGCCGGTGGAACACTTACTGATTTTGCAAATGCTCATAAATATTTTGGCCTTCACCGCGTAAGCCCTCGCGGAGGATGGGTTTTTAGAGAATGGGCTCCTAATGCGACATCTATCTGTCTTGTCGGAGATTTCTCAAACTGGGAGGAATTACCGGAATATAGCCTTGCACCTGTCGGTAATGGGGTTTGGGAGATAAAACTTCCGGCTAAAGCCCTTAAACATGGTCAGCTTTACAAGATGCGCGTCCATTGGCCCGGAGGCGAAGGCGACCGAATTCCGGCTTATGCCAATCGAGTCGTTCAAGATGACCAAACGAAAATCTTCTCGGCGCAGGTATGGGCTCCGGCTGCTTTTAAATGGAAGGTTGAAGCGTTTGTGCCCGATACTCGTCCGTTGTTGATTTATGAATGTCATGTCGGCATGGGGCAGCAAGAGGAGAAGGTTGGAAGCTATGTTGAATTCCGCGACAAGATTTTGCCTCGTATCGCTGCTGACGGATATAATGCTATTCAGGTGATGGCTATTCAAGAGCATCCTTACTATGGTTCGTTCGGCTATCATGTTTCATCGTTCTTTGCCCCATCTTCTCGTTTCGGAACCCCTGAAGAACTGAAGAGTTTGATTGACCGCGCTCATGAAATGGGAATCGCGGTGATTATGGATATTGTTCACTCTCATGCTGTAAAAAATGAGAATGAAGGTCTCGGCCGTCTTGACGGCACTCGCAGCCTTTATTTCTATTCCGACCATCGCGGCGAGCATCCGGCATGGGATTCTCTCTGTTTCGATTACGGAAAGAATGAGGTGCTTCATTTCCTCTTGTCTAATTGTAAATATTGGTTGGAGGAATTCAAATTTGATGGCTTCCGCTTTGACGGTGTGACGTCGATGCTTTATTATGACCATGGTCTTGGTAAAGCGTTCGGCTCTTATGGCGATTATTATGATGGCGGTCAAGACACGAATGCGATTACCTATCTGACGCTCGCTAATATGTTGATTCATGATGTTAATCCCCATGCAATCACTATCGCAGAGGAGATGAGCGGTATGCCCGGCTTGGCTATCAAGTTTAAGGATGGCGGTATCGGATTCGACTATCGCATGGCGATGGGTATTCCTGACTATTGGATTAAGACGCTTAAGGAGAAGAAAGATGAGGATTGGCATCCGACATCTATTTTCTGGGAGCTGACTAATCGTCGCGAGGATGAGAAAACTATCTCTTATGTAGAGAGTCATGATCAGGCGCTTGTCGGTGATAAGACGATTATCTTCCGTCTGATTGATAAGGAGATGTATTGGCATATGATGGTGGGTGACGAGAATATGATGGTTACCCGTGGTATTGCCTTGCATAAGATGATTCGTTTGGTAACGCTTGCAACGATTAATGGCGGCTATCTCAACTTTATGGGTAATGAGTTTGGCCATCCCGAATGGATTGACTTCCCCCGAGAGGGTAACGGATGGAGCTACAAATATGCTCGCCGCCAATGGGATTTGGTCGACCGTGAAGACTTGCAATATAAATATCTCAATGCGTTCGATAATGCGATAGTCGAGTTGGTTTCTAATGTCAACAATTTCCAATCGCTTGCAATCGAAAAGCTTTGGGAGAAGGATGACGACCAAGTGTTGGCGTTCCGCAGAGGAAATCTTGTCTTTGTCTTTAACTTCTCGCCTTTTAAGTCGTTTAACGACTATGGAATTCTTGCCCCGGCGGGAAAATATAAGGTTGTCTTATCGTCAGACTCGCCCGACTATGGCGGTTTTGGCAATATCGACGAGAAAGTTGAGCATTTGACAATCAATGACCCGCTTTATCAGCCGATTGGTAAGGAGTGGCTTAAGCTTTATCTCCCGGCTCGCTCGGCTCAGGTGTTGCGTCTTGTTCGCGCTCCGCGTAAAAAGTCTTAAACTAAATTTTATGAATAATACCGCCGCCGAGCAACGATATGCTCGGCGGCGTTGTCTTCTGATTGATTCTCGTATGACAGATAATAAGCAGGTGTTCTTCGATGGAAGCGAAACTGATTTGAAGGAATTGCTTGATAGAGAAGCTCAGCGCTTTAATACCCCTGATTTTATAGATGCCGATCCGGTGCGGTTTCCGCGCAAGTTTGAGTTGTTAGCTGATATAGAGATAACGTCGTTGTTAGCGTCGACTGTGGCGTGGGGTAATCGCAAAATGATTTGCAACAATATCGATAAGATGTTGGGGTTGATGGATTGGTCGCCTGCGGCTTATCTGCTTGATAGGGGCTATGAGGAATTGCCTGATATGAATATTCATCGCACATTCTTTGCGCGCGATTTGAGGGCTTTTTTGCGAGGTTTGTATCCGATTTATCGCAACTACGGGTCGTTGCAGGAGTTTGCTCGCCTTAAAAATATCGGAGCGTCGGAAGCTCCGTCGTGGGAGTTGGCGGCAGCGATAAATCAATCATTGGAGGAAGAGAATCGAGGTGTTGCAGATGTTAATCTGTCGCGATGTCTGCCTCAGAATTTGAAGACTACGGCGTTGAAGCGTCTTAATATGGCGTTGCGTTGGTTGGTTAGAGATGATGGTATCGTTGATATGGGGGTCTGGGATGTGATAAAGCCGTGTCAATTGTTTATTCCGCTAGATGTGCATGTCGGGGATGTTTCGCGCGAACTCGGGTTGCTGTCGCGTAACGCTAATGACCGCCGTTCGGTTGTCGAACTTACCGAAACGTTGCGCCGATTTAATCCGGCAGACCCTATTATATATGATTATGCTTTGTTTTCTTTAGGTTTGCCTTCAAATCGAAAGGAATCAGTGGAGCAGGTCGGCTCGGATAATTGTTGAGGATACTGAGTAAGATGTTGAAATATGGCGAAGTATGTCGGTAGATATGCCGACTGTATCGCCTACGACACGTCCGTTTATGTCTGTGGCGAATCGAGGGGCTGAAGATGATAAGGCAGAGATGCCCATTCCGGGGAAGATGTCACACTCTTGTTGCGGGTCAGTCGGTTGTATGCCGACAAGGTCGAGTATCGTTGAATAAACATCAACTTGCCCCATAACGTCGTTATATCTGCCCGAAATTGGGGAATTTAAGATAATCATCGGCACGAATGATTCAGCGTCGATAAGGTTTGCCAAATCAACTGAGCTGTTGCGAATCGGCTCGCGCCATGATGCCAAAGCTTCGTGGTCGCCGACGATGACAACCATTGTTTTTGATGCATCAGGGCGAGATTGTAGGTAGTCAATGAACTCGCCAAGCGCATTGTCGGTATAGTTGATAGCGGTAATATAGTCGCCTAATGGGGCGAGATATTCTCCGGCGAGGCTGATTTTGCGATGCTCTGCGGGAATTGTGAATGGGAAATGGCTCGAATATGTTATTACTTCGAGAAATGCGTTTTCGTGCTCATCCCAAATTTCTCCCTCTTTCAACTTCGTTGCAACTTGTCGCAAGAAACTGCCGTCGGAGGGGTTGCGAGGATGTCCGAATGATTCTGATGAATCCCATTGGTCGCGGAAACGAACCTCGTCGATGCCGAATGATTGAGCGACAGCCCCTTGGTTCCATGTTGTAGCACGGTCACCGCTTAACAGGTAACTTTTTGTGTTGAGGTTGCAACGGAAGGCTTGGGCAAGATGAGGGTAGGTCTGGTTGGGAAATCGCATTGAATAAACATAATCGTTCATGGGGAGTAAGCCGGCAGTCATTAGCAGTTGTCCGTCGATACTGCGTCCCGGACCGACTTGGGATAACACTCGCGAGGCATACCAAACAGTTGTTGTGTCAGCCATTAATCGGTTGAGGTTTGGTGTGATTTCCGCTCCCTCGATTGTTTTGCCTAAGGGCCATGATTCGAGCGACTCAACGATTATCATGACGATATTTTCGGGTGTGTAGCGGCGTGTTAACGTGTCGGTGTGTTGATGCGCAATTTTTTCGTTGTCGGTTAGCCAATTTTGCGCTTCGGCGATTTCTTTATCGCTGATTTCACGATTGCTTTCAAGCAAATCCGCGAAGGTCGAAATAGGCAAGGTGTAGACAACCGGCGGAGTTGCTCGATAGTAACATTCGCTCTTTAAATGTTCGATATGTTGAAATATGCCTCCATTTAATAGTGCACAAAGATAGCAAATGATGACGCTTACACCGAATGTTGAAAGCCATTTCAGAAACAGATTGTTATTTGTTGATGTCGTTGCTGGGGTTTTAGTCGTGTGTTGCTTCTTAGGCATTTGCCAGAGTGTTGCAATTGTTATTATGGCGAAAGCGACATCGGCGAGTCGAAGTGAATGACGAATCGCATCGCCAAATTCAGCGACGTTTCCGGCTAATAGGTAACTTGCCGGAGGAATCGGACCGAAATATGTGCGACAATACATTAAATTAGCGATAGCTAATGAGTCAGCGATGATAAGTATTACAGCCATGGGTAATTTGCGGCGGCAAATTGTTGCCGGTAATGCCATCAGTAGGGCTAATGTAGCACCGAAGATGTATGTTGCCGGAAAACTCAATGCCCTAAAAGATGTTGCCATACTCCACAGCAAGTCAAATGCCAATATGGTCGCAAAACTTCCGATAAAAGCAATAGTAAATCTTCTATTCCATAGAGATTTAGGGAATATATATTTCAACAGATTGGCTGTCATTATTGTTGTTTGATTTTCGGTCTGAGATTCAATATGAGTTGTGACTGCAAAATTAATGAATAATAATGAGATTTATGTCAAAGGGTTTATTCGGTAAATGATAAATGCCCCCGATTTAGGTTTGTTGACCTCAATCGGGGGCATTGTTGTATTTGTTACGAGTTAGCGTAGACGTAGGTAGGAGTATCCGAAGCGTTCGGCGGCGGCGCGGTCGAGATCTTCACGGAAGGCGGGGTCGGCGATTGATATGAGCAGTTTGGCGCGCTCTGGGAGAGATTTGCCGCGAAGGTTGACTGCCCCATATTCTGTAACGACATAGTTGGTCTGGAATCGCGTTGTTACAACTCCGGCTCCGGGGGTAAGGGTCGGTTTGATTTTCGAGATGCCTTTTGTAGAGGAGGTCATTGCAAGGAATGAAAGTCCGCCCTCGCTACGAGATGAGCCGTAGACAAAGTCGTGCTGTCCGCCGACTCCTGAGAATAGTCGTTGGCCGATAGAGTCGGCACAGATTTGTCCGGTGAGGTCGATTTCAAGGCAAGAGTTTATCGACATTACTTTCGGATTTTGGGCGATGATAAATGGGTCGTTGGTCCATGCAACATCTTTGAATATCATCTCTTTGTTGTAATCCATTAAATCGTAGAGGCGACGAGAACCGAGGGCGAGACACGCTACAGATTTGCCTGGAAAGACTTTCTTCTGAGAGTTGTCGATAATACCTTGCTCGATAAGGGGCAAAACCCCGTCGGTCATTGCTTCTGTGTGGAGTCCGAGATGTTTGTGGTTAGCAAGGGCGCGAATTACGGCATTCGGGATGCCGCCTACACCAATTTGTAGGGTTGCTCCGTCGGGGATAATTTCGGCGATGGCATTACCAATGGCTGTTTCTTTCTCTCCCGGGATGGCTGTCGGCACCTCCACCAATGGGTCGTCAACCTCGACGGCGGCATCGATACGTGAGATATGAATTACCGGGTCGCCATAAGAGAATGGCATATGAGGGTTTATCTGCGCAATAACGGTGCGGGCGCATTCTGTCGCTGAGGTTGCGAGGTCGGCGGAGACGCCGTAGCTGACGTATCCCTCTTCATTGGGAAGGGAGCAGTTGAGCAAGACAACATCAACCGGCCATGTGCCGTCTCTGAAAAGTGCGGGCACTTCTCCGAGAAAACGGGGAGTTGTTGCTCCGTATCCCTCGTTAATCCATTTGCGCACGTTGCCCGATACGAAACAAGTGTCAACAATGAAAGAGTCTTTATACTCTGGTTTGCAGTAAGGGGCTTCTCTGTCGGCAACCGAAAAACCGGAGTAGAGGACTACTCCGCGAAGTTCATTGCCACGACGAGTCATTGCCGCGACAAGAGTCTCGGGGATGGATGTTGACCCTTGTATGTATACGTGGTCTCCGCTTTTGATTAGTTTTACCGCTTCATCGGCAGAAACTGTTTTCAAGTCGTAATTCATAATGAGTTTTGAATAGATTGTTGAGGCATTATGAATTTGCAATAGGGTGGTCGCGATGGAATAGAGTGAGGCGATTGCCGAGACGCTCGAAGATTTCCGGAGAATTAAGTAGAGAAACGCAGATACGTATTCCCTCTTGGCGGCTACCGGTTGATGGTAGTGATATTGTTGAAATTCCGTAGCGTAACAGCTCGCTTTGAAGTTCGGCTCCGGTCATGCCGGGATAGCCGGCGGTGAAGAAGAAGCCGTCAGATATTGGTTCTTCTCCGTCGAGAGCGTAAACTAAATGGAAGCCGTTGTCGAGGAAATGCTTTTTAGCGATGGCGGCTCGACGTCCATATTCAGCGGCGTCGGCGACAAAGTCGAGCTCTCCGGAGACAGCTTTGTTGAGCATTGCAGCATAGGCATATTGTGAGGAATGAGCAGTGCCCGATGAAGCGCAGTAAAGAACTCCGTAGACATAAGCGTCGAACAGTGTAGGCATTTCGTAGAATTCTTTGAAGAACTCATATTTGCGGTCGGCAACAGACGGCGTCATGCAGACAATCGATATTCGCTGTCCGGCGTATGAGAATATTTTAGAAGCGGATACCAACAAGATACATCTGTCGGTATATTTGGCAACTGTTGGAATGTATGGCGCTTGATACGGAATGCCGTAACGATGGCGGAAGTCCATGCCAAGATAGGCGTTGTCTTCGATGATGATTAAGTCATGTTTCTCGGCAATATGAGCGAGAATTTTAAATTCCGTATCAGTTAGATTGGTCCACGCCGGGTTATTTGGATTGCTGTAAATGATGGCAGAAACCTTACCGTCGGCGACAGCTTCCTCTAATCGAGCTTCAAGTAGCTCGCCACGACAATCGTAGATGTCGACTGAGCGTTGGTCAAGGCCGAGTAACTTTACTTGACTATGTTGGGCGGGGAATCCGGGGTCGAGGAATAAGATAGTGTCTTTACCTTTGATTCGTTGCCCCATTAGTAAGAATAGGGTAAATGTTGCTTGCATAGAGCCGACCGTTGGCACTATGTAGCGTCCGGGAATATCAATGTCGAAGAATGCCTTCAAAAACTCACTGCCGGCGTCTTTAAGTTGCGAAATTCCGGCGATGTTGGGGTATTGATTGGCGATTCCGTTAGATAGCGCTTTACATTCAGCTTCGATGCCGGCTTGCGACGCGGGAAGCCCCGGGTTGCCCATCTCAAGGTGCACGAAATCTTCACCGAGGGGCTCTTGTAGATGAGATGCGAGAGCGGCAATCTGTCGGATTGTTGCAGATGCGATATTGGGGATGTGCATCATGTCGAGCATCCCCTGAAAAGTATCGGAAGAAACAGGTATCATAAGAGTCTCTTTGCTAATCACCGATAAATTTTAATGTTATAAAGAAAGTGCAGTTGCGCGACCGGCACGGAAGGCGGCGATGTTTGTTTCAACCATCTTTTCACCCTTTGGCGCGAATATGGCCTCGATTCCGGCTTCGATAGTCTCCGGAGTAAGGTCGATATATGGCGACGCTGCGCCGAGTAACACCATGTTTGACGCTCGAAGAGATGCTTTCTCTTTTGCGATTGCGTCCATATCAAACGCTGTTACGTTGGGCAGTCGGTTGAGTAATCCGATAATTTTTTCAGTATCGGGATAGTTTGGAATGTTAACAAATGGGATGGTTGATGTTACGACACGACCTTTAGGCGCGAGCCAGTTGATATGTCGGAGTGCTTCCATCGGCTCGAGGGCAACAATAAGGTCTGCTTTCCCGGTAGGGATAAGGTCTGACGCTATTGGGGCTGATGAGAGTCGCAGACATGACATAACATCGCCACCGCGTTGGCTCATTCCATGGACTTCCGCTTGCTTAAGGTTGAGGTTCTCGCGTAATGCAGCCGCTCCGAGGATTGTCGCAATAGAGAGAATTCCCTGGCCACCAACACCTGCCAGGATTATATCGCATTTCATATCGATTATTCTTTTCAGTTCTTGGATTTGAATTTAAGGTATGACAGATTTATCGACTGTTATCGTAAACCGCTCATTTCTTTTTAGCGTGACGGCGCGCGGTTTGCAGACATTCGCGTCGAGCAACGATAACCGAAAGCCCTCGGTGCTCGAATTCTTGCATGAAGAGGCTCTTCATTTCGTCGAAAGTCTTAGGCAGAGAGTCGATAGTGTGGAGATGGTTGGGGTCGACGCCTAGGCCGAGGCATATTTGCTCAAGTTTGCCTGTGCCTTGCGAGTCTTGACCGCCTGTCATGCCTGTTGTTAGGTTGTCAGAAATAATGACGGTCATGGGCGTGTTTTCATTTATAGCGTCGAGGAGCCCGGTCATGCCAGAATGGGTGAACGTTGAGTCTCCGATAATGGCAACTGCAGGGTGTTGACCGGCATCGGCTGCGCCCTTCGCCATTGTGATAGATGCGCCCATATCAACACAAGTGTTGATTGCGTTAAAAGGTGACAGCCATCCGAGAGTATAACAACCGATATCACCGAACACTTTCGGGTTGGCATAATCTTTTATTGCAGCAATAAGTGAGGAATAGACATCACGATGACCGCACCCTTGACAAAGTGCCGGCGGACGGGCTACAACTAATTGTTTTAGTTCTTCGTTGATAGCTTCGGCGGAGGTTACGTTCTGTTCAGTCGTGCATTTTAATGATGGTACTGCTTTTTGTAATGCGTCTAAAACGGAATCAGGGGTAAGTTCGCCGGTTCGGGGTAGGTATCCGTCGAGCTTACCTAGTAGTTGACGTTCCGGGGTGTCTAGTAATCCGCGAACCAATTCTTCGATTACGGGCTGTCCTTCTTCGACAATCATAACCCGTTCGACTTTTGAGAATAGCTCTTTTATTAACCGTTTCGGTAGGGGATATTGCGAAATTTTCAGTAATGGGAAGGGGCATCCATTCGGGAAACATTCCATTACATAGTTGTATGCGATTCCTGAGGCGATGATGCCTAATGAAGAGTTTGTCCCGTCGGTAAGGTGGTTGAACGGCGAGGTGGCTGATTCTTCTTCCATCTTCTCTTGGTCGGCAATGAGTTCGCGATAGCGCACACGAGAGTTGCCCGGCATTAACACCCACTGACGTGGATTTGTCGGATATGTTAACTCGTTTTCGGGAGAGGCAACAGTGTCGGTAGCCACTTGTGCACGAGAATGGCTAAGACGAGTGACGAGTCTTACCATAATAGGAATTCGCAGGCGTTCGGAAAGTGCAAATCCGTAAGCCGCCATGTCGTAAGCCTCTTGTTGTGTAGATGGTTCCAAGCATGGCGTCATCGCAAAACGAGCGTAAAAACGAGAGTCTTGTTCGTTTTGAGAGGAGTGCATTGATGGGTCATCGGCAGAAATTACAAGCATACCGCCGTTTGCTCCGGTCATTGCAGAATTGACGAATGCGTCTGCGGCAACATTAAGTCCGACGTGTTTCATCGAAACCATGGAACGTTTTCCACAGAAACTCATGCCTAACGCACTTTCGACGGCAGTCTTTTCGTTGGTAGACCAGTGAGAATGAATTCCGCGCTCGCGGGCTGTTGGGTTGGCTTGAACAAATTCGAGAATCTCGGTGGAGGGAGTGCCGGGATAGGCGTATGCGCCTGAAAGGCCGGCATTGATAGCTCCGAGGGCAAGAGCTTCGTCGCCCAAAAGAAGTTTCATTGCTTTAGGGGCGCAAGTGGCAGTAGGCTTATGGTCGTTCATGGTATGAAAAATTTGTAGCGTCGGGAAAATTATGAACCCGACGCTACAAATTTACTCAAATTTTAAGAGCTTTTTTATAACTCGCTTATGTTTAAAAACATAAAGGAGGTTGAAGTTTGCTATTTCGTTGATTTAACTATAGCTCTTTAAGCAAAGATTACTGCTCTTCGGGGAATTTGCGGTAATATTCTTCCAGTAAGTTTTTGATGTTGAAATAGTATGTTTCTTTTGCGATATCGCCTTTCGCATCTCTTTTCTCGATTTCGATAAGGTCGAAGTAAGGTTCTTGATAGTGTTGGCCTTTGACGATGGCGTTTTGGAAGTTGACGATGTCGTATTCGTGGCGAGGATTGATGACATACCATGCGTTTGCGGAGTCAGCACCTGTGCCTGACGAAATGATTGCTTGAATTAGATGGTTGAGGCGGTACTGCCAAATATTGGCGTAGTTGACTTTCCCTCTAGCGCGGAGGGCATAGATGAGAAAGTTTATCTGTGAAAGATCGAATGGATTGTCGTCGAGCGCCAATTCGGCGTAGGTTATAATTGAGTCGAGCTCGGCACGGGTATGGGAGTTTTGATAATATAAGCTTTCGTTTTTAGTTGAAGCGTCGTTGTGGCGATAGGGGTTGAAGTCTTCTTGGAAAAGGTATCCGTAATAGAGGTAGCGGTAGTCTTTGAGATCCATGATGGTTTCATTCTGTTGGTAACGTCTCATTAGTTTGGGGTAATAGAATGATGATTCCGGATCAGATACCTCACGTCGAATCTGCTCAAGATCTGGCGTCTCTGTCGTAATTACGGCTTTCTTTTGGGGAGCCGGAGCTGCGATTATGGCGCTTGATAAAAGTATAATGGCTGATATTATAAATATGAGTTTTCTCATTTGTAGACGAGTTTTGTATTTTTTGATTGACCTACAAATTTAGCCATTTCCGAGCGATATGCTCTATTGATAATGGTCCATTTACATATTTTTATGCTTTTTTTGCTCAATTTGTTAGCGACAAAAGTGCGTTTAGGTCGTTTAGCTGTAACAATTTTGTGATATTTACCCCGTTTTTAACCGCAAAATAGCCCTTTTAATGAATTTTTTCAGCGTAATGCATTGTTGTTTGGTCTACTTTTTGTAATTTTGCATCCGAAAAATAGGGCATAGGTTTGTCTTGCCCTTTCTTTTCCACCTAAAACTGAATATTCTAAAATTAAAACCATTTATTATGTCAGAAATCGCATCTCGTGTTAAAGCTATCATCGTCGACAAGCTCGGCGTGGACGAAAACCAGGTAACCGAAACCGCCGCTTTCACCACCGACCTCGGCGCAGACAGCCTCGACACTGTTGAGCTCATCATGGAGTTTGAAAAAGAATTCGGCATCACCATTCCCGATGATAAGGCAGAGACAATCTCTACCGTAGGCGACGCCATCAACTACATCGAGGCAGCTAAGCAGTAAGCGAAATTCTGGCTTCGATAACCGAATATAATGACAATGCGCCTAAGGGCGCATTGCGTTTTTTACACAAGTTATACAATGGAACTTAAAAGAGTAGTAGTAACCGGTCTGGGCGCCCTAACTCCCATCGGAAACGATGTTGAGACTTCATGGCAGAATGCCATTAATGGCGTATCCGGTGCCGGCCCGATTACCCATTTCGACGCTTCCCTCTTCAAAACACAATTTGCTTGCGAAGTCAAGGGCTTTAACGGCGCCGAGCATATCGACCGCAAAAAGCTCCGCACACTCGACCTCTATGCTCAGTATGCATTGGTTGCAGCTCGTCAGGCAGTCGAGGATTCCGGTATCGAAAAGGATGAAAACCTTAATAAAAACCGAGTAGGCGTTATCGTAGCTGCCGGTATCGGAGGTCTCCATACTTTCGAAGAGGAAGCCGGTTATTATGCATTAAACGCAGACAAAGGCCCGAAATATAATCCTTTCTTTATCCCCAAGATGATTGCCGATATTGCATCAGGTCACATCTCAATGGATTATGGATACCACGGTCCGAACTTCGGAGTTGTTTCAGCATGCGCTTCATCAAATAACGCTATCATCGACGCTTTCAATCTCATTCGTTTGGGTAAGGCTGACGTTATGGTAACCGGTGGCGCAGAAGCAGCAATTTACCCCGCAGGTGTCGGCGGCTTCAACTCAATGCATGCCCTCTCAACTCGCAACGATTCTCCCGAAACCGCATCACGTCCCTTCTCAAAGAGCCGCGACGGATTCGTAATGGGAGAAGGTTCTGCAGTGCTTATTCTGGAGGAACTAGAGCATGCAAAAGCTCGCGGAGCGAAAATCTATGCAGAAGTAGCCGGTGGTGGTCTTTCTGCAGATGCATACCACTTGACAGCAACTCATCCCGAAGGTCTCGGTGCAATTCTCGCTATGCAGAATGCTCTCGAAGACGCTGAGATGAAACCCGAAGATATTGACTACATCAACGTTCATGGTACATCTACCCCTGTTGGTGATATCTCTGAGGTAAAAGCTATCGTTAAAGTATTTGGTGAAAATGCTCACAAGCTTAACATTTCTTCTACCAAATCGATGACCGGTCACCTTCTTGGCGCAACCGGTGCGATGGAGGCAATGTTTAGTGTACTTGCTTGTCAGAATGACATCGTACCTCCGACAATTAACCACGAAGAAGGCGATGAAGATGAAGAAATCGACTACACCCTTAACTTCACCTTCAATAAGGCGCAGAAACGCACCGTACGTGCCGCTCTTTCAAACTCATTCGGTTTCGGTGGTCACAATGCAACTGTAATCGTTAAGAAGTACGAAGACTAATACATAAGAGAGTGCAGTTATTCGAAGTATCTAATGTGTGACAATAAGGCACTATGCGTTCTTCGATGTGATAATAAGCCTTAATCACAAACTGCATCCTTTAGATTAAATAAAACAACCACTCCATAACGCTTTAAGCGTTGCGGAGTGGTTGTTTTTTTGCAGAGGATTAACGAGCCTGTCCGACCAACTAAGAGGGTCAGAGTATTTTTTTTGTGGGCGGGAGTGATGTCATGAGTATTGCATTGCCAATCAAATCATGAATGATTTGATGTTTCCTACTCTGCTGACCGGAGTAGTCGCAGCACCACCCTCTCCGCGGGCTCACTCTTGCCTCGCCTATTTTAAAAAACACAGGATATTTCAACTTCTGTTACGAGCTATAGTCAGACCTTATCAGACAAAACGTAGGCGTGGCGATACGCTATCGGAGTGTGGAAGGCTATTCTTAACCGTAAATGACGGCGTAATCCGAGCTTGCGATATAGTCGAGGTGGAGGGAATGAGCCCACAGAGTGGGCTATGCTGTGGAGTCTCGATAAGTGACGGATGTTTTCTTTGCTGATAGTCAACGCCGATGATATAGTTAATTATTGCGCTTCTGTGGTGTTGAGAGATTTAAAAGTGATAAATCAGCTGGCGCATTATTTTCTGCTCTGTACTTCACTATCTTATAGCCAAAAAATATAATAAGCCGAGCTTGGAGCCTACCTATATTTAGTTTTTTTTGTAGGTGTATCTATTATTGTGTTGAGTTTCTATTTATGTTGAGTTTCTATTAATGTTGGGGTTTATGTTGGGGTTTGTGTTGGAGTTAGTGTTGGATCTTTAAGACAGAGATGAATATATATTTGAATAATTGGTATTTAGGTGTTATGTTTATAAAAAAAACAGCTCCGCGATGTGAGTATCGCGGAGCTGATATTTAGTAGTAATTTTTGTCTATGTTGCCTTGACGTCGGGCGTTTTTAACGTTGGCTTTTTTGATATTGTTGACGTTACTTGGCGCTTGTAATGACGTCGTAGCGTGGATGGGATTACTGGCGGTCAGAGTAGAATTTCTGGATGCGGTTGTCAACCTTCTTGTTTCCGAGCAAGATGTTTGACATTGCATTCTGGAGGGCTACTACGCCTTCGCGCTGGGTGAACACCATTGCGTCGTTCTTGAAGTCGAACGGACGGCCTTGGTTGTTGATGTCAACAACTTCAAATGCTACAATCGAACCGTTGAGGAGAATCGGACCTACGAAGTCGCCTTTCTTAGCTACGGCTACGTTGGCAAGAAGGTTTGATTCATAGGGAGGGAAGTTGCGAACCATTGCCTGGCCGAAAGTTACCTGTGTGGTGTCTACGGTTGACTTCATTACTGAAGCGTAGCCTTCAACGTTTGTTGCTTTTCCTTCGAAATCAGCGAGCAGTTTCTCACCTTTCTTGATGTTGCGAGCTTTATCTTCGAGGTAAGAGTGGATGCGCTTGTAGTTAGAGGGAATGTAGTCGCCTTTGAATACATCTTTAATAGCTACAGCCATGAGGCGGCTATCGGTGTCATCTTTGAAGATACCTGAAACTTTGCCCTTGTTGTTGCTGATAGTCCATTTAGCTGCATTGCGGCTTTCGGGGAGGTTGTTAACAGCGAGGGTAGAAGATGTTACAACGGCTTCCATTGCGCTGTAGCCGGCGTTAGCTGCTTCGGCTGCGAATTTCTCGGGGGTGTTGTTTGCTTCGAGGAATGTGCGGAAGTCGGTGTTGATCTTGTTAACTGTTTCGTTTGAGGGGATAACATCGTAAGTGATTTCAGCGATTTCGTAAACAGCAACGGGAGCTTTACGAGAACGCACCTTCAGAGCTACACCGGGGTTGTTTTTAGCAACGAAGTATTTGCCGGTAGCAGCATTCGCGATATCTTCTTTAATAAGAGCAAGCTGGGGATCTATAAGAGATACCCAAACGCTATCTTGGCTCTGAGCGATGAGGTTTTCGCCGAGGTTGGCGGGTTTGCTGCCTGCGTTGAGTTTGGTGAGAACTGAATCTGTGGCTACGTTTTCGGCGAGGATTGCCATGTCGAGCAATACAGAGTCTGTTTCAACATTTACAGAGAGCAATTTAGCGAGGGTGTATTTGTTGTCGAAGAACGAAACCTGAGCGACAGTGTCGGCTGAGATTTTGTCGAGGGCGCGGCTCAAAGCGGGCGCGAGTTTGCTCTTGGGCGCGTTTATGCGGTTAACATAGAACTTAGTGTTTCCTGACAAAACTTCAGTGCCTTCGTTTGCTTTCAAGTCTTCGATTGCTTTCTTTACGTCGGCAGCAGCGAGGTCTTGGTCAGCTTTTGAAGGAACAACGTCGACAGTGATGTAGTCGATGATATATTGATTTTCGTCGATACGATAGCGGTTTTTCTCGTTGTTGTAAACAGCTTCAATTTCGGCGTCTGTGGGCTTGAATTCGTCGTTAGAAAGAGATGCGAAGTCTTTGCGAACGTAAGCAATAGTTGCGGTAGAAGCGTTGTTGTCGTAGTAAGCTTGAGCGTCGAGTTTGTTTGCGGGAAGTGCGCCTGAGAAGAGGTTGTTAAACTTCTGGCTCAAAAGCATTTTTTCGGTGTCTTGCTCGAGAGCTTGCCAAGCTTGCTGAAGTTGCTGTGACTGAGCGGGCTCCAAACCATATTTCTGAGGGTTGAAAGCGTAGTCATAAAGAACTTGAGCTGAAGGGAAGCCCCATTGTTGAATGGTGCGAGTAACCATGGGATGGGGAGTTTCGCCGATCATAGCTTTTGAGAGCTCGTTGTCAGTAACTGTCAAACCGAGGTTCTCAAATTCCTCATTAAGAAGGGTTTCGTTTACCATTTGCTGGAGAACCATTGTCTGTATGCGGGCGTTATCCATATTGGCGTAGCCTTGGTTGCGCATTTGTTCAGACTGCTGTTCAACGCGACGTTGGAACTCTAAATAATCGATCTTGTTGCCGTTAACTTCTGCGACGGATTGATTGTCGCTGAAGAGGCTTCCGGGGTTATCAACCGCGGTGAGGATAAACAACAGAAGCGCGAATCCCAATACGGAGATGATAAGCGCCGGTTTCTGTCGGATTTGTTCGAGTGTTGACATTTAATATTAAATGGTTTATGTTATTATTTTTATTTTTCCAAACAATTGCACAAAGATACGTTTTTTCTCTAAGTTACCCAAATAATCGGCTTTTTTTGTTGGAAGTGATGAATAAAAATATTGAAGGGACTAAGTAGTTGCTACTTAGTCCCTTCAATATGTTGTCTTACCAGGATTCGAACCTAGACAGGCAGAACCAAAAACTGCAGTGCTACCATTACACCATAAGACAATCCTTA
>CAZXAZ010000012.1:0-80374 GCA_964638475.1 uncultured Alistipes sp. | reverse complement strand
CGCCGACCCTCTGCTTGTAAGGCAGATGCTCTGAACCAGCTGAGCTAAACGCCCGTCTCGCTCCCAAAAGCGTTGCAAAGGTATGAACTTTTTTGTTACCCACCAAATTTTTCAGCAACTTTTTTCAAATAATTTTTCAGCATTTTTCATATATAGCTAACTATAAGCGGATTACACCACACGGCAGAAAATCGCGAAAAATCGGGGAAAATCGTGGAAAATCGTGAAAATCCGACAAGGACTCACAGCACCACCCGCTCCGCGGGCTCTTTCCACGCCTAACGACATCGACCGCGGGCTCCATGGGTGAGAGCCTGCGGAGCGGGTGGCGCTGTGGATTCGAGATGGGGGATTCCAGATGATGAGGGATTCCATATATTGGATTATTGACTATCGCGAAGCGACTTTTGTGGTTGCTTGGGATTCAGTATGCGAGAATAATTGTGGTTGCTACCGAGATTTTTCTTAACTTTGCATTTCAAACCATTAAACAAGATTGTTTTGGAACTTTCAACCCTCACCGCCATCTCACCTATCGATGGCCGTTATCGTTCGAAGACTTCGGGTCTCGATCTCTATTTTTCAGAATTTGCCCTGATTCGCTATCGCGTCAAGGTTGAAGTGGAATATTTTATCGCGCTTGCGAAACTTCCTCTGCCTCAATTGGCAGGAATTCCCGCCGAGGCTTTAGAAAAGCTTCCTTCGTTATATAAGGATTTCTCTGAGGCTGACGCTATGCGCATCAAAGAGCATGAATCGGTAACCAACCACGACGTTAAGGCGGTTGAGTATTTCATCAAAGAGCGTTTCGACCAGATGGGACTTTCTCAGTGGAAAGAGTTTATCCATTTCGGTCTGACTTCTCAAGATATCAACAACACCTCGGTGCCGATGTCGGTTAAAGATGCGGTAAATGAGGTATTCTTGCCGTTGCTCGATGAGCTGATTGCCGCTCTTGAAGCAAGAGCAGAAGAGTGGGCAAACGTAGCAATGCTCGCCAAAACTCATGGTCAGCCGGCATCACCGACTCGCTTAGGCAAAGAAATCGAAGTGTTTGTTTATCGTCTGCGCCGTCAGCGCGAGTTGCTCATTTCAACCCCGATTACCGGCAAATTCGGCGGGGCTACCGGCAATTTCAATGCCCACAACGCTTCATTCCCCGCCATCAATTGGCGCGAATTCGGCAATAAGTTTCTCAGCGAAAATCTCGGCATCGGCCGTGAAGAGTGGACCACACAGATTTCAAACTACGACAATCTCGCTGCCCTTTTCGACGCTCTGCGCCGTATCAACACAATCATCCTCGACCTCGACCGCGACGTTTGGATGTATGTTTCCGCCGAATATTTCAAACAGAAAATCAAAGCCGGCGAAGTTGGTTCGTCTGCAATGCCCCATAAAGTCAACCCTATCGACTTTGAGAACTCGGAAGGCAACCTCGGCATCGCAAACGCAATATATGCCCACTTGTCGCAGAAGCTCCCCGTTTCACGTCTTCAGCGCGACTTGACCGACTCAACCGTGTTACGCAACATCGGTGTGCCGATGGCACATAGCGTTATCGCTATCCATTCTACGCTCAAAGGCCTCGGCAAGCTGTTGCTCAACCAAGCCGCTATCGACCGCGACCTCAACGCCGCATGGGCTGTTGTTGCCGAAGGTATCCAAACAATCCTCCGCCGCGAAGGTTACCCCCATCCCTACGAGACTCTCAAGCAACTCACCCGAGTGAACACAACCGTCACAGCCGAGTCAATCGCCGAATTTATCGACACTCTCGACGTGACCCCTGAAGTGAAGGCTGAGCTCAAGCAACTCTCACCCTCAACCTACACAGGTATTTGATGAGAAAAAAAACCTTATATATAAGCGACCTCGACGGAACGTTGCTCGACCCATCGAGCCGCGTTTCCGACGAGAGCGCAAAAATTCTTAACTCCCTCATCAAAAAGGGAGCGATGTTTACCGTCGCTACGGCTCGCACCCCGGCAACGGTACAAACGTTGCTCGAGAAAATCGCCCCTTCTCGCACCCCTTCCGGGCGCGACATTCCCGCCATCGTGATGACCGGCTCGGCTTATTGGAATCGCCGTCTTCAGCGCTACGACTATCTTCGCACGATGTCGGCAAACGATTATTCAATTATCTCGAAAGAATTCGCCGCCGCCGGAATCGAGCCCTTTAGATATTGCTTGGGCAACAACGAGCAGCTCGCGGTTTATCACCCCTCTGAAATGACAGACCGAGAAGACGCTTTCTATCAAGAGCGTCGCCACCTGTCTCTCAAGAAATTCCACATCGGGGCAACACCCGACGACAATTGTCAAATAGTATTATTTTTTGCAATCGGCAATCCCGAAAAGATAGAGGCGCTTTGCAAGTCGATTCGCCAAAAGACCGATTGCTCGGCATCTTGGTATCGCGACATCTTCAACCCTGAAGTAGCGTTAATGGATGTCTACGCCCCCGGATGCTCAAAAGCGACAGCAATCAAAGATGTCGCTACCGAGCTCGGCGTTTCGCGCGTCGTCGTCTTTGGCGACAACCTCAACGACCTGCCGATGATGGAAGTCGCCGACCTTTCAGTCGCCGTCGAGAATGCCTTGCCGGCAGTAAAAGAACGTGCAGACATTATAATCGGACCGAACACAAGTCCATCGGTTGCGGAATTTATCCGTTCAGATTTTCTATTTAACAAATAGCGGCGAAACAGTCGCTATTGAGCCCCCAACATTCTCTGAGTAGAACAGTGAAGAGTATAGGTAAGATTGTGACCACAATAATGGCGGTTGTGCTCTGCGTGATAGCGCAAGGGTGCAGCTCGACTAAGCATGTGCCTGACGGAAGCTATCTGCTCAACAAAGTTAATATCGCCGTAGTCGACTCATCGGGCGTATCAACCAAAGGGCTCGAAAACTACCTTCGTCAGACCCCCAACCATAAAGTATTGGGGTGTTGGAAATTACAATTAGGCATCTATAATCTCTCCGGCAAGTCAGACAGCAAATTTAACCGCTGGTTACGCAAAATCGGTCAAGAGCCCTCGATATATGACCAACACCTGACAGAGCAAAGTGTCGGTCAGCTTAGATTGGCGATGATTAATCAAGGCTATAACGATATTGCTATCGAAGTCGACACGGTCAGTGACGGCAAGAAGAAGATGTCAGTCAGCTATCGGTTGCGCCCCGGCAAACCCCATAAAGTTAGCAGTTTTTCGACCGAATACACCGATTCGACAGTGCGCCAAGTTGTATCCGCCGATTCACTTCATTTCCCCTTGACTGTCGGCGACAACCTCAACCGCAACAACCTCGACAATATCCGCGCTGTCATCACTGAAGAGATGCGCCAAAGAGGTTATCTCGGCTTCACTAAGGAATATGTATCTTTCACAGCCGACACAATCGCAGGCTCGAAAGATGTCGACCTCACAATGAAGGTCAAAGACCCCGGAATGCGCTACCGATTCCGCAATATTTTTATCGTAACAGATTTTTCTCCGGGCGACAACGTTGCGGAAATGCGCTTTGCCGCAAATGACACGATTACCTATGACGGTCTGAAAATTTTATATGGAGCAGATCGTTTCCTCCGTCCGAGCGTATTGGCGGAACAATGTTATTTCCGTCCCGGCGAACTTTACTCAACTGCGGCGTTAGACCGCACATATGAGAATTTTAACCGTCTGGCAATTCTCCGCTATGTCAATATCGTAACCGCTCCGGCTGAGGAGGTAGACGGCGAAATTGCGCTTGACGCATATATCTTACTTTCTCGCACAAAAAAACAGGGTATAACTTTTGAGCTCGAGGGCACCAACTCTGAAGGCGACCTCGGAGTCGGCGGTGGGGTCACTTGGACTAACCGCAATATTTTCCATGGCGGTGAGATTCTAAACGTCAAATTCCGTGGCGCTTACGAGAGCCTGTCGGGCAACCTCGAGGGACTTATCAACGACCGATACACAGAGTTGGCTGCTGAAGTTGGCATCACTTTCCCCAAGATGGAAGCCCCCTTCTTGACATCAGCCTTTAAGCGTCGAAACCGCGCCTCAACAGAGTTTGCACTGACCTTTATGTGGCAAGAACGTCCGGAATACACACGCGTTATTGCCGGTGCGGCTTGGCGTTTCAAATGGGCTGACCGTAACAACCTTACTCGCCGTACGTTCGACCTTATCGACTTAAACGTCGTTTCTCTACCCCGCTCGACTGTTGATTTCATCAACCATATAGCCCCAAACAATCCGCTATTGCGCTACAGCTATGAAGACCACTTCATTATGCGCACCGGCTACACATGGTATCACACCAACCGTCGCCCCGCAACGACAAACACCGGTCTATTCCGTCTTCCCCCTCAAGTCAACACCTACACTTGGCGCGCGTCGGTCGAAACCGCCGGTAACATTCTGTATGCCATATCAAACCTCGCCGGACAAAAGAAATCAGACGGCGCTTATAAGGTTTTCTCTATCCCTTATGCTCAATATGTTAAGGGAGAAATCGATTACACAATCAACCATTCATTCTCTGACCGCAACTCAATCTCGTTTCACGCCGGATTCGGAGTCGGCTACCCCTACGGAAACACGTCGATGATTCCCTTCGAAAAGCGTTTCTATGCCGGCGGAGCCAACTCAGTCAGAGGTTGGAGCGTTCGTTCGCTCGGTCCGGGCTCGTATGACTCGCGCAACAGTGTGAGCAACTTTATCAACCAATGTGGCGACGTTTCGCTGTTGCTCAGCCTCGAATATCGTAATAAGCTCTTTTGGGTGTTTGAGGGCGCAATATTTATCGATGCCGGAAATATCTGGACTATCAAAGATTATCCCAACCAACCGGGCGGTCTGTTTAAATTCAATACCTTCTACAAAGAAATCGCAGCAGCCTATGGAGTCGGCATCCGTATGGACTTTACATACTTCCTCTTACGCTTCGACCTCGGATTTAAGGCCCACAACCCTGCCCTCGGTCAAGAGCCGTGGCCGCTGATTCATCCTAACTGGAACCGCGATGCTACGTTCCACTTCTCTGTGGGATATCCCTTCTAAAACACCTCCGTTTATGAAACAGCTTGTAATATTTGACCTCGACGGCACTCTGCTCAACACGATTGCCGACCTTGGCAATGCAGCGAACTATGCTCTTGAAAAAGCCGGGTTGCCGACGCATCCCGCCGAGGCTTATCCCCGATTCGTCGGAAATGGCGTACGAAAACTTATCGAACGTGTGCTCGCTGATGATAAACCTTCAGGAGGAGTGGTTGATAAGCTACTCGTCGACTTCAAGGAATATTACGATGCACATCTCACCGACTATACCGAGCCCTACTCCGGCATCAAAGACCTACTCAACGAGCTCAACGAACGTGGCGTAAAACTAGCCGTCGCCTCAAACAAATATCAGTCTGCTGTCGAACGGCTCATCAACAAGATTTTCCCCGATATTCCTTGGGTTGCAGTCGAAGGACAAAAAGAAGGGTGTCCCGTAAAGCCCGACCCCTCAATCGTTTTCGAAATTCTTTCGAAATACCCCACCCCGAAATCAGATGTCTTATATGTCGGCGATTCAGGTGTCGATATGGAAACAGCCCGTCGAGCATGCGTTGAATCTTGCGGCGTAACATGGGGGTTCCGCCCCACCGATGAGCTCATCGAAAACCTTGCCGATCATATCGCCGAAGACACTCGTCAACTTTTCCGCTACATACTTGGTAGTTAATACATACGTGGTAGTTAATAAGAATTTGCGTTGAGGGGGTTAGGCAAGGGAGCCGATCGACATGATGTCTGCCTCGAAGGTGGCGCGGTTGATGGCGCGGTTGCGCATGCGGTTGCGATAGGCGTAGATGGTATTGACCGAGAAATTGAGAATTTGGGCTACGCGGTTGGTGTCATCGATGCCGAGGCGCATGAAGGCGAGAATACGTAGGTCGGAGTTAAGTTGCTCTCCATCGTTGAGCACTATCTGCTCTTCGGGACGAAGAAGTTCGTTGACCTTGTCGACAAAGTGGGGATAGATATGCAAGAATGCGTCGTCGAAGACTTTATAGAAGTCAACGCTCTGTTCTTCAACGAATTTCCCCGATTTTGTCAGTTTATAGAGGTCATCAACCTGTCCGGCTGAGATTTTACGGTTTACAAGTTTGCCAAATTGTTTCAGCTTATCAACATAAATCGAACAAAGCGAAAGGAACTGACTGATATAAACATCTTTAGTTTGATTGGCATCTTGCAGTTCTTGTTTCATTCGGGCGACGCGATTGAGCTGTCTGCGTAAGAAAACTATCGAAACGATAAGCGCCAACAGACAGATAACGAGCACGGCGATGATAGCATACATCCATGTGCGCCATAGCGCAATCTGCGAGTTATGGTCTTCCTCTACCATCGAGAGCAGTTCGGTTGTCTTCATCATGCGCACCGACGCTCGACTTTCGACGGCGTTGTTCATCGCCACGGAAATATATTCATGGGCACGGCGTTTATCGTTCATTTCATACAACACTCCTGCCAACTCTTGAAGCGAAGTCACTTCGAGTGTGGCTTGGCGAGTGTCAGCGATTGCCGATTGAGTAAGATAGTATAGATATTCGTTTCTGTCACCGCGAGTTATCGCAATTGAGGCAAGGATATGAGTCGCAATCGCATAAGTAGAGGAGTCTTTCTGTTTCATCTTTTTGACAAGATTGAGCAGAATTTCGCGACTGCGAGCATATTCGCGGATAGTATAGTAATACTCCCCGAGGTTGAGCATATATTTTTCGCCGGCAGGGTCGAGCAACGGCAATAAACTGCGCTGAGCGTCAATTGAGCGATTATTCCAATAGTCATAAATCTCAAGCCATCCGCTATAATAGCTTGAGATATAGGAATACATCTGACGCCCCGACTCATGATAAGTTGCCATCAATCCGGATGCCATTCCGGCTGTATCAACAGCGTTATATTCGCTCAAAGCATCTGATATATATCCGCCTAGCGACATATATGTAGCCCTTCTGATACGAAATTCGACGCGAATCGAATCGGCAACATCGCCCATCCGAGTGTTATTCAAACGCGACGAGAGTTCGCTCGCCGCTTCATATCCTTTTGTGTAATAAGCTAATGCCGAGTCGTTATTAAACGAGTTATACCCCTTGGCTATCTCCATCGTAGCATTTAGCCACGAAATCGTATCTTTGTGAGCGATAGCGATGCAAACTTGCTTAAGAGAATCTAGGCGCCCGACACGCTTTTTTAAATATTTATCGCGATGTTTAAGTTCATGGTCAAGTTGCACGAGCGACTTCGACACATCCGCATCAGAAAACGCAGAAGCTGAACTAATAGATATTGAGAACGCAAAAAATAGAAATGCAACGACGAATTTCATATTGGGTCGAGGGCCGTTATACCCCCTCTCATTTGTTAACATTTGGGCATCGCAAAGTTACTCTTTTTCCAGCTAAAGTGCAAAATTACGGTCTATTAACATAGTTTTTGGAAAAGTTGATGTAACTTTGCGTAAAATTCGACATAGTATAACCGTTCTTTAAGTCGGTAAATCAAAGTCACTAAACAAACATGAAGAAAAAACCGCTATTGTCGCTCCTCGGAGCCGCCACTATAGCCTTGGCATCTATAGCCGCCCCCGGCACTACTGGTAACAATATTATCGACGAAGTTGCATGGATGGTCGGCGACCAACCTATCTATAAGAGCGACATCGAAGAAGCATATCAACAGATGCTCTACGAGAAGACGCCGATTAACGGCGACCCGTATTGCGTTGTTCCCGAGCAACTTGCTATCGAAAAGCTATTTCTCCACCAAGCCGATATGGACACCGTAGAGGTGCAAGAATCAATGGTCTCAATGGCCGTTGACCAACGCATCAATTATCTTATCACCAACTTGGGAAGCAAAGAGAAACTCGAGGAATATTTCCGCAAACCGCTGGCAGAGTTCCGCGAACAGATGTCAGACATGATGCGCAATCAATACCGCATCCAGCAGGTGCAGAGCTCATTAAGCAAAGACCTCAAAGTCACTCCGAGCGATGTACAGCGCTATTTTGCAACCCTTTCGCAAGATTCAATTCCCTTTATTCCCCTTCAAGTTGAGTGTGAAATCATCACTATCAACCCGAAGATTCCTCAAGAAGAGATTGACGACGTAAAATCGCGTTTGCGTCAATATACCGACCGCGTCAATAAAGGCGAAACCGAATTCTCAACCCTGGCAATTCTCTATAGCGAAGACCCCGGTTCAAGCATCCGAGGCGGCGAAATCGGCTTTATGGGTCGTGGTCACCTCGAGCCCGAATATGCCGCAGTTGCGTTTAACCTTAACGACCCGAATAAAGTATCGAAAATCGTTGAAACACAATATGGCTATCACATCATTCAGCTCATCGAAAAGCGCGGTGACCGCGTCAACACACGCCATATTCTTCTGCGCCCGAAAGTTTCAGATCAAGAATTGATTGAAGCCGTTACACGTCTCGACTCGGTAAGAGCCAATATCGTGGACCACAAGCGTTTCACCTTTGAGGAAGCCGCTCCGATTCTTTCGCAAGACAAGGATACACGCAACAATCAAGGTCGCATGATTAACCAAGAGAACAACACGACTCGTTTCGAGATGAAAGACCTGCCGCAAGAGGTTGCGAAGGTTGTCGACAAAATGGAAGTCGGCGAAGTGTCTAACGCGTTTATCATGAAAGACCCCAAACGCGACCGCGACATCGTTGCTATCGTAAAGCTCACTCAGCGCATCCCCGCTCATCGCGCCAATATCGCCGATGACTATCAAACAATTAAGGGAATGTATGAGACTGCCGCCAAGCAAAAGATGGTCAAAGAATGGCTCTCGAAGAAAATCCGCGACACTTACGTCAAAATCGAAGATAATTGGTCTGATTGCGAATATCAACACCCCGAGTGGATTCGCAAATAAGTTATAACAAGCCGTCACTCACAAACGTCAGCAACCGAGAATATTGCGCTTGGCTCTCTACTACACCCTGCAATAGAGTCGGCCATATTTCTCGAAGTTTCTGCGCGATAGTGAATTAACTTTATAGGTTTGAAAAGGAAGAAATTCAGCGTATTACATTGGTTGCCACTGGCGATGGCGAGCATGGTCGTTTTGACAATGTTCGCTCAGACCCCACGTAAAGGCTCGATGCGCCGCGACAATACCCCCATTCGTCCTACAATCCCGACTGCCAACCGCAATCAAACGGGACGCGTCTTTCTCGAACGCGCCGACGTGCTCAAGAAAGCGGCTAAGGATGACTATCAGATTGTTGTAGGCAATGTCGAATTCCGCCGTGCCGGAATGTTTATGTATTGCGACAGCGCCCACTTCTACGACAATCCCGGCGCAATTGAGGCATACGGAAATGTTCGTATGCGTCAAGGCGACACCCTTTTTGTCTACGCCGACCAACTTTTTTACACCGATACGACGCAACTCGCTATACTTTATGCCGACTTCGGCAAGAAGGTAAAGCTAATAAATCGCGATGTTACCCTGACGACAGATGTCTTTAACTATGACCTCGGCATCGACCTCGGTTACTACGAAGTTGGCGGAGTGTTGACCGACCCGAAAAACAAGCTTATTTCGGTCTACGGCGAATATTCACCGACAACTAAAGACGCTCTTTTCCGCGATAAAGTCGAGCTACATAGTCTGCGCGACAACGACACTCTCGACATCTTCTCGGAGCAGATGCTCTATAACACCAACACTCATATTGCCAATCTCGACACAATCTCTACGATTATCTCGAAAGATGGCACTATCCACACTACTGACGGCGTTTATAACACCGACACTCAGCAAGCAAACCTCTATCGACGCTCGCTTGTTGTTGCTAAAAACGGCAACACCTTGACGGGTGACACCTTATACTATGACCAAAAAGCAGGCTACGGCGAAGCTATCGGTAATATCGAGATGGTCGACACGACAAAAAAAGTTTCTCTCTACGGCGACCTCGGTTTCTACTTTGAGATAGCCGACAGTGCTCGCGTTTACGGTCATGCGCTTGCTAAAGAGTATTCTCAAAAAGATACCCTCTATCTCCACGGCGACACGATTATGACATTCCGTCGCATTATCCTCCCGGAATCAACAGCCCCCAAAAAAGCTACAGCCCCGACTACTCTCGCTGCTGCGATGCCGACTCCGGTTGTTGTAGATTCGATTATAGGAGAGTCTATAACCGGCGACTCGGTTATTAACGATTCAATTGTTGACTCGGCGCTTATCGCAGAAGCAATTACCGACGAAGTTATTGACAACGAGACTGTTAAAAATGACATCGTTGAGAATAATATCATTGAGAATGACATCGTTGAGAATAATATCATTGAGAATGACATCGTTGAAATAGAACCGATTAACAACGAACAGATAGCTGTTGCCGATACGATTCATTATCTCGTAGCCGCTCCTAACGTAAAATTCTATCGCATTGATATTCAAGGGCTATGCGATTCGATGACATTCGTCAGCCAAGACACTCTGCTTCATCTCGACCGTCACCCGATTGTTTGGAATGATACCAAGCAGATTTTCGGTAATAAAATAATTCTCCATCTCAACGACTCAACCGTCGATTGGGCGCGACTCCCAGAATTCGGGTTCGTTGCCGAACATATCGATGAAGAATTCTATAACCAACTGACCGGCAAAGAGATGTTCGCAACTTTCGATAATGGAGAATTGCGTCACCTCGATGTCAACGGAAATGTGCAGGCTATTATGCTTCCGCAGGAAAACGATTCGACTTACAACAAAATCGCTAACCTCGAAAGCTCATATATGGCTGCAGACTTTAGAAATCAGACATTACAACGAATGAAGCTATGGCCGGAAACTTCCGGCACTATGACGCCGTTATATTTGGCAAAGAAACAATTATTCTATCTACCTCAATTCCGTTGGTTTGAACCGCTTCGTCCGCTTAAGCCTGAGGATGTTTTAATTATCACTCAAGAGATGCGCGATTTGTTCGCCGAACCGCCGTTCGGCACTTCGCGACGGAATTGATGCTCACTTTTTCAAACTGTCAAGCCATGAATCCGAAAACCTCCGACCTGCTTAATTTTCTCAACGAATCGCCGTGTAATTTCCTGGCTGTAAAGAATATCACCGACCGTCTTGACGGCGCGGGGTTCTCGTCTATCGACATGTCGGAGAAATGGGATTTAAAACCGGGCGACCGAAAATATGTTGTCAAAAACTCATCGGCGGTATTTGCCTTCATTGTCGGTAACGAAAATCACGCTAACGGATTCAAGATTATCTCAGCCCACTCTGATTCGCCCGGTTTCCGCATCAAGCCTAATGCCGAGATTGTCAATGAAGGTGGTGTCGTCACTCTTAACACTGAGGTTTACGGCGGTCCGATTCTCTACACATGGTTTGACCGTCCATTGTCGATTTCGGGTCGTGTAATTCTTCGCGGAGAATCACCATTGAGCCCCGAAACTCGTTTGGTAAACTTTCGCCGCCCGTTGTTGACTATACCTCATTTAGCTATCCACTATAACCGCACGGTTAATGACGGCAATCCGCTATCAAAGCAACGCGATATGCTCCCCGTTTTGGGACGCGTAAGCTCGAAAGAGGAGGGCCGGGGTTTGCTGACTCGTATGGTTGCAGAAGAATTGGCGGTCAAAACCGAGGAGATTCTCGACTTCGATTTGACGCTCTACGATACCACTCCCGCATCTCTGTTCGGGCTCAACAACGAATTCATTTCGTCAGGACGTATCGACGACCTTGAAATGGCTCATGCGGCTGTTTCAGCGTTAATCGCGTCTGCCGAAAATGGCGACAACGCGATGACTCGAGTGATGGCAATTTTCGACAACGAAGAAACCGGCTCGGGAACTAAGCAGGGGGCGGCATCGCCGATTCTACGCAATATTCTCCTACGCCTCTGCGGCGACTTTGAAACATATTCTCGCGGCGTTGCAAAGTCGTTTATGATTTCGGCTGACAACGGGCATGCTCTCCACCCCAACTATCCCTCTAAGCAAGACCCGACAAACCATCCGATTCCGGGCGACGGTCCGGTTGCCAAAATCAATGCCAACTGCAAGTATATGACCGACGCACGTTCGGCGGCTATCTTCCGCTCAATCTGCGAAAAAGCTGATTCTCCTTGCCAAATATTTGTCAACCATAGCGACACCCCCGGAGGCTCAACTCTCGGCAATATTTTAACTTCACAAATCGAACTCGACGGAGTTGATATGGGAGCTCCGCAATGGGCTATGCACTCTTGTCGCGAAACTGCCGCTGTTGCCGACCATCTCTCCATTATTTCCGCATTCACAACCTTCTACGATCTCTGATAAAATCAATGCCTCTCCAACACTGCTTCATAGAATTCCACGATGCCGATAGCCTTCGCTCCTTCGGCTATCGACAGTCAATCGACTCAAATATCATCATACTCGGCCGTGACTTCGCCGCCGATGTGCGTTTCCACGACGAATTCCCGATGGTAAGCCGTCGACATGCGATAATCCGTCGCGAAGAAGGGCAATATATAATCGAACCGCTGTCGCAAACATCAATAGTCTTGGTCAACGACCAACGGATTTTCCGTCCGACGATATTGCGCAATGGTGATGAAATACGCCTTGCCACCAATGGTCCTCGCCTCGGAATTTTCTTCCAAGAATCGCGACGATTCGGCGGTATCACCCCCGGAGCCAACAATAGTATACCCGAATTTCAGAACAACGGCAACAAACCCCGTCGCAAATTTCTGTGGAATTTCTTGATAATGCTTGCAGTCTTAATCATCTTCGGCATAGGCGCTTGGATGATTTATGACCTTATCAACACCAACCGACGTCTCGACGAACTTGTCACCCAAAATATCGAACAGCAAAATCAATTCGTCGACTCGATAAATAAAGCTAACGCCGAACAAGCAACAGCCAAGCCGGAAAGTCAGACAACATCGGTAACGGTGCAGACAAACAAATTGCCAACCGACAGTGCAATGAAAATTGCCGACAAGAGCGTCTATTACGTAATGGCTCTCGGTTTTGAAGTGACAACGCCATACGGCGAACATTACGAAATCAAATGCGGAAACGGCAGAGGAGAGATACAAGGTTGGACCGGTACGGGCTTCCTCCTTTCCGACGGTCGTTTCGTAACAGCGCGCCACGTTGTTGAGCCGTGGTTTTTCCTCGAAAGCGGCGACGGAGCCAACAACGAACTGGTAACACTGAATACATTGGCGAGCAATGGCGGCAAAGTTGAAGCCATTATCGGAGCCGTTTCAGCCTCAGGCGACAAAATCACATTCCGTTCAAGCGACTGCTACGCAGATAGAAGTGGCGACCGCTGGAAGCGCACCCGTTCAGGTAGACGTGTAGCTGTAGCACCGATGGGCTCACGCGACTTTGCGACAGTGCAAACCAACCGCACCGGTGGTTTACCTTTTAGCCAAGAAGCCTCTCAGAACCTCAGCAGAGGTAGCAAACTAACCGTATTGAGTTTTCCCCTCGGACTCGGAGCAAACTCCGACAACGACATCAATCCCGTATATGGCGCAGCAACCGTTGCAGCTGACGGCTTGCAAGACGGCATGATACTGACAACCGAAACCGCCTACGAGAAAGGCTCATCGGGCGGCCCGGTGTTTATCACTGATGAGAATGGCAAGTTAATCGTTGTCGGCATTACATCAGCCATCGCCGGCCGTTCAACCGGCTTTGTAGAGCCAATCTCCTCAATTCGCTAAGTTAACGATTATTTTACCGGAGTCAAGTTAAGCGCGGATGCTGCAAATGAAAGCATAAGTTCGCGCGCTGCGTCATGGTCATTCGGAATTTCGCCGTCGAGAATAGCATTCTTGATTTGTTCTTTTATCAAGCCGACTTCGCGACACTGACCCAAGCCGAAAGTCTCCATAATTTCATTACCGTCAACAGGAGGTTGGAAATTACGGATTCGGTCACGCTCCTCCAACTCAACCATTTTTTGCTTAACAAGTTCGTAGTTTTCGCGGAAACGGGCAACCTTATCTGCATTCTTAGAGGTAATATCTGCCGCACACAACACCATCAAATCATCGACATCGTCACCGGCATCAAAGAGCAAACGCCTAACCGCCGAATCGGTCACCTCATCTTCGACCAACGCAATCGGACGCATATGAAGTTCGACAAGTTTCTGCACATACTTCATTTTGTCGTTCATCGGGAACTTCATCTGACGGAAAATTCTCGGCACCATCTTAGCGCCGACGGCATTATGACCATGGAACGTCCATCCGAGACGAGTATCGAATCGTTTGGTAACAGGTTTGGCTATATCGTGGAGCAATGCTGCCCAACGGAGCCATACATTATCAGACTTCTCGGCGACATTATCGAGCACCGCCAATGTATGATAGAAATTATCTTTATGGCCAACGCCTTCAACAATTTCAACACCCTTCAAAGCCTGCAATTCGGGGAAAATAAATTTCAACAATCCCGATTTCAACAACAACACCCAACCAAGTGACGGGCGAGATGATTTCATAATTTTCATCAATTCATCCATCACCCTCTCGCGAGAAATAATCTTGATACGAGCGGCATTTCGTGTTATCGCTTTGAATGTCTCATCGACGATACGGAAATTGAGCTGAGTCGCGAAACGGATAGCTCTCATCATTCTAAGCGGGTCGTCAGAGAAAGTAATATCCGGATCGAGGGGTGTGCGAATAACTCCTTGCTGTAAATCCTCAATGCCATTATAGCGGTCGATAACCTCTCCGAAACGCGCCTCATTGACACACGCCGCCATCGCATTAATCGTAAAATCGCGACGCGCTAGGTCATCATCGAGTGTGCCATCCTCAACAATCGGTTTTCGAGAATTTCGATTGTAAGACTCGCGACGCGCCCCGACAAACTCAAGTTCGACATTACGCGATTTAACTTGGGCTGTTCCAAAATTTTTGAAAACGCTCAAATGGCTTCCCTTCATTCCTAGAGCAACCTCACGAGCAACCTCGATGCCGCTACCTACGGTTACAAAGTCAATATCTTTTGACTGACGTTCGAGCAAAAGGTCACGAACATATCCGCCGACGACATAACATTCGCGACCGAGGCGGTCGGCAGCTTGTCCGACCTTACGAAACACATTTTGGTCAAGTTTATCCGCAAGATTCATGCTATAATGATAATATTAAGAGCAGTCAATCAGTTGTTGTAATAGAGCAAGCGTTTGGGGTCAGATAAGAGGCAAGATTTCCTCCGGCGCATTGGTCAGACAACGAGCCCCGGTAGGGGTAATAACATATGTATTCTCGATTCCGACAGCCCCAACATGAGGAATAACAAATTTCGGTTCTAAGGCAATAGTGTTATTTTCCGCTAAGATATCACGACTTCGGGGAGCAATGACAGGCGACTCATTGATTTCGATTCCTACGCCATGACCACAAAAACCTGCTTTCTGACGATGTCCCATAAAATAGCTCTCCAAACCGGCTTCGCGCGCCATTGTTACAGCCATCTCGAAAAGGTCTGACGCCTTTGCGCCGGGAACGGCTAGACGTTGAAATTCACGATGGATAGCTATCGAGCAATCATGAGCGGCTCGAGCCTCAGCCGGGATTTCGCCATATGAGAATACACGGGTCATATCGGTCATATAACCGGTATAATCGCCATTAACGTCGACCGAGACAGTCGTTCCTCGCTTAATTTCCTCACCTGTCGCACCGACCGGAAGAGAGGGACTCATCCCCTTTCCGCCTAGCGCAAAATCGTAGGGAGAAGGAGTGTCGGCGTTCTCGCCCGTTAAGACATTTCCCATAAAGAATTCCATCGACTTTCCGGAGATACGAAATTGGCCGAGGCATCCCTCAAGGCGAGATAAATGCTCAATTGCGATATCAAGTTCGACATCGGTCATTCCGGGGGTGAAAAGAGACGGAATCTTTCGATAAACAGCGGTATGGATTACACCAGACCTTTCCATCATCGAAACTTCAAGAGGTGTCTTTACCGCACGAGCTGCGGTAATAATCGAAGACACACTATAAGCTTCGGCTGCGGGAAACACCTTGGCGAATCGTGTAATCGTTGAATATGGCATCACATCCATCTCTAAACCGACGGATGTCGGAGAGGGATAACCAAGCGTTTCAAGATGAGCAGGAATCTCCTCCGGTTTGCGAACTGCGACAACATTCTTCCCTTCCAAGCCTACCGGTCGGCGAACAAACCATAGCGGCTCATATGCTTCATCAACCGGGATATATGCCCAGCCGCTATACACCCTGCCGGTAAGGTAATAAGTAATTGCATTATCTGCCAACAAAAGGGCGCCGCTATTACCGGCGGCAACAGCCAAACGGCGTAATCCGGCAATTCGCAAAGCAACTTCCTCTTTCGGAAGCAATATGAGTTTTTCCATAAGACTCATCTGATTTTTTTAGACTACTGTCTGTTATATAACCTACCGTAAGGTCGGTTTGTTTTAATTGCGGTAATTACTCCTGCTCTGGGAGGAAAAAAATGCCCACTTGAGACACTCCACAGAGGGTATCCGCCTTCATAATATGTCTTACGCCGATTCGCGCTTCTGAATGATGCAGGAAACTGACGGCAATGGTATCTATAGCTTGAAAAGATGTGCCGATACCGCGCCCGGTCCATCTACCGAAGCTGTCGGCAAGGATGAGTTCAAGCGTATCTGTGCGTTGGCCGGCGACTTCTTCAATAGTAGTTTCAAGCCAGAGCGAGGTATAAGGGAAATCGTTTTCGTGGCGTATACCTACAGCTAATCTTCCGCGACAGAGCGAATCGGGATGCGTAGGCTCAAACCAAACCGTGTCGCCATATTTCCACCCCTCCGATGGTAATTCTGCATACTCGGCATAGCTATTGGCAGGCACCGAACAGCTTGACAGCATTGCCGGCATTAAGAATACCGACAATGCCGCCATCACCGACAGGCTTGGAGCCGTCATACCTAGTAGGTGGCGCCAATTACCCATCGTTAGCTCGGATTGTTATTCGCAGATGCGGGTGGAGTCGAAGCGGAAGAGCCTCCTCCGCCATTATTCGGCGCTTTGACAGGCGTATTTCCCTCTTGACGAGGTTGAGCGTCATTACGCGGTTGCCCGCCCTCTTGCTGACGCTCGGGATTCGGCTTACGCGCCCCCTTGGGTTGAGGTTTCCCCTCACGAGGAGGTTGCTGACGTCGACGGTCATCACGTCCCTGTGGTCGGCGACCGCTACCATCTCGTTGAGCCGATCTGCCCTCTTGAGGCTTGTTTGTCGGTCTACCCCCCTCTTGCGGTTTGCCCTCTTGAGGCTTTGCTGAAGGTTTGCCCTCTTGAGGCTTTCCCTTCGACGCCCCCTTGGGCTGAGCATCTCTCGGCTGCCCACCATCTCTGGGCCCACGATTTTCACGAGGTTCGCGGGGTTCTCTCCCATCTCGATTCTCTCTCGCATCTCTGCCCTCTCTCTCCTCCTTCTTTCCGGAAGATTTCGCGGGCTTGCGTTTCTTTTTCTTTTTATCGAAACGAGTCAACGAGTCTTGACCGAGAATATCGGCATATTCCGAATTCTTCTTTTCGTCGTCTTCTTCGAGTTTAAGGCTCAACGGTTTTTCACCCGACTTATTCAGCGCAATGACCTCAAATGCGCGAGCGGCACTGATAGTTACGAGGTTAGCCGGAATATTCTTATCGGTTGAGTATGTAATCTCGCGCTTAAATATGTCGGCTTTGAAATAATGATATAGGTTATCTGCCGTTTCAAGTTTGGCATCTTTTGGCGGCAGTTTTTTAGATGCTTCAACGTAAGTGTCAACCTCAAAGTTGAGACAACATTTCAGTTTGGCGCACTGGCCGGCAAGTTTCTGCGGATTTAAAGATATATCTTGATAACGCGCCGCACCGGTTGAGACGCTGACAAAATTTGTCAACCAAGTAGTACAGCACAGCGGACGCCCACACGGACCGATTCCGCCGATGCGACCAGCCTCTTGACGCGCACCAATCTGCTTCATCTCGATTCTGACCTTGAATGTTTCAGCCAAAACCTTGATAAGCTGACGGAAATCGACACGTTCGTCGGCGATATAGTAGAAGATTGCCTTATTGCCGTCGCCTTGATATTCGACGTCGCCAATCTTCATATTAAGGTTCAAATCTGCCGCAATCTTGCGAGCACGAATCATCGTATCATTCTCGCGACCACGAGCTTGTTCGTAACGCTCAAGGTCTGAGGCCTTTGCCTTGCGAAATACACGACGAGTTTCAGCGTCGGGCTTGATGCCGGCTTTGCGCATCTGAAGGCGCACGAGGGCTCCCGTCAGCGTCACTCGACCAATATCATGGCCGGGTTGCGCTTCTACGGCTACAATATCGCCGATTTCGAGGGGTATTTTTCCGGAGTTGAGATAGAATCCTTTTCGGGTATTCTTGAAGTTGACTTCGACCATGTCGTCGTCGGCATACCCTCCGGGGATATCCTCGAAATAGTTGTAGCTATGAAGTTTACCGCGCATATCACAGCCGTTGCCGCAAGAGCGACAGCCTCCGCAAGAGGAGCATCCCCCCTCTTTGGTGCAGTTCTCTTTATCTCGGCATTCTTCGCAGCCGCCTCCGCAACATCCTTCAGCCTTTATTTCCACCTTTTCGTTCTCTTTTTCCATAAGGAGCAATGAGTTAATCAGAGGCGGACGCCTTATTTGGCAAAGCTTACGGCACGAGTCTCACGAATGACAGTGATTTTCACCTGTCCGGGATAGGTCATCTCATCTTGAATGCGCTTGGCAATTTCGTTAGAGAGGCTTTCGGTTTGGATATCATCAATCTTATCAGCCCCTACAATAACGCGGAGTTCGCGTCCGGCTTGAATTGCGTATGTCTTCAATACGCCGGGATAACTCATAGCGAGCTGTTCGAGGTCGTTAAGACGTTTGATGTATGCCTCTACGATTTCTCGACGTGCACCGGGGCGAGCGCCTGAAATAGCGTCGCAGACTTGCACGATCGGGGCGAGCAATGTTGTCTGTTCGATTTCGTCGTGGTGAGCACCGATAGCGTTGCAGATATCGGGTTTCTCTTTATATTTTTCGGCAAGCTTCATACCGAGAATTGCGTGGGGCAATTCGGGCTCTTCATCGGGCACTTTACCTATATCGTGGAGCAATCCGGCGCGACGAGCCTTCTTCGGGTTCAAGCCGAGTTCTGATGCCATAATCGCACAGAGATTGGCTGTTTCGCGAGCGTGTTGAAGCAAGTTCTGGCCATAGCTTGAACGATATTTCATCTTACCGATCATGCGGATAAGGTCGGGGTGTAAGCCGTGGATACCGAGGTCGATAGCCGTACGCTTACCGGTCTCGATGATTTCTTCTTCAATCTGCTTGCGCACCTTGCCGACAACCTCCTCGATGCGAGCGGGATGGATACGACCGTCAGCAACAAGCTGATGAAGAGCGAGACGAGCGATTTCGCGACGCACGGGGTCGAAACCTGAAAGCACGATTGCTTCGGGGGTGTCGTCTACAATGATTTCGATACCGGTTGCGGCTTCAAGAGCGCGGATGTTGCGACCTTCGCGACCGATGATACGGCCCTTGATTTCGTCGCTATCTATATGGAAAACGGTTACCGAATTCTCGATAGCTGCTTCGGTAGCTACGCGCTGAATTGTTTGGATAACAATGCGTTTGGCTTCCTTATTGGCGGTCATCTTCGCCTCATCCATAATGTCGTTGATATATGAAGCGGCTGCGGTTTTTGCTTCATCTTTCATTGACTCAACGAGCTTCTCTTTAGCCTCTTCAGCCGACAAGCCTGAGATATGTTCGAGGGTGTCTTGAGCACTTTTCTTTAGTTTGTCGAGTTCCTCCTTGCGAGTAGCGATAACTCCCTCCTCGGCGTCGAGTTTCTCACGACGAATTTCAAGTTCTTTATTCTGGCGCTGATTGTCTTGCTGAATTTGGTTCAACTCCATCTCGCGCTTTTTCATCTTTGCTTCGGCAGACTGAACTTTCGACAAACGTTGGTTTGCCATTTTCTCAGCTTCTTCTTTAATCTTCATCCCCTCTTCACGGCTTTTCAGCAATTCTTTTTGGCGGATGACCTCACCTTCGCGTCCGGCTTCTTCGATTATCGATTTAGCTCGGCTTTTGGCGAGTTTGTTTTGTATCAGTATTGTGCCGAGAATTCCGGCAGCGATACTAACAACTATAATCGCAATGTAAATTATGATAGATATAGCGTTCATATCTTTATTTAACAGGTTGGTTTACGTAATTTATATTCTTTTTAAATGGTTTGATTCTCAGGTAATTTCTCAGACGGATAGATATAAAAAAAGCGCCCGAGTCGGTCAGCCTCGCCTTGTTGTCGGGCGGGCAGCTGCTCTGTGCGCAAAAATCGTTAAGTGGTATCCTCGATGGAGCAAACGCTTTCAGCTCGTAAAGGGCAGTTTATGCGTTTTGTCTATATGATATCGACTTAGGGCAAAATCCAAGGGCTTCCCCCTTGAGCCGTATCGCGACTTTCGTCGTCTGACCCGACATTCTCTTCTCCCGGAAGAGTCGCGCCAAAACCGTGAATCATACCGTCAAGCTCCGTTTCGAACGTTTCCAACACCGTGTTGGTCTCCTCTGCGACTCTTGTGGCGTTGAAATATAGCTCGGCAAACTGATACGCAACCATCGCCAAGACTTCCGTAGAGTTCTTATCAGGGAAACGCTGCAGCCAACGGCTCCAGAGGCGATTTACCTGATACTCGGCGTTGCGGACTCGCTCCTCATCGGCTCGGTTGATTTTCAGGGCAACCGGATTCTGACCCGCAATGCGTATCGTTATATTGAGTTTGTCTTCTGTCATTCTTTGAGGTCGGCAATACACTTGTCGATTTCTCGCACTAATTCGGCCAACATGGCGCGAGTTTGCTCCACATCTTTTCGTTCGGGAGCGATAGTGGTGGCGATTCTTAAAAAATCCACCTCTTGTTGCAATTTTTCGATGAGTTTGCGCGAGCGATCGAGGTCAGCTTCCAGCTCCTCAATCCGAGCTAAAGCGCGGTCGCGCTCATCGCACACCAACGAGAACCGGTCTGAAACAACCAGCATTTTCGCCTTTAGGCGCTCGACGGTTTGTTGCAACTCTCCGGCCATAGTTGTCCAAATTTTCACAAAAGTACAATTTTTTTTCGATATCCCCTCAATTGCGCGATAAAAATTCAACAAATTATCATTATTTTTTTTTGACAATCAGTAAAAGATATGTTACACAACATACAAAAAATATAGGCTACACCATTTTTCAGGCATAGCCTATCTTAGAGATATCTTTTTGGGGATATATTAGCGGAGGGTATCGAAAATCGTTATCAATCGAGTCAAATCTTCTTCGTTGGAAAATTGGAATGTGATTTTCCCTTTACCCTGTCGGTCGCATGAGAATGAAACGGGGGTATGGAAGGTTGCAGAAAGATGATTTTTCAGCAAATCGAAATCATGGCTCGACGCGTAGGGATTTCCTCCTTTTGGGCGTTCTTCAACGGTGTCTGCGCCGTCACGGCTCTGTTGCCAAGCTTTTGCGAGCTCTTCGACTTTGCGAACCGAGAGTCCGTCGCGCAAAATTTCTTTATAGATTTTCAGCTGCACTCGCGGGTCGTCGATTCCGAGCAACGCTTTCGCATGACCCATATCTACACGTTTGTCACGCAATCCGAGCTGAACTTCCGAGGGTAATTTCAATAATCTCAAGAAATTTGCGATTGTAGCGCGTTTCTTCCCGATTCGTTCCGACAGGCGTTCTTGAGTGAGATTATATTGGTCAATCAATTTTTTGAAGGTCAACGCTATTTCTATCGCATTGAGGTCTTCGCGCTGAATATTCTCGATAAGAGCCATTTCGGTAAGCTCGGTTTCGTTGGCTGTGCGGACATATGCCGGCACTGACTCCAAACCTGCCAAGCGTGCAGCTCTAAAACGACGTTCACCGGCAATGATTTGATAAGAATCAGGTCCGGTTTTGCGTAAAGACAGGGGCTGAATAATGCCCAACTCGCGAATCGACGCCGCCAACTCCTCGAGAGCGGTCTCGTCGAAAGTCGTACGAGGCTGGTCGGGATTGGGGGTTATTTTATCGAGAGGCACATCATTGATAGCCGATGTACCGCGAGCGGGGGTGTCATCCATCGATATTAGCGAGTCAAGCCCGCGCCCAAGTGCTTTTCTTTGAATTGACATATTGACTTATTTCAACGGTTCTTGGAAATAATTTCACGCGCAAGCAACACATGCGCAGTTGCTCCACGGCTTTCGGGGTCGTAAAGAATCGCGGGAAGCCCGTGAGAAGGCGCCTCACTCAAACGAATATTACGCGGGATAACGGCATTGAATACCATGTCTCCGAAATGGTTTTTCAGCTCCTCATAAATTTGATTGGCAAGTCGCAGTCGTGCGTCATACATTGTCAACAAGAAGCCTTCGATTTCCAATTCCGGATTGAGCTTCGATTTGATGATACGAATCGTATTGAGCAGCTTACTAATTCCTTCTAGCGCGAAATATTCAGCCTGCACGGGGATAATCACTGAATCAGCTGCCGTCAGGGCGTTAACCGTGATAAGTCCGAGCGAAGGAGAGCAGTCGATAAGCACATAATCATAGATATCCTTTACCGATTCTAAGGCATGCGCCAAGACTCTTTCGCGACCGGTCTTGTTGATAAGTTCCAATTCGGCGCCGGCCAAGTCGATACGCGAGCCAACGAGGTCGAGCCCCTCAACACAAGTCTCAACTTGAGACCCGTTCATAGGATAATCGTCGACCAAACATTCATATATGGAAGAATCCATCGTACGGGGGTCGATACCGTAACCCGACGTAGCATTTGCCTGCGGATCGGCATCAATAATCAGCACGCGTTTCCCCTCTTTCGCCAGGGAAGCAGCGAGGTTAATTGTAGTGGTTGTCTTTCCGACTCCCCCCTTCTGATTTGCAATGGCTATGATTTTACCCATAAGTTGCGATTTTTGTTGCGATGGTAACCCGACGCCGATAATGGTAGTTCATTGTCGGGCAATGATTTCTCTGCAAAGTAACAACAAAAAACTGACAAGCAACTATTTAATAAACAACAAACTTGCATTAATGTTGATAACTCCCCCCGATTGTTAATAACCCTACCTATTGTTAACAACTATAGCAACTTAGATAATGCAGCAAAGGTCAAACAGGGGTGTCACAACCCTTATTTGACCTTTCTGACTTAAAAACGTTATCTAAGAGATTACTTATTGCGGGGTATTTTGAAGGCATCGAGCGCTACTGTCGGAGCATCATTATCGAAACATCCGAGATTATAGCCGTCGTTATATCCGTTTGGAGCTTGGGGCTCCCAATAGAATATTCCTTCTACATCGGTCTGCATCATTGTTGATATTAACTGCTTGCAAAGCTCGCCTTGGTCATAGGGCATACCGATTTCGCATATCATCACCGGTTTGCCATATTTCTCTTTGACGTGATTAATATTGGCGATGCAATCAGTTGCGACTTTCTGCCATCCGCCGGTTTCGCCTTGTTGCTCTGCCCAATAGGGGTAAAGCGACATGCCGATCATGTCATATTTTCCACCATTGGCTTCAAGAATGTCAAACATGCGATCATACTGCCATTGGAGGTTACCACCGTCGAGATGCACGATTACGATTGCTTCGGGGAAGATTGATTTTACGGCATCATAGCCGGCGTTGTTAAGCTGGGTAAGTTGAACGGGGTTATCAACCGAGCCGACCGGGAGCATCATGCCGGGAGTCGTCTCGTTGCCTACTTGCACCCACTCGGGGGTTACGCCCGCATTTTTCAATGCCGTAAGGGTTTCAACGACATGATTACCCAACGCCTTTTTCTGTTCGTCGAACGACAAATTTTTCCAAGCTTCGGGCATAACTTGATGACCGGGGTCTGCCCAAACGTCAGAGAAATGGAAGTCAATCATCAAACGCAAGCCGAGGTTATGGGCTCTAACAGCCTTAACAACAACATCGTCGATGCTATTCCATCTATCTTTAGGGTTAACCCATACGCGCAGACGAATCGAGTTGACTCCACAATGGTCGCGAAGGAGTTGCATACATTCCATTTCCTGACGATTTTCGCCACGGGTATAGAATTTCATTCCTTCAGACTCCATCTGTGTAATCCAACTAACGTCAGCACCCAGAGCAAATTCTGTCGACGATTTCTCGCCGGCGTCCTTCGCAAAAGAAGGAATCGCCAGCAAGAGCATCGTAGCTAATGAAACAAGTTTCATTTTCATAGCTTAAAAATTATTTAAAAGCGTCGAGCGCAACTGTCGGCTTCCCATTTTCGAAACATCCCTTGTTATAGCCGTCATTGTAACCGGCGGGAGCTTCAGGTTCCCAATAGAAAACACCCTTCACATCGAGGTTGGCTGTACGAGCGATAACATCCGAAATCATCTCTTTGCAAGTCTCGGCTTCGCGATAATCCATACCAATCTCACAAATCATCACAGGCTTGCCATAAGTTTCGGTAACATGATTGATATTAGCGATCAACGCATCTATTGTTGATTTCCAGCTATCAGCCTCAGGATATATAGACATGCCGATCATATCATATTTGCCGTTATTATTCTTCAACGCTCCGAAAATGCGGTCATATCGCCATTGGTTGTTACCACTATTCAAGTGAACAATCACAGTAGCGTTGGGGAAGACAGCCTTAACGGCATCATATCCGGCTGTAACGAGTTGCGAGAAATTCGACGGATTGTCGATAGAGCCAAGCGGAAGGAGCATACCGGGAGTGGTTTCGTTTCCAATCTGCACCCATTCAGGTTCGATGCCATAAGCAGCCAACAACATCAACATTTCGTTAACATGGTCGGCAACGGCAACCTTCAATCCGTCAAGGTCTAAGTCAACCCATGCTGCAGGAGTTTCTTGCTTAGCGGGGTCTGCCCATGTATCGGAGAAATGGAAGTCAATCATCAAACGAAGGCCTAGCGCATTAGCGCGACGAGCTTTCACCAATACATCCTCGATATTATTCCAACCCGCTTCCGGATTAACCCATACGCGCAAACGAATAGCGTTAACAGCGCAATGCTCTTTGAGCAGAGCCATACACTCCATCTGAGTGCCGTCAGGGGCATAGAAAGTTTCCCCCTCTGCCTCAAGCTGAGTCAACCAACTAACGTCAGCTCCCTTAGCGAAAGCCGAACGGTCGATAACTGTCGGGGTATTATCTACCGGCGGATTGCTTACCGGGCTATCCTCCGTGCAAGCGGTAGAGAAGAGTGTCATCGAGGCTACAGCCATCGACGCCAATATATTTGATATCTTTTTCATTTCTGAAGGAATTACAAATTAGAGTAAGAGAAGGTGCTGTGGATAAGGTCTACAGTCAACAGATATGAGCCATTTTCAAGGTCATTATCATCATCAAAGCCATTCTGACCGTAACGGAGCATTCCGTCACCACCACCAAAGAAGATATCCCAGCTACCATTGATATAGATTTTAACACCCCAAGGAGTATTAGTCGTCTTTTCAACAACTGCGGTATAAACGCCGGTTTCGTCGGTAGCAGTCATATCAGTCATCGTCCAATCATCATTCAAACCTGCGTAGGCAACAGAGGTTACCGCTGTAGCTGAATAAGTCAGGTTCTCGATAGACACATTCAAGACATAGAGTCCGGCTGCCGGCGCGGGAACGTTAGTCTTATTCTGATAAGCCAGATTTCCGGCAGCAGCATCGCCATCGCCACCAAAGCCCCAGAATTCGTCCCAATTGTCGGCAATTTCATAGAATCGATAGCCCCATTCAGAATTGATGTAGCAACCACCGGCATAAGCCTTATCCTCCTCGTTATATAGGCGAAGATAATTATTGAAATGCCAAGAGCCGGAAGTAATATCGTCATGACCGGAGATATAGAGCAACTCGTTAACCGGTTTTTCAGGTTCAACCGTACCCTCACCGAAAGAGACAGCCCACTGCAAGGGATTAACGCGAGTAAGCGTCATCGTTTGGCTACCTGAAGTAGCAACCTCAACACTAATGCTTGACGCCGCATCAGAGAGTCGGAGATTATCACCTGTGCCGACCAAAGCAACATTCTGAGTAATATCTGAGCTGCTATCACCGGTTGTAGTATCGTAGAGTGTACCAATGCCGGAGATAGTAATATTTTTAACACCGGCAGGGACATCTACGTCAAGAGTCCAAACACACTGCTTAGCGTTGAACGTCATAGTGCCTTCAATATCGCCTGAAACGGTCAGTTCGGGAATAGATAGCGCACTCCACCACATTTCAACGGTATTGACCGTGGTAAAGTAGCAACCGGCAGTGCCGGGATACCACATATTCCAATATTCTTCACCGGAATTTGAAGAAGCGATAGCGAACGTTCCTCTTGTAGCAGAGTTTCCCCAGATAGCGCCGGTAGCATCCTTAAGATACCAGTTTTCCCAACCGCCAACACTTACGAAACCGCGATAAATACCATCCTCTTCGGGTGAAGATAGAGTGTTTTCGGTCATCTCTTGCTGTTTATTGAGGATAAACGCAGAGGTATAATCAATCTTGTAGGGAGTTACGAATAGCGAGAGCGTATTGCTATAAGTCGGAGTGATATTTTTACCGATAACCGACTTAACACGAACAAAAACTTTAGCACGTTCGCCTCCGGCAACTCCCAAACGGCTCATCAGCGAATTGAGTCCGGCAACCGTAAACTGATAAGAATAGTTTCCGGCAGCAACCTCGGTCGAAATCGCTCCTGCAAAATCTTCGGCAAGCGCAACTTCAACATAATTAGTTAACACACCGTCGGGCAGAGCTACCTCGGGATTGCTCAGCGTAAGATTGCCATTTTCGCCCCAGTTTAAGGTAAGCACCAACGCATTGAGGTTATTGAAATCCAAGACGATTTCTTGAGTCGAGGTTTCAACCGCAACATCCTTATCAAGATTGACAGTCAAGAAATCACCGTCTTTATCACAGGAAACAGCCATTACTCCGAGCAGAGCAGCCATACCTGCGTTAAATATATGGTTGAGTTTCATTTCAACTTAGTTTAGGTATTAGTAATTAGGGTTGGAGAGGTTAGTGTTAACCGAGAGTTCGGTTGCAGGGATAGGATAGATGTCATACTTGCTGTCAACAGCTTTTCCTTCTGCGACACCGCCCTTCCACTGCCAGATATATTTATCGGTAGTGAACATTCCGAAACGGCGCAAGTCGGTGCGACGTACAGATTCGTGGAGCAATTCGCGAGCACGCTCGTCGATAAAGAATTGCAAATCCATCTGAGCATCGGTCAAATTACCCGATTGATCGCCGTAAGCACGTTCGCGCACGAGGTTAACAAGGTTGAGCGCTTCAGCGCGGGTCATACCGGCGCCGCCTCTCACGACAGATTCGGCAGCCATTAGATAAACATCAGCCAAGCGGAAGACCGGCAGGTCGGTAGAGCAACCGTCAACGGCAGTGTTTGAAGCGGCAACGCCGTTATCATAAAGGTTTGTGAATTTCTCACTGAAATAGCCCTGAGTTTGGTCGTTATAAACGCCAACATCTTGAGTCTGACCGTCGGTGTAGAACATACAACGAGCATCTTTCGATGTTGCGACGTCGCCAAACTTAGCGGGGATATCGCCACGAACTCGGAAGTTACCCCAACCGTTTGTGATGCCATATTTAGCAGGGTCTTGGGTTGAAGAGTTTGAGCAAGAACCGCAGATAATATTAGTAGTTGCGCCCCAAGTTACGGTAGTTGTAGCATCGATAACGAAAGAGAAGATAATTTCGTTAGTGCGCAAATGGTTTGAAGCGTTGAAAAGTTTGTAGAATTCAGGCTCCAAAGAATACTTGCGAGTAGAGATGATTTTGTTGCAATAAGCGATACAATCATCGTAGTGAGCTTGACGAGTATAAACCTCGGCATTGAGGTAAAGTCTTGCCATCAACGCCCAAGCGGCAGCGCGAGTAGCGCGACCATACTCATTGTCTAATGGAAGCGTTTCTTCGATGGCTTTCAACTCACTTTCAATGTAAGCGAACAATTGCTCATCACCATATCGTTCGGGAATAAAGCCGGAAATCGGAGTATTTTCGTTAGAGAACGGGCCTTGAGCATAGAGGTCGAGCACCCAATAGTAAGCCAAGGCGCGCAGATAGCGAGCTTCTGCTTTCATCGCTCTGATTTCATCTTTCTGAGCATCAGTGAATTTGCTGAGCGCCTCATCGGTAGAGTTGCGAACAAACTCGTTGCAGACAGAGATTGTATAATAGAGACGATAGTAAGCATCTTGTACCCACACGTCATTCGGGTCCCAATTAAAGTGAGAGACATCATAGAGCGAGCCCCATGTATTGATACTTTCGTCAGTGGCATCCTCTTCGAGGTTGAAGATACAGCGCGATAAGTCGTAACCCTTTTCAGAGTCGATATCTTTATCTCCATCCTTCTCTTGACCGGTAATTACAAAGCAAGCATATGCTTTAGCCAACACCTGCTTATATGTCTCCGGAGAGGCGTAAACGTCAGTAGCGTCTTTCTCGTAGACGGGAAGCTGATCGAGGTCATTGACACAGGAGGTGAAAGAAGTTGCCGCCAAGGCCAATGCCATCATTATATATGATTTTTTCATCGTTGTTTTTAACAGAAATGTTAGAAATTAAGTCCGACAGTAAGAGAGTAGGTGCGCGGACGAGGATAAACGTTTGAATCTATACCATAGCTAACTTCGGGGTCGAGACCTGAGTAGTTGGTGATAGTAAAGACGTTTTGAATGTTGGCAGAGACATGTAGGCTCAAGCTCTTCCAAAGCTTACCGAAATCATAGCTGAGTTGGAGGTTGTCCATCTTCAAGAAAGAGGCATTCTCAACATAATGGTCGCTATAGTGCTGACGCATTGAAAATCCGGTTTCAAGATAGCTGCTATTGAGGTTATTGAGCTGATAAGCATTGTAAGAGACGGTTTCCCAAGCGCCGGTATTCATCGCCATTGCGTTGTAAACATAGTTGCCAATGTTCGCACGCAAAGAGGTTGAAAGAGTCCATTTCTTATAGCGGAGACTTGTGCTCAAACCGAGAATCCAGTCGGGCGCGGGAGAATGATAGTGATACAAGTCAGAAGAGTTAATCTGACCGTCGTTATTCAAATCGGCATACACACCCTCAATCGGACGTCCGGTTGCAGGGTCATATACTTGTTTGTAAACATAGTAAGCATAGGGAGCATAACCGGTAGAGAAGACCTGCACTCGGCGGCTATCGACTGATGAGCCGACCAGCGTGTTGGGCGATTCAGCGCCGGGAGTCATTGTCAGGTTAGTGATGCGAGATTTCTGCCATGTTGCGTTAGCGGCGATATCCCATGACCAATCTTTGGTATCGATAACGTGAGCGTTGATTGACAACTCAAAACCTTCGCTGTCGACATTACCAACATTTGACAGGATATATTTTGCGAAGTTCGTACCGGCAGCACAAGGCACTGACGCCAACAAATCTTCGGTTTTGCGGTTGTAGTAGTCAACCGTACCGGTGATGCGGTTATTCAAGAAACCGAAGTCAAAACCTACGTTCCAAGACTTTGTTGTTTCCCATTTCAAATCGGGGTTATATGCCTCGGGACGGTAAGTATAGATAGGAATATTATTCAACTGATATTGAGCGCCATCTTGCGAGATAGTGTAAACAGGCATGTAAGAGTAGTTGGCGATACCATCTTGCTGACCGGTCACACCGTAGCTGACTCTGAGTTTGAAGTCGTTCATAACGCCACGGGCAAAATCCCAGAATCCTTCGTTAGACAAACGCCAAGCGAGAGCCACAGAGGGGAATGTGCCCCAACGCTGATCTTTAGCGAAGCGCGACGAACCGTCGCGACGGAATGTTGCGGTCAATAGGTAACGATTGTCGAAGGTGTAGTTCAAACGACCATAGTATGACAGCAGAGTATGACGCTCATCTGAGGCAGCAGATGTTGATTTAACTTCACCGGCTTCGTTATAGCTTTCATAGTATGGCGAGAAGCGTTTCCACCACTGATAGTCGTAACCAACGGTTACGTCGAGGGCGCTCTTGATTGCCTCAAACTCTTTATTATAGTTTGCGTAAATTGTGAAGAGTTTGTTGTAGGCTTTTTTCGGGCCGACAGTTGAAACCGTACCGCCTGAGTTAAATCCTGACCATGATTGGGCAGATGTGTAATAGTTGCTTTCACCTTGCGCACGGTCATAAGCTCCGGTTGCGTGGAAACGCAATTCGGGGAGGAAGCGCACGTTGTAATCGATGTCAACGCTACCGATAAGACGAGAAGTTGATGATTTGTCTTCATAGTTGAGCAAGCCGACAGGGTTGGCTGTTGCTCCGGTGACGGGAATTCCGTTAATGTCGATAGGCTCGTTATAGCCGAAGAAGGCTTCTGAGTCGGAATAAACGGGGATAGTCGGGTTATAAGTGGTCGCGTTCCAAATAATCGAACCGCTCGGGTAGCGGCTTTCATTGGCAGATGCTTTTCCGCTTAAGGTAACCTTTAAGTCGCCATTGAAGAATGATGGGCTGAGGTTGATGTTACCTGAGAAACGACGGTTTTCGTCGTTTTTCATGATACCTTCTTGATAGAGCGCACCGAGGCTGACACGGAAGGGCAACCAATCTGTGATACGTCCGGAAATACTGAGGTTATTGTCTGTGCCAAAGCCGGTTTGCATTACTTGGTCAATCCAATTAGTGTTTTCATTACCGAGCAATGAGATTTGGGCTTCCGAACCATTTGATTTGATTACGTCAACAAACTCATCGCGAGTCAGCATGTTGGCGGTCTTAGTTTTGGTAGAGAAAGAGTTAGTAGTCGAGAATGAAACTTTTACGTTCTCGCCTTTACCCTTCTTTGTTGTGATAAGGATTACACCGTTTGACGCGCGCGAACCGTAGATTGCGGTTGAAGACGCATCTTTCAAAACGGTCATGCTTTCGATATCGTTAGGGTTAATCATTGAAAGGAAGTTGCCTTGACCTTGGATGTAACCGCCTACTTCCATCGGCACACCGTCGATTACAATCAGCGGGTCGTTAGAGGCGTTCAATGACGCGCCGCCACGCACACGGATTGTTGAACCGGCTGTTGTTGAACCTCCGGCATTGACAATCTGCACACCAGGCATTTTACCATTAATCAACTCTTCGGGCGAAGAAACCATACCTTTATTAAAGTCTTTCTCACCAACGGTTGATACCGAACCGGTCAAGTCGTCTTTCTTACGCACACCATAACCGATTACGACAACTTCGTCGAGGACTTTGTTATCAGGTTTCATGGTTACGTTGATAACATTAGAGGTAATCTCAAGCGTTTGGGTGGTATAACCAACGTAAGAGAAGATGATTTGTTTTGCTTTTGCGGGAGCGGTCAAGCTATAACGACCATCTAAGTCGGTTGCTGTTCCGATTGCTTCACCAACAATTGCAACTGAAGCTCCAATAAGAGGTTCTCCGGTTTCGTCAACGACCGTACCGGTTACTGTCCGTTGATTCTGAGCGTAAGCCGAAACGGGAATGAGGAGAATTGCGAGAACGATTCGCAATAGCCAACTCCTACTTGACTCGGCGTAGCCAATTTTCTTGTTCATGGATGATTTTATGGTTAAGTTTGAGAATTTAAGGTAGTAGACGGATGGTGATTCGCCATCCCGATTTTTGCCAAAACTTTCTTTTTTACCCTTAGATAATAATCCTATTGCTGTCGCAAATTTACACTATTTAAGATGTTCGCTGACACAAAAATCGGACAATTAAGACAACAAAACGGACAAAACCATTTATTCAGAATGATTTAAACCTTCGATTGTCTTATTTGTAATTTACGCTCTCATCTTCGCTCTGATATTGGCTCGGAGTTACCCCATATTGGTTTTGGAAACATTTGGCGAAATATGAGGGGGTCTTAAATCCGACCATATAACAGATTTCGGCGACCGTAAAGCGATGTTGACTCAATAAGACGGCTGCCTTTTGGAGTCTCACCCGACGGATATAGTCGAGCGGCCCTACTCCCATATATTTTTTAATCAGTCGATAGAGCTGTTTATTGGGAATGCCACATTTTTCACAGAGCGAGTTGACATTTAAGTCTTGGTCTGAAATATTATCTTCGATCACCTTTGCAATCTTTGCCAAACTTTTTTCGTTGACAGATTCCGCTTCAATCGGTTTCGACTCAGCTTCAGCGATTGTCTGAATTCTTACCTTCTCTTTAATTTCGGTGCGCCCTTTTAAGAGGTGTTTAATTCGTCCGAGAAGGGCTGCCGGCTCGAAAGGTTTTGCCATAAAGACATCGATACCCAACTTGATACTTTCGTTTTCGGTCTTATTATCTGATTTCGCCGTCAGCATAATAATCGGCACAGATGATAGGCGTGGATGCTGTTTAATTCGTTTCACCATCTCCATACCGCTCAATATCGGCATCATCTCATCGACGATTATCAAATCGGGATTGATTGATGAAGCTATTGCCAAACCCGAACGCCCGTTTTCGGCAACAAAACAAGTGTAGTCATCCTTTAGGATTTCAGAAATAAAGCCCGAAATTTGAGAGTTATCTTCAACAACAAGAATCTTCGGGTTGCCGGCATTCTCATTCACCGTGCTATCACTCGATGTTGGCAAAGATTTCTCAGACATCGGCAAGGTTACCACAAAAGTCGTGCCCTGTCCCTCCTTACTATAAAGAGCGATATTCCCCTTCATCAGTTCAAGATATTTTTTGATAAGGTAAAGTCCGAGTCCGGTGCCTTCGCGGAAGGTTGAGGTTGACGATGCGCGATACATCCGTTGAAAGACGAATGGTTGGTCTATATCGGCGATACCGACACCGTCGTCAGACACGGTAATCTCTACTTCATTGCCATTGACATTTATACCGCAAGTAATCGTCGAGCCATCGTGGGAATACTTACAAGCATTTGACAACAAATTGGTTATCACAGACTCAAATTTCACGGCATCAGCCTCAATCAGCAACTGAGGATATGCCGAATGGAATAGAAAATTCTTCTGACTATTATTCTCTTTAAAGACCTCAAACACTCCGTTACAGAATTCAACGACATCGAAGGTTGACAATATCAACAAGCCTTCGTCGCCATCTTCAAGGTGACGAATCTCTAAGGTGCGATGAATCATATTATTAAGACGAACGGCATTATCATAGATAGTTTCGAGTGTTCGCTTGCTTTCGGGGTCTTTAGCTTTCTCTTTCATAATGCTTACAGGACCTAATATCATCGACAGCGGCGTCTTGAGGTCGTGAGAGATTTCTGAAAGGAAAGAGAGTTTGCGCTCGACATTTTCAAGAGCGGCTTGACGCTCCTGCTCTTGAAATGCCCTCTGACTGCGCTTGCGCATATACAATACAACGCCAATGATAATGCCGGCTGAGATTACAATATACAAACAAATCGCCCACCACGACAGAGCCCAAGGCGGACTTACCGACAAACGAATCGCTGTCGGCTCTATCGGATAACCGACTGTCTTAACTAAAAGAAGATAGTCGCCCATCTTTAAATCAGACAAAGCGATAGTGTTTGAGCCGTCGGGCATCACAATCCAGTCGTCTAACGTGTCTCGCTCTGATTCTGCCAATTTATACATAAATCGCTGTGGCGAATCAGGCGAATAGTCGAGGGTGCTGACAACCATCGTAATATTTCCTCCGTAGGGTATCGAAATTCCCTTCTTACTATGCTCTAAACCTGAGAAATCGAAATTTCCCCTACCCTTATCTTGTAACGCAAGCTTTATCGCCTTATAGTCTGCTACATTACCGATATTGCGGTAGTCTACTTCGAGGATTTCATCCGTTCCGCCCAGTAACACCATTCCGGTAACAGCGTCTTCATAAACTGAGGTATATGATTTCTGAGGTATCGGCATCAATGTTGCCGCGAGTGTTTCGCCATCGATGCTCCACACATTATTCTGCGTTGAGACCCAAATACCATTGTCAACTTTGCCGACGGCTAAGATTGACTCTTGATTATGAGCATACGGAAATTTCACTATGCCTTGACTCCCCTTGCCGTCGAAAAGAATTACCCCTCCATTGAAGGCGCACCATATTCTTCCACGGTTGTCACGGCAAATATGAGTCGGATAACCACCGGTAAGTTGATGTATATCATACGTTTCGATTTTTTCAATCGAAGGGGTATATTTTATTAATGCCGAGTCGCGAAAAAGCAATATCCATACATTCCCCTCTCCGTCGGATATCATATTGTTCACCAAATCGTTAGCTAACGTCAGTCCGCCACCGTTCGACGAACGGCTGTCGGCATTAATCGAATAGTCTGAAACGACTGTGCCTCCACGAGTATTAAATTTCGACTTTTCTACTCGATGTACTCCTCCAAGGAAACTGCCAACCCAATAATTCTCAGCATCTTCTTCAAAAGAGTAAACCCAATTAGAATTATGCTCGCCATATTTATCAACAACATGGAAAATATCAAAGCCGTTAATCGTCGGGTCGTATCGATTTAACCCGCCATCGGTCGACAACCATATATTATGTTGACTATCCTCATCTATCGACCTTATTCGATTATGAGACAGCGACTTCGGTAAGTCGCCATGACGATACCAATTGGGCGCTTTCCCATCTGAAAGACGTATAGCCCCATTTGTTCCACCCAGCCAAAGGTCGTTACGGCTGTCGCGGAAAATCGAATGAATTTCGTTACCCTCTCCGGTATGGGCGAGCGCCGAAAGTTTGATTGTACGAATAACGGTCGACGTCGACGCTATCGAGAATCCGCGTTCATGTCCTGCCCAAATATTATGCTCGCCATCAGAAAAGACACACCATATCTCATTATCCGAGAGGCTTAATTCATAACGCGAATCATGGCGATAATGGCGAACGACATCTTGATACCAGTCAAAAACGCCGTTATCCGTTCCGATTAATATATGTCCGTTACTACCTTTGGCGAGACTCTTGATATTATTGCTTTCAAGGGCAGAAATACTCCGCCAACTATCGTTGACCGGAGAATATTCATAGAGCGAGCCTTCGCTACCGATATAAATATTGCCTGTTTCGGGTGATTCCAACAAACAATTGACAAACATATTTTTCAAGTCAGAATTGTCTATATCGGTTTCAACCTCTGAGAAGCGGTCGAGATTTGAGTCGAAACGCGCCAACCCGTTATATGTGCCGACATATAAGATGCCTCGGCTATCGCGCAATATCGAATAGACCGATTTATGCGGCAAGCCAACCGAATAATCCTCTACTTTGCCACTATCAATATTAAGGCGAAACAGCCCATAGAGACTTCCAACCCAAAGATGATTGTCATATAGCAACAACGACCTAATCTCTTTCGGCAAAGCTACACTAACGTCAAGGCTGACGACTCCGCGATTATAATCAAATCCAAGAAGCCCATTATTCGTGCCGAGAAATAATCTTCCCTCACGCTCGATGATTGAATATACTTGTATGCCAGACAAATCTTCGCGTCCGACCGGATGCGCCGTCACACCGTCATAGAAAAACAATCCGCTATTTGTCCCAATCCACACAATTCCGCGACTATCTCGACATATCGAAAAGACGGCGGTTTTCTTCCCATCGACTGTCACATTTTTCCACGTCAACTCAGATTCAGGCAGACGCGGCACGGCAGTGGCGACAGGGGTGGTAACTGCTGGAGCGGCTGTAGCACCATTTTCAATAGCTACACTACAAAGCAATGCAACAAAAACCCTCATCAGCCATCGGGTTATATATTGGGGATATTTCATGCGTTAGATTTTCGGTTACTACTATGCAAAGTTAGTAAATTTTATGCGCCGATATCATCGATTTCGCCCATACTATGCCTCATTTCGGACAAACTATGCCTCGAAATTTGCTTCTTCGTCACCAATGGTGTAACTTTGCGTATAGGAATCTTGCGCAACCATTGCCATTTACGATTCCATTCTCCCCCCCTTGGCTCTATATGGAAAAGAAACTAATATTGATTTCAAACGATGACTCGGTTAACGCGCCGGGCATCCATTTTCTTGTTGATTGTGTAAAACATCTTGGTGATGTTTGGGTCGTTGCTCCTGACGAACCTCAAAGCGGTCAATCGTCGTCGCTATCATTTAACGCGGCGTTACGCATCACCGAACGCCCCGGATATGAGGGGGCTCGGATTTTCTCTGTTTCGGGCACTCCGGTTGACTGTATTAAACTTGCGATGCACGCAATCGTTCCGCGCCGTCCGGATTTGGTGCTTGCCGGCATCAACCATGGTTCAAATGCCGGAAACTCGGTTATCTATTCAGGCACAATGGGCGCTGTTTTCGAAGGTTGCATGGCGGGCATTCCTTCTATCGGCTACTCTCTGCTCGACCACGCGATGGATGCCGACTTTTCGGAATGTCGCCCATATATCGAGCAGATGACTGAAAAGGTGCTGAATGAGGGGCTTCCGAATGGAATATGCCTCAACGTCAACTTCCCAACTAAAGTCAAAATTGAGGGGATGAAAGTTGTTCGCGCCGCTCAAAGCCACTGGTCTGAGGAGTATAAAGAATATATCGATCCTCACGGCAAACCGTTCTACTGGCTGACCGGCAGACAAATTAATGATGAAGAGGGAAATGAGCAGACCGACCTCTATTGGCTGCCGCGCAACTACGCGACTTGCGTTCCGTGCGTTGCCCTCCAAAACGCCTCAGACAAAGATATCGCCGCTCTCGCTCGGTTCTTCGGATACGAATAAACGCAATTTGAGCGCATAAACAACGCAGGCAGACCGGTTAACGGTCTGCCTGCGTTGTTTATTATTGAGTCGCGATTAGAATTCAGCCGACTTCGGAGTACGGGGGAAGGGGATGACGTCGCGAATATTGGTCATACCGGTTACAAAAAGTACGAGGCGTTCGAAGCCGAGACCGAAACCTGAATGAGGCACAGTTCCGAAACGACGAGTATCGAGATACCACCACATATCTTTCATCGGGATGTTCATTTCTTCGATACGAGTCATCAACTTATCATAATTTTCTTCACGCTCAGAGCCACCGATGATTTCACCGATTGCAGGGAAGAGCACGTCCATAGCGCGAACGGTCTTGCCGTCTTCATTGAGCTTCATATAGAACGCTTTGATTTCCTTCGGATAGCCGGTTAGGATTACGGGACGCTTGAAATAGTGCTCAACGAGGTAGCGTTCGTGCTCGCTTTGGAGGTCTACGCCCCATTTTACGGGGAATTCAAACTTATGACCGCTCTCTTCGAGTAGCTTAACGCCTTCAGTATATGTCAATCTAACAAATTCTTGATTAACAACTGATTCGAGACGTGAAATCAACTCTTTGTCGTAATGTTCTGCGAGGAATTCGATATCATCGCGACAGTTGTCGAGGGCATACTTGATACAGTATTTGAGGAAGTCCTCTGCCAAATCCATGTTCTCGACGATGTCAATGAAGGCAACTTCAGGCTCAATCATCCAGAATTCGGCAAGGTGGCGAGGAGTGTTAGAGTTTTCAGCACGGAATGTCGGGCCGAAGGTGTAGATAGCGCCCAAAGCTGTTGCTCCGAGTTCGCCTTCAAGCTGTCCGCTGACGGTCAATGCTGTCGGTTTGCCGAAGAAGTCGGCAGAATAGTCAACCTTACCCTCCTCTGTCTTGGGGAGATTTTCCATATCAAGAGTGGTCACCTGGAACATAGCTCCGGCACCTTCGCAGTCGCTAGCGGTGATCAGAGGGGTGTTAAGATAGTAGAAACCACGTTCTTGGAAATAGCGATGGATTGCGAAAGCGAGGGTTGAACGCACGCGCAAAACTGCCGAGAAGGTGTTGGTGCGGGGACGCAAGTGGGCGATTTCGCGCAAGAATTCGAGTGAGTGTCCTTTCTTCTGCAATGGGTAAGCCTCAGGATCGGCAGTGCCGTAAACTTCGAGAGTTTTAGCCTGAACTTCAACGGTTTGCCCTTTTCCCATAGATTCAACCAGCAAACCTTCGATGCAGATAGCCGAACCGGTAGTGACCGGTTTGAGGTCTTCATCTGAGAATGAAGCCATGTCAAGCACAATCTGAAGGTTTTTGATGGTAGAACCGTCGTTAAGGGCGACGAACTGAACGTGTTTGTTGCCACGGCGGGTACGTACCCAACCTTTAACGCAGACTTCTTTACCGACCAGATTTGCAGAGTCGCGGAATATGTCGTTGATTTTAGTCCGTTTCATAGACATTAGGTTATTTAATGCCGAAGTTTAAGGTCGACCAACGCCGAACTTAAACTTCTGACTTTATTTTAAATTATTCAAATGAACCCATTTTTAGGAAGTTAACTTCATCTTGAGTCAGATAACGCCAACGTCCACGGGGAAGGTTTTTCTTGGTCAAACCGGCGAAGTAAACGCGGTCGAGTTTTGTTACATGATATCCGAGGGCCTCGAAAATGCGGCGCACGATGCGGTTGCGACCTGAATGGATTTCAATACCGACTTGATTGCGGTCGTTTTCGGTCACATAAGAGATTGCATCTGCATGGATTTCGCCATCTTCTAGCTCAATGCCGTCGGCGATGCGCTGCATATCTTCTTCTGCTACATCTTTATCGGTCCAAACATGATAGATTTTTTTCTTCACATATTTGGGGTGGGTCAATTTCGAAGCGAGGTCGCCGTCGTTGGTCAACAATAATACACCGGTAGTGTTGCGGTCGAGACGTCCTACGGGATAGATGCGCTCTTGGCAAGCGCCCTTAACGATGTCGAGCACTGTTGTACGGCCGTTGGGATCGTCTGAAGTTGTCACGCAATCTTTCGGCTTGTTTAGCAGGATGTAGCACTTGCTTTCGAGAGCTACAGCTTGTTCTTTGAATTCTACGGTGTCAGCGTGGCCGATTTTTGTTCCGAGTTCGGTTACTACTTCTCCGTTTACTTTTACCAATCCTTGTTGGATAAATTCGTCAGCCTCGCGACGTGAGCAAAGTCCGGCATTTGCGAGGAACTTGTTCAGACGAATCTGTTCGTTGGGATCGGGCAGCGGCATCTCATATTCGATGCGCTTGGGACGGGGAACGAAGCTCTTGCCTTGACGGGCGGGGCCGTTTTGCGGACGGCGGTTGTTATAACCGCCCTTGTTGTAACCGCCTTGGTTGTTGTAACCTCCCTGACGATTATATCCGCCTTGGTTATAGCCGCCTTGATGGTTGTTATAACCTCCTTGGCGATTGTTGTTATATCCGCCTTGACGGTTGTAACCGCCTTGGTTGTTATATCCGCCTTGGTTGTAGCCGCCTTGGTTATAACCTCCTTGGCGATTGTTGTTATATCCACCCTGACGGTTGTAGCCGCCTTGACGATTGTTATTATAGCCGCCTTGACGGTTGTAACCGCCTTGACGGTTATTATTGTAGGGACGGGGTTGATAGTTATTCTGACGGGGCTGGTATCCGCCGTTTTGCTGTTCGCCGGTTACGGGCGCTTGGTTTTCTACGCCTTCAGCGGGAGCGACCTCGGGACGGGGCTGGTAAGGACGGGGCTGGTAGTTGTTGTTATAACGATTGTTGTAGCCGCCCTGATTGTAACCGCCTTGACGGTTATAGCCGCCTTGACGATTGTTGTTGTAACCGCCGCCATAGTTGCGGTGTTGTTGATAGGGGCGCTGTTGGTAGCCGTTGGGGCGTTCGCCGTAAGCGCGGGGTTGACGCTCAGCGCCTTCTGAAGCTACAGATTGGTCAGTAGAAGCTGAGGAAGCGGGAGCGTTGTAGTTTTTTTTCTCGTAATGGTAGTCTGAGAGGCCGGAGGCGTTGTCAGCAGCGCCGGGAATCTGGCCAATGCGCGGACGTTTGGGTTTCTTTGCGTCGTTAGATTCCATAATTCGAATACTGGTAAAAATTTTATTAAGAAATGGTGTTGGATTTAAAAAGGTCTTTGGTTTTCGACGATCCGTTTGGTAAATTGTGCCAAATCTAAAAATATAATTAATAGTTGTAATTTGATTTTCCGAGATACTCTCTCGTCTCCGAGAGAACGCCCGGCGGACCGTTAAGCCTTATTCCTCTTTTATTAACGCCAAAATTACTATTTTTTCTTCATCCGAACAAAAATAGTTTGCTTTTTTTCTAATAAAATCGCAGTTTTCTGACGTTTTTAAAATAATGATGCGAGGCTTGCTTCCCTATTTTCGGGAGAACAAGCCTCGCTTTATCTGATTATGCGCTTAACAAGCGTCGCATAGCGTTTAGTCGATGATATCGAAACCGGTGTAACGGCGCAGACATTCGGGAATTACGATACCCTCGGGGGTCTGGTTGTTTTCGAGCAATGCGGCAACGATGCGGGGCAACGCGAGAGCCGAACCGTTAAGCGTATGACAAAGACGTGTCTTCTTATCTTCTCCGCGATAACGACATTTCAAGCGGTTTGCTTGATAGGTTTCAAAGTTTGATACAGAAGATACTTCAAGCCAACGTTTCTGAGCGCCTGACCAGACTTCAAAGTCGAAGGTTATGGCTGATGTAAAGCTCATATCGCCTCCGCAAAGACGGAGAATATGCCAAGGAAGGCCGAGTTTTTCAAGCAATCCTTGAACGTGGTCTTTCATCTCTTCGAGAGCTGCGTATGAATCTTCGGGACGCTCGATGCGCACGATTTCGACTTTGTCGAACTGATGTAAGCGGTTTAGTCCGCGAACATCTTTACCGTAGCTTCCGGCTTCGCGACGGAAACAAGCTGAGTATGCGCAGTTTTTCTTGGGAAGTTCGCCTTCTGAAAGAATTACATCTCGATAGATATTAGTCACCGGCACCTCTGCTGTAGGGATAAGGTAGAGGTTGTCGAGCTGACATTGATACATCTGCGCTTCTTTGTCGGGGAGTTGTCCGGTTCCGTAAGCTGAAGCTTCGTTTACTACGTAGGGGGGCTCAACTTCGGTGTAGCCGGCGGCATTCGCTTCGTCGAGGAAGAATTGAATGAGCGCGCGCTGGAGGCGGGCTCCCTTACCGATATAGAGAGGGAAACCGGCGCCGGTGATTTTTACTCCGAGGTCGAAGTCAATCAAGTTATATTTCTTAGCGAGCTCCCAGTGGGGCAGTGCATCTTCTGAGAGGTTAGGCATCGGGCCTCCGGTTTTCTCTACGACGTTATCTTCAGCCGTGCGGCCTTCCGGCACCATGTCGCAGGGGAGGTTGGGGATAGTGCAGAGAAGATCGCGAAGCTCGGTTTCTGTTTCGGCAAGCTGTCCGGCGATTTCCTTCTGAGCTTCCTTTATAGCGGCAACCTTAGCTTTAGCCTCGTTTGCCTCTTCTTTCTTACCCTCTTTCATCAGCTGACCAATAGACGCTGCCAAGCGATTAAGCTCAGCTGCTTTATTATCATTGTCAAGCTGGAACTGACGGCGGCGCTCATCTAAAGCGAGCACTTTATTAATCGGCTCTTGTCCGTCAAAGCCTTTGATAGCAAGACGCGCTACCACTCGGGCAGGGTCTGCTTTTATCTGTTGTAAAGTAAGCATACTGATTTAATGACTGTTAAGCGAGTAACTCTTTAACCTTAGCCGAAATGGCCTTGCCTTCTGCGCGGCCGGCGAGCTCTTTTGAAGCTATACCCATAACCTTGCCCATTTCTTTGGCGGAGGTTGCACCAACACACGCGATAATCTCACGAAGTTTCTCGGTCAATTCTTCATCAGACAACGCTGCAGGCATATAGCGACTGATAACCTCGGCTTGGGCCAACTCTGTAGCCGCAAGTTCAGGACGATTTTGTTGATTATAGATATCAGCACTCTCCTTGCGTTGCTTAATCATCTTAGCAAGAATGGAGACAGCCTTTTCGTCAGAAAGGTCGCCATCGGAGCCTTTGGCGGTCTTAGCCTCCAGAAACTCCTTTTTGATTCCACGGAGAGCCTCAAGAGCTTGAGTGTCGCGGGCGAGCATCGCCTTCTTAATGTCCTCCGACACGCGGTCAAAAAGATTCATTTTTTCGTCAATTTTTAATTTACCGCAAAGTTACGCAACCTCTGCGAGACAACCAAATCATATCCACCACTTTTTCCGGCTCTGCGCTTCTCTTTTCGCTGTCTCCGCTCTGTCTTTTTTGGCTTAAAGGATGCGGCAGGTTGGATTTAAGAGAGAGAGCTTCAATGAGGCGCGAGTTACAGAGGTATATAGCCACCGATAAAAGTCAAGACTGAGGTAAGCTTCGGGGGGGATATAACCCATGTCGACATAGACCGATTTCCACTGACCGCCTTGGGCTTTATGACAGGTAACGGCATAGGCGTATTTGACTTGCAGGGCGTTGAAATATGGGCAGCTGCGCAGAGCTTCGCGCTGATATGAAGGGGAAGCGTAGATTCGGTCGGCATCGAGAAGCGTTCGACGGCCGATTGTCTCAACTTTCTCGTGTGGAAGTCCGGCGGTTTCGGCTGTCAACGAATCGAGCACGATTTTCGCTTCGATATGACTATTACTATCGGGGAGCCACAACATTACATCGGCGAAGAGTATCATATCGCGAGTTTCGGTCGAGAGGATATCTTCAACAATGGCAACTTCGCCATTGGCGAGGAAATAGGGCACTCGCCCCGGGGGCACTAACGGGGCATCCGGCTCGGGTTGCTCGCTCATGGGGCGATGAAGTTTTCCCGACGGAGGATCAAGCGGTGGCATATATCCGATTTGGATTGAGGGGCGGTCGCCACGGGCTGATTGCTCTGCGGCGAGTTTTCTATGACGGTTGGTCCAGTAATAGTTGTTCTTTGAGATTAACAAGCGATCTCCTTTTGAGAGGATTTCTTCTCTGTCGAAAATTTGTTTTCTGATTGCGAGATTGAAATCTACCGCACGACGATTAGACCGAGTGATGACGATTGTTTGTTCTTCTCCATATTCTGAAAATGATTTACCTAATTCATCTTCCATATCTTCTGAGAGAACGATTTTGACGTCGTCAAACTTGCTGACTGTCAGTTGCGGTTCGGGCAACTCCGGTTGCTGCATTGCTCGACGGAGCCAGGTCGCGTTATAGAGGATTCCTGAGCGGCGTTTCTGTCTGACCGTACGAGTAATTGTCGCTCGGGTCACTTTTAAGCCCAAATTTTTGAACGCCTCAGCCGACATTGCCGGCGATTCCGAGCTACCGACCGGGGGGAGCTGAGCGGTGTCGCCTATAAGTATTAGCTTGCAATTCTGACCGGTGTAGACATACATTACAAGGTCTTGCAAGAGGTTCATGCCGCCATCATTTCCCTCCCCTATCATTGACGCTTCATCTACGATAAAGACAGTATTGATGTGGGGGTTATGGTTGATTTTCGCCATCGTTGGCGAGCCGTCAGACTTGAATGAGCCTGAGGTATAAATCTGGCGGTGGATTGTATGGGCGGGGAAACCGGTGAAAGAAGATAAGACTTTTGCAGCACGTCCGGTTGACGCCAACAAAATAGTGTGTATCCCAACTCGATGAAGGCTTCTGACTAATGCTCCCATAACGGAGGTTTTACCCGTACCGGCGTAGCCGTTTAGGATAAACACCGAGTCAGACGGGGTCTGGGCGGAGCAGAAACGCGCAAGCGCTGCCGTCAGCTGTATCTGCTGGTCAGTCGGCTCGAAGGGCATCTCTTCGAGCATTATTTCGCCGAACCCCAAAACATCCATCGGTCTTTACTTTATTAAAAATCATCATTCAACGTTGTCGAACGGTCGGCAACGTTGAATGATGAAATAAGTTATAACTAAATTATTTAAGGCTCCACTCCGCTCCGTTTTTGGTATCCTTAACCGAGAAGCCGAGAGCGGCAAGTTGGTCACGGATTAGGTCGGAGGTTGCCCAATCTTTATTTGCTTTTGCGTCACCGCGAAGTTTCAACAATAAGTCGACTGCTCCGCGATAGGGCTCCATTGCGTCTTTGCCATCAGCGGCAACACCACCACCGGCTTGTTCATCGACGATTCCGAGGATATCAAACAGATAGGTCTGGAAGATATTGCGCAGAGCCTCTATGTCTTCAGCGGTAGCTTTGGCATGACCGTCGTTGACTTTATTCACCAACGATGCAGCGTCAAAGAGGTTCGCGATAACAATCGGAGTATTCAAATCGTCATCCATCGCTTCTTGACATTTAGCTGCAACGCGAGCGATATCTTCGGTGATATCCGAGCTATCCGACGGCTTCAGGGCTTCGATTCTGCGCCATCCTTCCATGAGCTTATCAAGAGCCTTTTCAGAGGCTTGAAGTGCTTCATTTGAGAAATCGACAGTCGAGCGATAATGAGCCATCAAGATAAACAAGCGTATCGTCATCGGCGAGTAGGCCTTCTCAAGTTTCTCATGCGAACCGTTAAAGAATTCGTCGAGAGTAATAAAGTTGCCTAACGACTTACCCATCTTCTGACCGTTGATTGTAATCATGTTGTTATGCATCCAATAATGCACAGAGTCATGTCCGTTGCAAGCAACCGTCTGAGCGATTTCACATTCATGATGGGGGAACTTCAAGTCAATTCCGCCGCCATGAATATCGAATTCTTTGCCGAGATATTTTTCGCTCATTGTTGAGCACTCGAGATGCCATCCGGGGAAACCGTCGCTCCAGGGTGAGGGCCAACGCATGATATGTTCGGGCGCAGCCTTTTTCCAAAGGGCGAAGTCGGCAGGATGATGTTTCTCTGCTTGACCGTCGAGCGCACGAGTTTCGCTCAATAGTTCGTCAATATTTCTGCCGGAGAGTTTTCCGTAATTAAACTTGGCATTGTAAGCCGGCACATCGAAATATACCGAGCCATTGCTTTCGTAAGCCAATCCGGCATCAAGAATCTTTTTGATATACTCGATTTGCTCTATGATATGACCCGAAGCGTGGGGTTCAATCGATGGCGGGAGCACGTTAAGGCGCTCCATCGCCTTATGATAGCGGTTGAGATAATACTGAACGACCTCCATCGGCTCGAGCTGTTCGAGACGAGCCTTCTTGGCAATCTTATCCTCCCCTTCATCGGCGTCATGCTCGAGATGGCCGACATCGGTAATGTTACGCACATACCTAACCTTATAACCGAGCCAACAGAGATAGCGGTATAACACATCGAAAGTTATCGCCGGACGGGCGTGACCTAAATGGGCATCACCATAGACGGTCGGGCCGCAGACATACATTCCCGCGTGACCTTCATGAATCGGGCGGAAAAGCTCCTTGTTACGCGAAAGGGAGTTGTAGATTAGGAGGTTGTTAGGTCTCATAGACGTTTTATTTCAAAAGGCTTAAGCCTGGAAGGGATTCGTATTGGCGTTATTGTTGCCTTGAGCTACTTTACGTTCGATTTCGCCGAAAGTGTTCTCATATTTCTGAATATTGTCGCGCAAAGCGAACAACAAATTCTTAGCGTTTTCGGGGTTCATGATTACGCGAGTATTTACGCGAGCTTGGGGCATATTGGGAGAAACAGCGATGAAGTCGATGAAGAATTCGCCGGGAGTGTGAGCGATAACAGCAAGGTTAGCATAGTTGCCTCCGGCTACTTCGGGGGTGAGTTCAATCTTAAGTTCCTGTTGTTTGTTGTTTTCTGCCATGACAGTATAAGTTCTAAATAAGTTTGTATAAAAATTAGTTTCTCATGTTTCTGACCCATTTGTGTCAAATTGTCACGTCGAGTCATACTACAAAGTTAGCAAATATTATGCCAAACCGCAACCGATTCAACTTTTTTATGACATCATGAAGTATACAGCGCAACTGCCGGACTAACATTTCCATCCACTATCATGGCAGCCCTCCGGCGCTATTTAAATTATGTATATATAACAAATTTCGCCACAAAAGTATTAGCCCTATGTCAGACGCCTCATTAAAGGTCTCTAAATCTTCCCCCTATTTAGGTGTTATCTGAGACTTTTTATTTTTAGGGAGGAGGTCATAGATTTCTTTTTCGACAATCTTGCGATAGCGCGCATGAGTCATAAAACTATCTGCAGTGGCAACTGCGCCGTCTGACAGGCGTTTGCGTAAGTCGCGGTCTTCGACAACTTTTGCAATAGCGTCAGCAAGGGCTTCGTTATCGCCGTCGGCGACTAATAGTCCGTTGACACCGTCTTTGACAGTATATGGCATTGCCGAATTATTGAAGCAGATTACCGGCAGTCCGCTAACCATTGATTCACAGATTACCATTCCGTAACCTTCAAGACGTGACGGGAATGTAAAAATATCCGCTTCAGATTTAATCCGTTCTAATTCTTCTAACGAAACAAAACCGGCAAACCTTACATTTAGATTATTCTCCGCAATTTTTGCGTCGAGCATATCTTTATATGCCTGACTGACTGTTTTGCCCACAATCGTCAATCGACAATCTACTGCTCTGTTTTTCAATATTGTCATTGCCTCAACGAGATGCAACAATCCTTTGCGTTGCTCAATCGTACCGATATACAACAGATTGCCGGGAATGGGATTTGCGGGCAAGGCTGAGGATGATGACTCGAAGGGAATCTGCCAATAGTGAACCTCTTTGCGGGGGTACATTTTATGACATAAGTCATTAATATAGGGGCTCGGCACGATAATTGATGACGTTGCTTTCAAAAAATTGCCTTCGAGCATCTTGCAATATAATCTACGAACTCTCACTTCTCCATGAAAGAGGAAATGATGAAGAAGTACTGCAGTTTTGACTCCGAGCAATTTCAACAGCCAAAACAATAGTGCGAAGCAAAAGCAATCTGTTGAATTTGCGATAACAAGGTCGTATTTCTTTAATTCTTTTGCCAAAAAAAGATTACTGAATACCGACCAATATCTCCGGAATTTGGTATTGGCATTATCCAAGCATCTGCGCTCGACCTCAATCCCTGACATTTCGCCAAGGTATTGATAGAGCATATAATCATATTTCTGACCGCCGGTTATAATTGCTCCACCGCGACTATAAAGGAATAGAATTTTCATAAATTATTAAATATTCAAGAGCGAAGAGGCAACTTTGATTTCAGTTTATGCGACAATTTCGAACGAAGTTCGACATCTATGGCAAAGAACCAGCTCAATGTTGACATTATTGTTGTTGAGATTACTCCCATGGCAATTAATTGCAAAAGTCTGAATTCCCAATTGCGAGTGATAACCCATGTAGCAATAAATGTTGACGTCAATATCAACATTGGCGAACAGATGCCTCTCCACCAAAAACGACCAATACGAAAATGGTGCAACTGCACTTTCAATATCAACGTATCAACGAAAGCTATCAAAAAGACCATCACGACATGTACACAATATACTATCGAGGGATTGCCGGTCTTAATTAACAATAGCCACATTATCGGCAACTCTGCTAAAAACATTGAGCCGGAGATAAAGCTGATGCGGACAACCTTGCCGGTAGCATGGATGCCGACTCCGATAACGTTGTGAAGCAACTCGCCGCAAACGGCAACAAGAGCTAAGCGACAAAAGGCAGCTGTATATTTCGGCGGCTCGACAAGCCAAAGGTCGAGCAGCGAGTCCATGCCGATTATCAAGGGAATAATTAGCAAGCCGAGCAATAATATCGAATAACGTGCACAATTATTGAGCAGTTTCAACATATATGGATAATCGGCTTTAGCGTATTGCTGTATGATTTGCGGTCGGAAGGCGGTCACGATTGCGCCGGCAAAGCTGTTAATTGTAGCGGATACGGTTGCACAAAGTCCGCCGGCGGCGTTTAACACTGTTCCTCCAAAGCGGTTCAATATCAACAATACTCCTTGAAAGCGAGTTGTGAAGCATAGGTTGCCATAAACATCCCATGAGCAATATTTCAACAAGCCGGCAACTATCTGTCGGTCATTGCGAAGGCTCCACCAACATTCGGCAAAATTCAGCCTGCCATAAATGATATACATTCCGGCTATAATAACGGCGACAACTAGCACTAAGAAGGCATATGTTATCAGATTATCGTCGGTCGAGCAGTATATTACCAATAAGGCTATCGCAAGCTTGAGGAAAACGTTAATCATGGCAACCAAGGCATAATATCCCATATGTTCATGCGACATTATAGACGCAACATAGGGAATCTGAAAGATTGTCAACACTGCCGCGACAACTGAGAATTGGTATGTAATATTAGCGGCAACCATTCGGTCGGGAGCGATAACTAATTCATGGTTAACATACCATAGTCCGACTGTTTCTGCCAACAAGACTACCACCAAGGCTATTACGGCATGCACAGTCAAAGCTGCCGAAAAGGTTTTGCGCAGTTTTTCGGGGTCGCCAACGCCAAGTTCGTAGCTCAAAAAGCGCGACGTTGCTCCGCTCATCGTACCGTTAAGGAAGCCAAGAATTGTGACGATTCCTCCGACGACATTATAGATACCATAATCTGATACGCCTAATGCATCGAGAATAACTCGAGAGGTATAAAGCGACACAAAGATAGTCAACATCATCCGCCCGTAAAGGTAGATGGCGTTCTTGGCTATCCGTTTGTCGTTTTCTGTGGGCATTAGCGAAATAAAATAAAAACGAGAGGAGAGTTTTGCGTATCAGTTAGGGTTAGGCGGAGGGAGCGGTTTGGTCGGGATATTGAGCAAGCGATTGCGGTTTATTGGCAAGAAGGACTACTGCATATGCCATTGCGCCGACAATAATACCACGGCTCGTAAACCATGAGTCAAATCCGCCGACCCCAAATACCATTAAAATAATCGCTACATTGGTGTAAAACGAAGCGTAACGCATTCCCTTTAAAATGCGACAGAGGCCAAAGACAAACCCGAACCAAACAATTAATCCGAGATACCCATACGATAAAAAGACCCTGACAGGAGTAATCTCTACATTGTTTACGGCTTGATATTTAAATAGAGGATTGGGAACGTAGTTGTTTTCCACAATCAAGTATGGATTTTTCGTATTATCATCAACCATTCCGAATCCGACCCATTCTCGACCTACATCATAAATATATTCTACTGATGGTATAGCCTGTGCGATACGTCCGGTACCGGCCTCGGCATAATCTTCATCATCTTGAGCTTCCGACAGATCAAAGAACTGATTTACTGTCGAAGCAATACGCAATGTCGTTTGCTTGCCATCTTCTCCATGATAACCCATTGCATCATCGACGAAATACAAGACGGTCAAACCGACAGAGGCAATAACCCCATACAGCAAATAGCGTTTCATCGACCCTTGAGCGATGATATATCCAAACACATAGGCAAACATTACAGTAGAGGTTCGTGATGCCATCATGGCTCCAAGGACCAACCCCCATTGCCACCAACGTAATTTGTAATATTTCGCCAATGGGTATATTAGTAAAGCACAAGGATAGAGTCCCGGAGGATATTTTCGAGGAATCCATCCGGTCGGACCGGAGATAAGCGGATTATTCCATGTTGATGCCGTACCATCGAAATCAATCCATGAACAAGGCACAAACAACCATCCTCTGACTATATAGCCGTCCAAAATATAGAACGCACAGCTTATCATCGCGAAGGAAAAAGCTGTTCTCCAAAATTTATGTATATCAATGCCCGTCCCGGAGAATACGACCAAAAATATAGCGAAGACACAAAACGCGAGATAGCCTAGCATCGAACGGAGCTGTTCTGACATACTCGGCACTCCATAAAAGAAGCACATTGCGATTGTAAAAACTGCAAATAATGCATAGGCAATGATGCTTTGCTTTATTACATGAGGCTTTTTTAGCACACACATCGCTAATATCGAGCCGGGGAAGAGTAAAAACATATGGTTTACTCCCCAATCGATATTCGGCTGAGAAAAAGCATATCCTCCGAAAGTCAACATCAGCATAAAGACGAATGCCTCTCGATTGACTTTATATGCCCTTAACAGTAACAAAACCACTAACAGATTACCTAACGGCATTTTCAAGCCTGTCAGCGCTAAAGAGAGGAGGAATATGATATTCCAAATCCACTCTTGAGGCGACACACTGAAATACACTTTTCCCCTTGGAGCATCGTTTGATGCTTCAGGGGAAAGGCGTTTATCTGTCGATTGGGTCAAGGAGAGTGACTCCGTCATTTAAACTTACTTTTGAGTTTACCGAAAAGACCGCTCTTATGAGAGGGGGCATGTTTTCCGTGGTCTTCAACCGAGCCGTAACCATAGCCATAGCCTTGAGTAGCATTAGTGCCATTTACGATAACATTCATCTTCGGCAGACGATTGTCTTCGTAGAGCGAGTTGATAAACTCAAGGTCACGCAGACGAGTTACTCCAAGACGGGTAACGTAGATTGTCGCATCGACATATTCGGCAACTGATAGCGAATCGCTAACCATTCCAACCGGAGCTGAGTCAACGATAACAAAGTCATATTCTCGACGCGCTTCCTCAAAGAAGTCTTTCAAGCGCGGCTCAAGCAAGAGCTCTGCCGGGTTCGGGGGGATAATTCCGGCAACTACAACATCCATGCCATTAATTTCAGCTACTTGCTGAGTAACACGATTAAATGTCATGTCAGGGCGAAGCAGATAGTTGGTCAATCCGGGATGGTCAACAGACAAGCCAAGATAGGGAGCAAGCATCGGTTTGCGAATATCAAGTCCAACGAGCAATACTCGCTTACCCAACAGGGCGAGTGAAGCGGCAATATTAATCGCGATGAATGATTTACCTTCACCCGAATGAGAAGATGTTATCATTACAACCTTCTGATCATCTCCCTTGATGACAAACTGTAAGTTTGTGCGAACCAACTTAAAGAGCTCGACCGTAGAGGATGTGCTGTTCGGAGTCACAACAAGGCTTGTTCCCGCACGCGATGTAGAAATTTCGCCAATCACCGTCGGGTCAATAGCGCCCTCGATTTCGGCACGCGTTTCAGGCTTACCACGTAGCAACTTACGAGTATATAAGAAGATAATCGGGAGGATTAATCCGATAACAAATGCAATCGCAAGCAGTTTAAACTTCGACATCGAAACAGCTTCAGACGGCACGAATGCGGGGTCTACAACAACACCCTTAGACACTGCGTTAGAGAGCATCACAGCCGTTTCTTCGCGTTTTTCGAGCAAGAACAGATAAAGCGATTGTTTAACACCCTGATCTCGACGTAAATCAACGAGTTGACGCTCCTGACCGGGGAAATCACCCAGCGCAGACTGAGTCTGCTTTAATTTATCATGAAGTTCGCTTACAACAGCTAAAGAGTTGTCATAAATTTTGGCAAGGGTCGACGCGATATTACCGCGAATTGCATCAAGCCGTTTCTCAAGATTCTTAACCTTAAGGTTATCGTTTTTCGCGTCTGACATAAGTTGTAAACGCTCAACTGCGAGTGCGTTAAACTGATTAATCAGCGAATTGACACCGGTTGACGACTCATCGACAGTTGTAAATGGAATCAAGGCATATTCATTGCCGGGCACGGCGATAAAGTCGCGAGCCATACGCGCAATTTCAAGTTTGCTTTCAGCTTCAAACAAACGCTTTGAAATTTCGCCCTTCATTTGGAGATTGTATTCGGCATCGGCTTTGACCTCTGTCATGCCGTTAATCTCCTTGAATTTCTGGAGATTACCTTCAATTCCGGCAAGGTCTACAGCCAGTTCTGAAATACGACGATCGAGAAATTGCAATGTCTTTGTCGATTGCTTGTTTTTCGTTTCGATAACGCGCTCATCATATTTCGACATAACCGTATTGAGCAACAGCTTGCCAAACGCCGGATTGTCGGTCGGATACTGCAACTCGATCACATGGGTCTTTTTGTTGGCGATATTTGCAGAGATATTTTCGTCGAGGTCTTCAGCCGCAGAGTCATACCCCTTAACAACGAAAAGAGCCTTATATGATTCACCCTCAACATAATCTTTGGTTTTCACCAACGAGAATGTGCCATACTTGGTTTCAACTTCAAGCGGAAGAGTGACATTTTTAATATTAACCAACTTTTCATTCTCCGGACCGACAACCTTTAGTTTTGCTTTTCCTTCATCATTAACCTTAAGGTTGAAGAAAAGAGAAACGCGCGTAGTATCTGCGAACTGATCGGGAACTATAATATCGATGGGATAATCCTCCAACATCGTAACCTTTTCAAGTAGACTCGGACGGAAGACGCGCTGGCGGTCAAGGCCAAGTTCTTTAGCTACATTTGCATAGAGCGAATGAGAGCTCAAGATGAAAATTTCATCATCGACATAGTTTGTCGCGCCGAATAGGCCGCCCAAGCTGAGAGCTGACATCGGGTCGTTATCGCCGGTATCAATCAATACATTGGCTGTAACAGCATAAACCGGGCGATGAGTTTTCACCCACAGCACAGCGAATGAGCAACATACTACAACCGAAATGGCAAACAAATACCATTTCGAGCGATATTGTTGCACCAAAGCGGGGATATCAATTATATCGGAGTTGCGTTTTTTCTTTTCCATGTAGAAGGGTAAATGATTTCAGGCTAACTCAGCTACTGAAGTCGGTTATTTAACAGTCAAAGCAATAATCAACGATGCGATTACAGATGAAGCGCTAACAATGGTTGAAACCATCGAGAGGTTATAGCTCTTATTAGAATCATATTTCGCGTTACCTTCACGAACGTGGTTAGGTTGCACGTAAATACAATCGTTGGGTTGCAAATAATAATACTCAGAGGTCAGTATATCAGAAGAAGTCAGGTCAAGCAAAACTCGCTTTTGCACACCGTTTTCCTCGCGAATAAGCAACACACTTTCTCTAACACCATAGGGGGTCAAATCGCCGGCATCTGTGATTGCATCGAGAATCGAATAGCGATTAGTTGTCACCATCTTAGGACCCGGTCTTGTCACTTCTCCCAAGACATTGATGCGATAATTCATCAATCTTACGGCAACAGTCGGGTCTTCAACCCATTTCGAGATACGAGCTCGTAAATCTTCTTGGAGTTGTTCGGTTGTCATACCGGCAACATGCAATTTGCCAAGTTGCGGAAATTCAATATAACCGTTACTATCAACAAAATATGTCAACTGACGAGCATTCTGATACACCTGCAAATTCTGCTGTGTCGCAGGATTAATAGACGGAAGATTAAAATGAGCTGTAGCTGCAGGTTCAGACGAAGTTACGGTAATAAACAACTCATCATCCGCTGATATTTTAATCGGTTCTAACTTCGGCAGAGCTACGGCCTCTGTCTCTGAAGTAATATCTCTAAAATAAGACAAATTGCTCTTTGACGTACTACATGAGCTAAATAACATCGTTATTGCGAGCGACACTATCGCAATAGTAAGTATGCGGTAATTCATTTTTAGGATTCAGTTCAACATATTGGTTCAATAAGTCTAACGCAATTTAGCATCTATTATTATACCTTTCGTCCAATTTTTGACTACTGAGAATGTTTCAATGATTCAAAATTGCGCATCTCAACACTTCACAAAATATCGAATTAACGCTCGTGTTACGACTTAAATTAATATCAATTTTATAAATTAAACGAAGAGGCAATAAATTATTTAAAATGCCAAACAATCGTGCCGGAGGCTGTCGGTGAGCCCTCCTTGACAGAAAAGCGACATTCAAGCGACTTCTGACGACATCGCTCACGCATTTTTGTGTCGGCGGCAACTGCTCCGTTTGAACGCGAGGGGTCGTAACTTGCCGAAACAACTTTACCTTGCGAGTCAACCTTTACACGGATAGCGATTTCTCCGATTTTTGTTGAGGAGACTCTATCCCAATGCTCAAGTGTGCGCCCACTAACGCCATTGCCGGGAGTACCTGACACAGCCCCTGTTGTTGAATTTCCACCAACTTGACCGCTCTGTCCTTTACCCTTACCGCCAAACGCCTTCTTAGTAGCATCTTCGGCGGTTTTCTTAGCTTGCTCACGGCGCTGAGCTTCTTGACGAGCCTTCTCTGCCTCAATTTCCTCTTTTGTCGGGCCTTTCGGTTTATTATCAACCTTCATCGGCGAGGGATTCTCAGAGCTAACTAACTTCGAGGGATCACCCTTATGGCCGGAGTCACTCATATCCGGAGCATCTTGCGACGCGTCAGGTTGGTCGGCAGATGATGGTGAAGGGGAGTCATTGACCGGCTCATCAAATGTGTCACCGGTTCTGACAAACTGACCGGAAGTATAGAGGTCTTCAATATCCTGGAACACAATCTCCTCCTCTTTTTGCGGGGGCCACTCGGTAACTCCTGCCGGCGGGAATGACAAAAAGCTAAAAAGCAAACATAGCAATAGCAGAGCGTGAAACAAGACTGTTCCCGCTATCGCCCACCCCTTTGAGGCGCGGTCGCCACAGCCATTTATGTTGCGATTACTGCTCATTCAGCGTTGATGTGGCATCACCGTCTACTTGAGAAGAAGATACTGATACCGGTTTTGAAACAGGCTTGGTTGCAAGAACGATTTTGAGATTATTTTCTGCGCCAAGCGACAATACCTCTACAATACGACCATATTTCACAGCTTCATCGGCATAAAGGGCGACAAAGCCGGTTGAATCTTGTTCGTTAGCCATCTTCAAGAAGATTGGGAGGGTCGTCATCGAAACTGGCTGAGGTTTCTCATCGGCTGTTGCTGCAAAAATCGAGTCGTTGGCATCAATATAGACCTTTGTCACAGGCTTAAGCGCGCTCTGTTCCGATGCTTGAGGAAGGTTTACCTCAAGTCCGGTCGGAAAGACAAAGGTTGATGTAACCATAAAGAATATCAGCAACAAGAAGATAACGTCAGTCATCGACGCCATCGAGAATGCTGCCATTAAGTCGTTTTGACGTTTGAGCATCGTTAAACGATTAAGAGTTGTGACATTAATATAAAGAGCCGCAAAAATTAGCGAGCAGGCTCATTGAGCAGGTCCATAAACTCCATTGTCTTAGCCTCCATGCGGTTCATCACTGAATTAACACGGGCAACAATGTAGTTATATGCGAAAAGGGCAACCACACCAACAACAAGTCCGGCAACGGTTGTTACCAATGCTGTATAAATACCACCGGAGAATGTCGAGATGTCGGCTGAATTTCCCTGAGAGGCAATCGAATAAAACGCTTCAACCATACCGATAACCGTACCGAGGAAGCCAAGCATAGGCGCTCCGGAAGCAGTTGTAGCCAACCATGGCAACCCCTTTGAGAGGTTAGCAACCTCGATATTGCCGGTGTTCTCTATTGCCGACATGATATCATTTACCGGTCGACCGATACGGCTGATACCTTTCTCAATAAGGCGAGCATAAGGAGTGTCTGACTTGCGACAAAGGTTATATGCGCTCTCAACTTCCCCCTCATGGATATAGTCACGAATGCGCTTCATAAATGAGTCATCCAAACGGTCTGCCTTCGAAATAACAAGCATACGTTCGATAAACACATAGACACAAATTATCGACAATAAAGCCAATGGAATCATCAATGGTCCTCCCTGCAGACAGAGATCCCAAAGAGAAAGCTCCGCAACTTGAGTAGCGGCTTCGGCGGCCTCAGCGGCTACCTGGGGAGCGCCCGTCAGGGCTGCATCGACAAGTATCATAGCTATAAGAGTTTAAATATCAAAATGGTTCGGAAAAATTCTCTTTCTTATCCTTGCAATGCCTCCTTGTAACGACGAATCGTCTCTGACAAACCGAGATAAAGAGCATCGCAAATCAGAGCATGGCCGATTGAGACCTCATTCAAGTAGGGCACATGCTTATGAAACCACTCCAAATTCACAAGGCTCAAATCGTGGCCGGCATTCACACCCAAGCCGGCCTTATGGGCGACACGCGACGCCTCTACATAAGGCGCTACAGCCGTTTCAGGATCGGTCGGATAAAGGTCTGCGTAAGGCTTGGTATAAAGTTCAACACGGTCAGCTCCTGCCTTCGCCGCCAACTTGATATTTTCAGGATCTGTATCAACGAAAATCGAAGAACGGATGCCGGCATCGCGCAATCGGTCAACAATTCCGGTTAAGAAGTCAAGATTTGCAGCAACATCCCAACCCGCCGACGAAGTCAGCGCTCCGGGCGCATCGGGCACGAGAGTCACCTGCTCCGGCTTGATTTTCAAGACAAGATCCATAAACTCCTCTGTCGGATATCCCTCGATATTAAACTCGGTTTTCACCAACGGACGAAGACGAATTACATCATCGCGACGAATATGACGTTCGTCGGGACGCGGGTGGACAGTAATTCCATTGGCGCCGAATGCCTCGCAATCGACTGCCACTTTCTCTACATTAGGAGCATTCTCTCCGCGCGCATTGCGCAGAGTTGCCACCTTGTTTATATTGACGCTCAGGTTTGTAACCATTATCGCAGAAAGAATGTTATAATATTATAAATAGGTCAGGAATTGGAGATTTTTTCCTAACTTTGTTGCCGGAAATCATTCTCAGGCTATTAAGCCGCAAAATTATAAAGAATAAGTAACTTTTCAAAATTATTCCGTTCTTTTTCCAGCGCAAGAACCCCCTTCGAGAAGCATTGTAATTTGAGAAATGCCTACAATTTCGCTGTGGCAGAAATCTACATAAGATGGGAAACGACAAGCTACAAAAATACATAGCCGGAAGCCTTTCTCAACACGAGAAAGCCGACGCTTTTGCTCCGCCCCTACCACAGGAAGCGAGCGAATTACTGCTGTCGTGCCACCCATCCAACTACTCCGCCTCGGCAATTGCTCGCGCCGTAGAAGATTGCGACGCCCAACTTTTGGGTTTATCTGTCACAGCGATGCGCGACGAAGCCGGCTTGCCGATTATTGCCCTACGCGTTAATGTCCGCGATGCTTCGGGGGTAGCGAGATCATTGCGTAGATATGGATATGACCCCATTCTTGTCGCAACATCTTCTGACTCAGCGACCCGTCTCCGCGCCCAAGAGCGAATAAACGAGCTTATTCATTATCTTGAAATGTAAAGACCAATGACAATCGCTATCAACGGTAACCGTCATCAAGAGAATCATCTGGCCGACATCGAACGGTTAGTTACCGCTCTCATGCAGCGCGACCACCGCATTGTTATGTCTGACCGCTTTCTCGACTATCTCGTAGACCAACTCGGTCCGAAATTCGCTATCGGCATTCATCATATCCGCATCTCTGAGCAGCCCCAAGCCGACATGGCTATCGCTATCGGTGGCGATGGTGCTTTCCTCAAAACCGCAGCATGGGTTGGCGATTCTGCGATACCTGTCGCCGGCATCAACACCGGTCACCTCGGGTTTCTCGCCGCATTCTCATTTGACCGTCCCAACGATATCAACCGCCATCTAATCAGCGGTGAATTTCAAACCGAACGCCGTGCACTTTTAGAGGTAGAGACTCCAAACGGCATCTACTATGCGCTCAACGAAGCGGCAATTACTCGCGGAGAAAACGCCTCTATGGTAACTATCGACACCGAAATCAATAACCATCATTCTTTAACATACAAAGGTGACGGATTAATTATCGCAACTCCAACAGGCTCAACTGCTTACAACCTCTCTGTTGGCGGACCGATTCTCGATCCCTCCGTTGCCGGATGGATTATCTCGCCGATTGCCGCCCACTCTCTGTCGGTTCGCCCGCTAGTCGTCAACGACACATCTCTGTTAACTGCAACTGTCACATTGCGGGCACAATCGTTCCGACTTTCGCTCGACGGCAAAAATATTTCTCTTCCTTCCGGTTCTACTCTCCATTTCCGTAAGGCGCCTTTCCCTCTAAATGTAGCGACTCTGCCGGGACATACATTTACCGACACTCTCCGCACAAAACTCGGTCTCGGCAACTGATATCCTCGCGAACCGACATAAGAAGACTCCTCACTAATGCCAATTGTCGGAGAAATCACCCATCAACAGCTTGGTCGCGTAGTTATCAGTATGCGCAACAATAGTCGACGCGCCTCAGCTCGCTGGCGTAACGGGGTTGTCTATCTAAACATACCTCCCCATCTTCGACTACCGGAAATCAACAAACTTCTCGACCAATTCTCTCCCAAACTACTCGCTTGTCGACCGTCATTGCGCTACACAGCCCCGATGGAGCTCAACTTTTCGGGCGTCAATTTCTATATTCGCCGACAAGACTTCGCTCCGACACAAATACTCACAAAGATTTCTCCCTCGCTTTGCGTTCTCGAAATAGGCAACGACATCAACCTCGACAGCGATACTGCAACCCGAACGGTCAGCAAAATCATTTGCCACATCGCCCATCGAATCGCCCCCGACATCATCATTCCACGCGCTCATTTCTGGGCTGACAAACTCGGCTGTCACCCAACCGCATGGAAAATTTCACGAGGCTTCCGTACCCTCGGGTGTTGCTCGTCACATGGCGAAATATCATTAAGTTACGCAATCTTATTTCTTCCCGATGAGTTGCGCGACTACATCATCTGCCATGAGCTCGCCCACCTATCCGAAATGAACCATTCGCCCCGCTTTCACGCCCTACTTAACCGCTACCTCGACGGTCGAGAATCTATCTTGACCGCACGTTTGCGACAATTTCAATGGCCCGTGCTCCGTCGCTAATTCGCCATCATAAATCGCGCTTATCAAACCCTCACAAAAGCATAACTACCGCGTGTTCATATAGTAACAACAATAAATTTTTGTTGAAAAACACTTATTTTTTAGTTTGTTATACTTTTTTTGCGTACCTTTACATGCTAATTGCCGTTTTATGGCCTTTTTACGCCTTACATCAGTGATAACCAATCTATAACAAACCATAGTTTTATGAAATTTAAACTGTTTATATTGATGCTGCTTGCGGCAGCCTTCCCCTCCGTGGCTCAAACCGCGGCCGTTTCGGGAACGGTAATCGACGCAAGTACCGGTTCGCCCGTATCCGGAGCAACCATTTCAATCCAAGAACAGGGAATTACCGTCACAACAGGCCCCGCCGGAGATTTCCGCATATCGACCGCCCTCCCCGGAGAAGCTGTCTTAACCGTATCCGCTCCGGGCTATGCCGGCGGTGCGACCCAAATCCGCCTCTATAACGACCAGAGCGTTAACGCCGGAAACGTCATCCTCATCGCTGATGATGACAACGACTTCATAGAATTCAACGAAGACAACAATAACGAGCTCCTCTTCGACGAATCAATGCTCGAAGATGAAGAGGGTAATAGCCAAGCTGTTACAGCCTTAACAGGCGCCAGCGATAACATCTACTATAAGTTTACTCGCTACGGCTATTCTCCCCTTTACAGCAATTATCGCGGCGTAGGCTCTAAATACCAAGAGACCTACATCAACGCCCTGCCGATGAACGACCTCATCCGTGGTGGTTTCACATTCTCTCAGCTCGGCGGTATGACTTCTCGCGCTTTCCGTAACAACACCTCTACCGTAGGCCTCGCTCCGTCGGCTTACGGCTTCGGCGGCATCACAGGTTCGCAGAACTTCAACACTATCACCGACACTTATGCCCCCGGATTCAACGGTTCTTTGAGCTACACAAACTCAAACTACAACTACCGCGCGATGGCGACCTACTCAACCGGTCTTAACGAAAACGGTTTCGCTTTCACAATCTCTGCTATCGGCCGTTACGCTAAAGAAGGCATCGTGCCCGGCACTTTCTACAACGCCGGTGGTCTCTTCCTCTCGCTAGAAAAACTGATTGACAACAAAAACTCAATCACCCTCACAGCTTGGGGAGCACCGATGCAGTATGCCAACGGCAAAGCTACCGTGCAAGAAGTTTACGACCTCACCGGTGATAACCTATACAACCCGACTTGGGGTTGGCAAAACGGCAAAAAACGTTCTGACAACATCCGCGAAAAATTCGACCCCACTGTAATGCTTACTTGGCTTCATAAGGGAGAAAAGAGCACCCTCAACACCTCTGTCGCTTTCCGTTGGGTTAACTTCGCTCGTACTCGTTTGAACTACTATAAAGGTAACGACCCCAAACCCGACTACTACAAAAATCTCCCCTCATACTTCGTATATGGTCAAGACACTCCCGACTGGGGTCTTTACGACTACTATACCAACCTTTGGGAAAACAACACAGGCAACATCCAGCAAATCAACTGGGACGCTATGTATTTGGCTAATAGCCTCAACAATATTGAAAACCAATCACTTCCCGAAGATCAGCAGAAGGGCTCAAGCTACATCCAGCAGATGGAACACTCTAACCAGTTTAACTTCATCGCCGGTACGGCTCTTAACCACCGCTTCTCTGACTATATCACCTTCCAAGCCGGTGTTAACTTCAACTACACTCGCTCGGCTGACTACATGACCATTCGCGACCTTCTCGGAGGTCAGTTCTGGGTTGACGTTGACCCCTTCTCTGACCGCGACATGTATGACCCGACCGCGAACCCCGACATTCTCCAGAATGACCTCGATAACCCCAACCGCAAAGTTGTAAAAGGTGACCGCTTCGGTTATGACTACAACATCCACGCGATGAAGCTCCAAGCATGGGTTCAGAACCAACATAACTACGCTCATTGGAACATCAACTACGGCGCATCTTTCTCTTGGGAAGAATTCTACCGTTACGGTCATATGCGCAATGGTCGAGCCCCCGAGAACTCTCTCGGCAAATCTAAAGCGCTCGATTTCGAAGACTTCGCCGTTAAAGCAGGCGTAACATACAAGCTCGACGGTCGTAACTACTTCACCGTTCAGGCTCAGTATGGCACACAAGCTCCTCTGATTTCAGACGTTTACATCTCTCCCCGCATCAAAGATACAACAATCAACGACCCCAAATCACAGAAAACCCTGTCGGTTGACGGTCAATACACTTGGAACTATCGTCGCTTCCGCGGTTCTATCGGCGCATACTTCATCAATATGGATGACGCCGTTGAACGCATGGGCTTCTACGACGAATCACTCAATACCTTCTGTAACTTCGCTCTCAACGGAGTGAAACGCCAATATAAAGGTATCGAGCTCGGTATGGCTTACAAGGTGCTCCCATCGTTGACTGCATCGTTCGCCGGAACTTACGCTAAATTCCAATACAAGAACAACCCAATGGGTATGCGTTCGGTTGAAAACGGTCTCGAACCTGACCAAATCAACCAAGTTTATCTCAAGGACTACACCTGCACATCGACTCCCCAGTTGGCATTCAACGTCGCTCTCGACTGGCAGGCTCCGCAAATGTTCTTCGTAAACGTTAACGCCTCATACTTGGCTGACTACTACGTTAAGCTCGCTTACCCCTACCACGAAAAGATGCCCGGCATTTGGGATGTTGCTAACAACGTCGAAGAAGCTCAATCTATCATCAATGCTTACGCCGAACAGCCTAAACTCGACAACCAGTGGGTGCTCAACGCCTCTATCGGTAAAGTATTATATGTAAACCGCAAGCTCTCTCTTAACTTCAACCTTTCGGTTTCTAACATCCTCAACAACAAAGATTTGGTCATCAACGCCTTCCAGCAAAGCCGCGTCGACACCAAACGCTACAATGTTGAAGCATACCCCACTAAACTTCAATATGCTCAAGGCATTAAAGTTTACTTCAACGTTGGTGTTCGCTTCTAATCTCACGACAACGGTAAACAAAACCGCTTAATTAAAAAAGAACTGAAATGAAAAAGTCAATTCTATACATAGCATCGCTACTGATAGCCGCCGTGGGATTTTCTGCCTGCGACGACGACCAGTCGATGCCCCCTCTGCACGTTCCAGGTTCAGACCTCGATATTCCGCAGACCAACACAACTATTCTTGAATTCAAGAAAGCGTTCCAAGCAGCCATGGGTCAAGACGACTACAGCTACGCCAATCTCGTTGGCGAAAAAGAAGATGGTAGCCACTATATCATCTCCGGCACAATCGTATCATCTGACAAGGCTGGCAACATCTATAAAAACATCATGATTCAGGACGGCACAGCCGGACTGACCATTGCTGTCGACCAAAGTGACCTCTACAAAGAGTTCAAAATCGGACAAGTACTGACAATCGATGCTACCGGTCTTTACATGGGCGCCTATGGTCGCTGCATGCAACTCGGTTGGGCTCCTCAGAGCGACTCTAAAAAGCAACCCAGCCGTATCAGCGAAGAAGTATTCGCCGAACACGCCTTTGCTTACGGGTTCCCCTCAGCTGTAGAGCCCCAAGTTGTAACCGTTGAAGAAATCACCGAAGCTCGTAAAGACCCCGAGCTATTCTTGGCAATGCAGAGCCGCTACGTAAAATTCGAGAATATGGAATTTGAAACTCCCGGTGAACAATTAGCATCACAGGGACAGTCTGTTTCTCGTTACGCACTCGACGAACAAGGCAAGAAAGTGCAGCTCTATAACTCCGGTTACTCTTCATTCTGGGCTAACACCCTCCCCTCCGGTAAGGGTAACATCACCGGTATTCTCTCTTACTACAATAGCGAATGGCAAGTATTGCTTCTTGACCTCAATAGTATCGAGAACTTCTCAGGCAGCACCGCTCCTATCAACTACATCCTGCAAGAATCATTTGCTTCCGGTCAAGGCACATTCACCATCGAGAATGAAGTAATGCCCTCAGCAATGAGCTATATTTGGAACGCAGACACCCGTTACAGCTGTATGAAAGCATCTGCTTACGTTGGCGGTTCTAACTACGCAGCATCTTCTTATCTGATTTCTCCCGAAATCGACCTCACCGACTATACCGAAGTTATGGCTACATTTGAGCAAGCTGTCAACTTCTATAGCGACATCGACGCAGCCAAGAAAGAATCAACATTCGAGATTCGCGAAGTTGGCGGAGAATGGGAAGTTTTGGAAATCCCCTCATACCCCACATCTTTGTCGTGGACCTTCCAAAGCTCCGGCAAAATCGACCTTACGAAATATACCGGCAAGAAAGTGCAAGTTGCTTTCCACTATTCTTCTGACAAGAAAGCAGGAACTTGGGAAATCAAAAACCTGAAAGTATTCGGCTTCAAGTAATCGACTCTCAACTCGTTAAAGAATTTTCAATATGAAATCAATTATAAAGAATCTTTCGCTCGGGCTATTAGCCGTCTCGACGATTGCCGGATTCTCCGCTTGCCAAGACGACTTCGATGTGCCCTCTTTGGTTAAAGAAGCGCCTGTTGCGAAACTTACTCCTAACTCAACTATTCTTGAGGTAAAGGAACTTTTCTGGAAAGACACCACTCCCTTCTGCGAGCAAATCGGCACTAAGGAGAATGGCGAACACTATATCATCAGCGGACGCATTATCTCGAACGACTATGCGGGCAACATCTTCAAGTCGCTCTACGTTCAAGATGAGACAGCCGTTATGCCGATGTCTATCAACTCTTACAATCTCTACCTCAACTACCGCGTTGGTCAAGAGGTTGTAATCGACCTCACCGGCCTTTATATCGGTCGCTTTTCAGGTCTTGAGCAACTCGGCTATCCTCAATGGAGCGACAGCTACAACACCTATCAGCCGACATTCATGCAGCCCGGAATTCTCGAAGGTCATATCGAATTAAATGGTCTGCCCGAGCCTGAAAAAGTTGATACGATTCTTATTCCCTCTATCGCCGAGCTCAACTCTAACGCGACATCTCCGGAGTATCTCCAGCAAATGCAAGGTCAACTCGTAAGAATCAACAACGTCAAGTTTGAAGCTCAAGATGACCTACACGTTCTCGGTATTTACCATGAGAATGTTAACCAGCTCATCAAAGATTCTAGCAATGCATCTTTAACTATCCGCACATCGGGTTACTCTAATTTCTGGAACACTCCTCTTCCGGAAGAGAGAGGCGACATTGTCGGCATCCTCGGGTTCTATTATGACTCTTCAAGCCCCGAAGACTCTTGGCAGTTGACTCTCATCGATGTTAACGGTATGATGAACTTTGGTAATCCGACACTCCCCGTCGGCACTATCGACAATCCATATTCTGTTGCAGCTGCCATCAAGGCTGAGAACTCTTCTTCAAGCCGTATGACAGGTTGGGTTGAAGGTTACATCGTCGGTACTATCGCTCCCGAGGTTGAAAACATCACCTCTTCAGACCAAATCGAATGGGGCGCTGAAGCAACCCTCCCATCATCGGTGGTAATCGGTGCAACTCCCGAAAGCCGCGACATCTCTGAATGTATTGTAATGGATCTGCCCCAAAACTCAATGATGCGCAAATATGTCGCTCTTGCCAATCACCCCGAAAACCTCGGTAAGAAGTTGACCGTTTATGGCCGACTTGAGAAATATATGGGCACATACGGCATTACCGAAAACAATGGTTCTATCAGCGAATTCTATCTCGAAGGCGTTGAAGTTGGCGGTTCGGGCACAGAAGATGACCCCTACGAAGTTAGCAAAATCATCGAGTTTAATCCCGATTCAACCGAAAACTCAGAAAACCCTGACGTTTGGGTTAGAGGATACATCGTTGGTTACTATTATAACTACGAGCCTCACTTCACCACAACTGACGCTGAAACCACCAATATTTTGTTAGCTGAAAGCCCGAATGTTACAGAGAAGGCAAAATGTATTAGCGTACAACTTCCCTCCGGCTCTGTCCGCAATGCGCTCAATATCAAAAACAACCCTCAATTGTTTGGCGCTGAAATCATGTTATTCGGAGATGTATTGAAATACAACTCAATGCCCGGAATCAAGAACACAAGCAAATATAAAATTCTGTCTTCAAACGCTGGTGCACCCGCGAAATAAGAAGATAATCAATTAATCCCATTATAAATGCGGGGCGCCCCTGTAAGAAGGAGCGCCCCGTTTTTTAAACGTAACCTTCCGATATAAGATGAATAGCTTTAACTGCGGCTCTGTTTTGAGAAAAATCTATCGCTTGATTTGGACTCCGATAAAGAGCAATCTGCGATTTTTCGTTGCCACAGCATTACTATGCTCTGCAACTCCATGGATATTCGCGATAACGCAGGGGGCAAAAATCTTATGGCTAATACTATTCGCGACACTTCAAGGGGTAACGCTCTCATTTCTGCTCACCTTTTCGGTTGGGCTGATTCACAATCGAGTTGTCCGTCTTTCGATTAAAACTACACTCTTTACAATACTCTCTATCATCACTATTCTTGACGTAGCGACGATAGCGACAACCGGCCAGCCACTAACAACCGACTCGGTCAATCTATTGCTCGAAACCAACCTCAATGAGGCGAGTGGTTTCTTCACGCAATATCTGTCAATCAAAGCAATCGCAACAATACTATTTTTTGTCGCCATTGTTATTGCAATTTCGTTCGCTACACCTACTATAATCAATCGTATCAATTTCAAGCAATTTCAAAAACTTTCCGTTTCTCTTCTAACCTTACTTTTATCGGCAACCTTAATCATTGGTGTAATCAGAATTGCTTCACTTTTACACCCGCTTCGCTTCAACAACAATCGCCAACTGCTATCATGGGCTTCGCAAGACCCGGGAAACCCGGTTTTGATGAACCTCAATCAGATAAAATATGGCGACCCTCTTTCGAAGTGGTCATATATCATAAAGGAGTACTCATTGCAACAACGCGATTTTGCGATTTGGGAAAAGACACAAGCGTCTGTGTTATCAATGGCGATTTCTGCCAATCCTAATAATAATTTCAATATCGTTATTATAATCGGAGAGTCATTCATCCGCAGTCATTCGTCACTCTACGGCTACTATCTACCGACCTCGCCTCGTTTGACTGCCGAACATGAGAATGGCAATCTTGCCATATTTAGCGACATGCTATCTCCGGCGAATTTCACGACAACGTCGATGCGCAATTTTCTCAACCTCAACGACCTCGCGTCTGACGAGAATTGGGCGGAAAGCGCATATTTCCCTCTAGTGGTTAAACGAGCCGGCTGGAAGGTATTCCATTTCGACAACCAGACAATCTCTCGAGCTTCAGACACCGGCATTTCGCGTATGCTCTATTCCGACATAAATCTGAGCCACACCTACGATGGCGTCGCTGACTCGATTTTCGACTATGATGGCGACTTCACTGCATATATCTCCAATACGCTCCGTCCGCGCGACATTGAGGGAAACAAGTTAGTGACATATCACCTATGGGGACAGCATTTTGCTGCTGCCGACCGTTTCCCGGGCTCACCGCGTTTCACTTCATCTGACATTACAATCGAACGTCCATGGCTCGATGAGCAAAAGCGCCAAGAGATTGCAGACTATGATAGTGCAACTTTCTATAACGACTCTGTTGTCGGGGCGATTCTTGACTATTGGCGCGAAACACCGACGATAGCGCTATACTTTTCCGACCATGGCGAAGATTGCTGGGATCTCGCCCCGTTAGCAGCTCGCAATCGACCGCAACCTGACGATCGAGAGTGGCTCGACCGCCAATATCATATTCCATTCTTTATATGGATGTCTGACGATTTCCGTTGCAACTATCCCGATATTGTAACAAGAATCATGAATGCGACCAACCGCCCCGGAATGCTCGACAATCTCGGGCAAATTATCATCGGACTTGCCGACATTTCTGCTCCTTGTTACAGAGCTGAACGCGATATTACCTCCCCAACTTATGAGCCTCGTCGCCGAGTAACGGCAGAGGGATATGAATGGTAAGAGGCAAGGTAAATTGGTCTATTTGTTTTTCCGTTAGGTAGGTAAAACCATTATCTTTAACACAGACCAAGATGTTAAAAAATGTTGTATTTAACGGTTATTTTGAGATTTTTCGATGAAAACGGGGAGTTAGTCAAAACATGGCAAAATCGTTTTAAACTAATTCCGTAACTTTGTGTCAATATTTCCGTGGGATAGACATTGGTTGTCGTTCCTAACGGATGGTTTCAATTCCACATAGGACAATTATTGACATGAATATAAAAAGAGGTTTTATGGTTTTGCCCGGACTACTGGCAGCAGTAGCCGCATGGGCATACACGGTCTCGGGAGTTATCTCCGACGAGCACGGCGAGCCGCTGGCTGATGCAACTGTCAGGTTGCTTTCGGCTCGCGACTCATCTTTCGTTACCGGCGGCGTCGCAGATTTAGACGGACGTTATTCCCTTACTAAAGTAAACAAGGGAAAGTATATAATCGAAGCTAACTATATCGGCTATCAGAAGAGCTACCGCAATGTAACGGTCAGCAATTCTTCCGTTAAGGCTGACACATTGCGCCTTGGCGATTCGTCGATTATGCTCGGCGAGGTCAGTGCAATCGGTGTAAAAACGCCGATTAAGGTAATGACCGACACTATCGAGTATAATGCCGACAGCTATAAAACCCAACCAAACGCCGTTGTCGAAGACCTTTTGAAGCGCCTGCCCGGCGTCGAGATTGATACCGATGGTAAAATTACCGCCAACGGTAAGGAAGTAAAAAAGATTCTAATTGACGGCAAGGAGTTCTTCTCTGACGACCCCAAAGTTGCATCGAAAAACCTTCCGGTAAACATGGTCGACAAGTTGCAAGTTGTTGACCGCAAGAGCGATTTAGCACGTCTGACCGGTGTTGACGACGGTGATGACGAAACAGTCATCAACCTGACGGTTAAGAAAGGTATGAAGAACGGATGGTTTGGTACGGCAGAAGCCGGCTACGGCTCTGATGACCGCTATCAAGCTACATTCAATATCAACCGCTTCTGGGACGACAATCAAATCACCTTTATCGGCTCGGCAAACAACACCAACGACTTAGGGTTCACCGACGGCAATGGTAATCGTTTCCGCAGATTCGGTGGCAGTCAAGGCATCAATAATTCTCAGAATTTTGGTGTAAACTTTAATATCGGCAAGGAGGAAATCATCCGTGTCGGCGGTGATGTCATGTATTCTCATACTGACCGCAACACAATCTCTCGCAAGAATCGTCAATATCTCTTCCCCGACTCTATTTCCTACGAAAACTCATCATCCGACGCAACTGATAAGGGCCACAATATTCGCGCCGACTTCCGCATCGAATGGAAACCCGACTCATTTAACACATTCGACTTCCGCCCGAATTTCTCTTACAATCAAAACGATAGTCGCTCGCTCTCGGTTGACACACTCTTCGCTGGCGAACCGGGTTTGCCTCGCGTCAACCGCTCTTTCAACGCCTCTAACTCTGAAGGTCACAGCTGGGAAGCGGGAGGTCGTTTGATTTACAACCATAACTTCGCAAGCCATCGCGGTCGTTCGTTCTCTATTATGGCGAACTATCAGTTCTCAAACGTGACCGAAGATGAGCGTTCACTCTCTTTCAACCGATTCTATCGCATGCTCAATCAAATGGGTAGCGACTCTATCGATATCTACAATCAGACAGCAGACAACCATACATGGTCAAACAATGTTTCGGCTCGCGTGAGTTGGACCGAGCCATTGGGCAACGTCAAGAATGGTAATTTCTTGACATTAAGCTACCGAGTGCAGTATCGTTGGAACAACGCCGACAAGATTGTCAGTCGTCAACTACCTATCGACCCATATGCTCCTGTTGAAGACCCATATGCAGCAATTCTCGGTCCGTCGGAATATATAGACTCTCTCTCAAACTGCTTCCGCAACAACTACATGACTCAGGATATTCGCGTGGGCTACAAAAAGGTTTCAAAGATGTATAATCTCGACCTCGGAGTATCTCTCGTGCCCTCAATGTCGAAATCTACAAACCTTCTCAATGGCGCTAAGAGTATTCCCGAACGCTGGGTTTGGAACTACGCTCCGTTTGCCCGTTTCCGCTATAAGATTGACAAGCAGAGCAGTCTAAACATAAACTACAATGGGCGCTCTTCTCAGCCGTCTATGGCTCAATTGCAGCCGGTAGCCGACTATTCTAACCCCTTGAACGTCATCGTCGGTAACCCTTCATTGAAACCTACGTTCAGCCACAATATTCGTCTGCGCTTCCAGAAGTTCAACCCCTCGAACCAAAGCTCTATCATGTCGATGGCTGACGCCGAAGTCGTGCAGAACTCTATCATCTCACGCACAACTTATGATGGCGTAAGCGGTGGACGTATGACAACATATGAAAACGTCAACGGCGTTTGGAACTTCCGCGTCATGAATATGTATTCGCTTCCCTTCGGAGCAAAGAAAACATGGAGCTTCAACAACAACATTTTCATGATGTTTAACCAGCGAATGGGTTACAACAACGGCGAACGCAACCGCTCGCAAGCAGTGATGATTGCCGAGTCGCCCTCACTCGCTTTCCGCCCCTCGAACCTCGAGCTTGAGTTACGCCCCTTCTACCGTCTTAGCTTAACCGAAAACTCGCTTCCCGCAATCTCTACCCCGACAATCCATAACTATGGAGCCGGTTTCAACGGGACATACTATACCCCCTTCGGCTTGGTTTTGGCATCTGACATCAACTACTCAGCATCGAAAGGATATACCGAAGGTTTCAATGAAGACCAGTGGATGTGGAACGCATCAATCTCATATCAGTTTATGCGCGGACGAGCTGCAACCATCATGCTGAAAGTCTACGACCTTCTCCAACAGAAGCAAAACATCCAGCGCTCGGTTACCGCAAACTATATCGACGACTCAGAGTATAACTCTCTGACCCGCTATTTCATGGTAACCTTCACCTACCGATTCAATACATTCGGCAAAGGTAAAGAGCCCTCTTCACGCAGTAATGAGCACCGCTTTGGCCCTCCCGGAGGCGGCCCCGGACGTCCCCCACGCTAAGTTCACTCAACTCAAGATAGATAACAAAAAAACTCTATAACCCTCGGCGGCGTATCAACCTTGATACGCCGCCGTTTTGTTTCAAAAGAAAGATTTTTGTTATAAATGAAACTATTTCACGAAATTTGCGTCAAAATAAGTGATGATATTTTCAAAGAAAAAAATACCGCCTACCGACAACTGCGTTGCCAAGACGAACGATATCGACATCGAATCGTCTGGGGACGACACTCCCCAAAGTAGCGGTTCTGTCGTTCCCAAAAAAGACGCGACAGCTGTCAAGAATGGGCGCACTGACGCTGACAATTTGCGTCGCGACTTTGAAGCGATGGCTCGTCAATATGACGGAGTTATCCGAAAGGTCTGCTATTTCTATGCCACTGACCGCGACGACTTCAACGACTTGCGACAAGAGGCGCTTGTCAATCTCTGGCGAGGGTTTCCGCGGTTCCGCGGTGACGCAAGTTTGTCGACATGGATCTATCGTGTGACGCTCAATAGTTGCGTGTCTTTCTTTCGAAAGCATCGCAAGAATAGTACCACTGTGGCTATCGACGAGCACGCCGATATTATGGCTGAGAGCGACGAAAAAGCGGAAATGTTGCGCGAAATGTATCGCATGATCGGGCGCCTTGACAAAGCCGATAAGGCATTAATACTCTTATGGCTCGACGAGCATTCTTATGACGAGATTGCTGAAATTATGGGCCAACCGCGAAACACAGTTGCATCACGACTGCGACGCGCTAAAGAAAAACTAATCTCCCTAAACCCAGAACTATGACTCCTGAAGAATTCAAAGAAAAATGGCGTAAGCTTAATGAAATGCCTGACGGAGGCCTTTATGGTAACCGCCGGGGAGAGAATAATCGCGACTCAATAATCAACGATGTCGTATCGGGCAAAGCTAAATCTGCTCGCGAAAAACTGATGAGCAGCTATCGCGCTATGTTCGCCATTGTTGCTCCACTTGGTCTATCGAGCCTCATCCCTATTCATCAACAATTACCCTTATGCGGGCTTATTTTGGCAATAGCATTCTTCGTCACAGCTGCAATTATGGATTACTACCTCTATCGAGGAATTCGCAGTATCGACGTCTCTGTCGACGGAATCGATGAGGTTGCGACGAAAGCGCGTTTCTATCGCCGTCGCCACCACTTGTTTCAAGCAATTCTCATTCCATTTGCGGTCATTATCGTTTCGATGTATTTCTGCTACATGACCTTGCCGGAAATGCGCATCGGCATGTATGCCGGTCTCGCTATCGGCCTTGCCGCCGGATTTGCTATCTACTTCCGCATGATGCGCGAATATAAACGTATGCTCTAAATCTGACAGATTATTGACAATCTATCAGCTCAAGCTCAAACATTTGCATTATTCAAAAAAAACAATTAAATTTGCACTGAAAAACAATCAATAATCACCCCCCACACCGCCGCCGTGTATAATTCTGCCGAACATAATCTGACTTTCTCTTCACCGGCAACAATGTCGATGATGATGGTCATGTGTATGTGCAGCCGATAAGCCGGGTGTAAGATTGTCACGTTGACATATATATCAGCGAACCTCATACAACCGGCTCCCTGTATAGGAGCCGGTTTTTTAGTTGAATATCAACATATTCTCTCTTCCATCACTTTGTTTAAATAAAAAAACAACATATTCCTATGGACTACAGCAAACTCGGTTTTGAGACTCGACAAATCCATGCCGGACTCAACCATAGCGAGCCAACAGGCTCTCGCGGTGTAGCAATCTACCCTACCGCCGCTTATCGCTTTAAAGATTGTGATTACGCCGCCCGACTTTTCGAACTTAGCGAACCGGGCAATATCTATACTCGCCTTCAAAACCCGACAAACTCGGCATATGAGGAGCGCATCGCGGCTCTTTATGGCGGCGTCGGCGCCCTCAGCGTTTCATCAGGTATGTCGGCAATCCTTATCGCTATTACCTCATTAGCTTCTGAAGGTGAAAACATCGTTGCTTCGCCATTCCTTTACGGCGGCACATATAACCAATTCCGCCACTCGCTCCGCCGTCTCGGCATCGAAGTGAGAATTGCTCCCACTCCCTCGCCCGCCGATTTGGAAGCCCTTATCGACGACAAGACTCGTGCTATCTTCGTAGAAAGCATGGGAAACCCTACTTGCGCTGTGCCTGATTTGGAAGGCATCGCCGCCGTTGCCAAGCGCAACCAAGTGCCTTTCGTTGTTGACAACACTTTCGGTGCGGGTGGTTATCTTTGCAACCCCTTCAAATGGGGCGCAAATATTATTGTCGACTCCGCGACAAAATGGATTAATGGCCACGGCACTGCCATGGGCGGCATCATCGTCGATGGCGGAAACTTCGATTGGACTTGTGGCAAATTCCCCCAAATCGATGGGCCGTCGGAAGGTTACCATGGTCTAAACCTCTGCGAGGCGTTCGGCGCGGCAGCTTTCGTTGTTAAATGTCGTGTAGACGGACTTCGCGACTTCGGAGCCTCTCCATCTCCCTTCGATAGCTATCTAATGATGCTCGGTCTTGAGACCCTTTCGTTGCGTGTTAAACATGAGGTTGAGTCGACTCGCCGCCTGGCTGAATTCTTGCGCGACTCGCCGAAGGTTAAAACTGTCAGCTATGTCGGTTTCCCCGACCACACATCTCACGAAAATGCGGCTCGCTATTTCCGCTTCGGTTCGTCAGCCGTATTAACAGCCGAACTTCAAGGCGACCTCGAAACAACAAAACGTTTCGTCGAAGCGCTGCAACTCTGCGCCCACATGACCATGATTGGCGACTCTATCACCGTCGTTACTCATCCCGCATCAACAACCCATAAACAACTTAGCAGCGCCGACTTAGAGAAAGCAGGTGTCACCCCTACTCTGTTGCGTATTTCTCTCGGCTTGGAGGATGTAGAAGATATTATCGCTGATTTCTCACAAGCTTTCGAAGCAGCCGGACTTTAAGCCTCGCGATTAACTATGAGCAGGAAAATCTATCGTTATAACAATCCCTTTGCATTGGAACTTGGAGGAGAACTCCCCGAGTTGGAAATCGCATACGACACTTACGGCGAACTTAACGAAAAGAAAGATAATGTTGTTTGGGTATGCCACGCTCTGACAGCAAATAGCGATGTAGCCGATTGGTGGCCTCACACGATTGAAGAGGGATGTTTTCTCGACCCGAAAAAATGGTTTATCATCTGTGCCAACATTATCGGTTCGCATTACGGCTCGACCGGACCATTATCGATTAACCCGAAAACAGGCAAGCCTTATTACGGTGATTTTCCTCGCTTAACTATCCGCGACATGGCTCATGCTCACGCTCTACTTGCCAACGAACTCGGCATCTCGAAAATCAATACCCTCGTAGGCAGTTCGGTTGGCGGTTTTCAAGCGTTGGAATGGATTACCGATGAGCCGACGCGATTTGGCAGACTGATTCTGATTGCCACTGACGCAAAAGCGTCGCCGTGGAGTATCGCAATCGACCAAACTCAACGTATGGCGATTTTCGCTGATTCAACTTACGGCGAACCTAATCCACAGGCGGGAATGAAAGGTTTAGCGGCGGCCCGTGCTATCGGCTTGCTAACCTACCGCGGACCGATGGGATATAACCGAACCCAACAAGACTTGCCGGATGCAACTCTCGAAACGCCCCACCGCGCCTCTACCTATCAAGACTATCAAGGCGAAAAGCTCTGCAAACGTTTCAATGCCTACTCTTATGTCACGATTCTCGACGCATTCGACACCCACGATGTCGGGCGCGACCGTGGCGGACTTGAAGCTTCGCTGAAACGAATTTGCTGTCCGACTATTGTTATCGGTCTGACATCAGACATCATCTTCACGCCCGAAGAACAGCAAACCTTGGCTTCAATGATTCCCGGCGCAGAATATCGCGAAATCGACTCTCCCTTCGGTCATGACGGTTTTCTCGTCGAACATGGCCAGCTTAACGCAATCCTCAACCAATTCATGAAATAAAAAGATATGGCAACATCATCCCAAAATATCGCTGCGGCTGACGCCCACTCTGATAACGCTATCCAAGCCCACGAAATAATCCGCATCGGATTATTCGGTCTCGGGACTGTCGGCACCGGCATCTTTGAGGTTATCGGCAAAGCTCGCAATGCCCACGCCGAAATTCGTCGAATCTGTGTGCGCGACTTATCGAAACCGCGCAACATCGATGTGCCCGGTCAATTGCTGACCGACCGCCCCAAGGATATCCTCGACGACCCCGAAATCGATTTGGTTGTCGAAGTTATCGACAATGCCGATGCTGCGTTTAAAATCGTAACATCTGCTCTTAAAAAAGGCATCCCCGTTGTATCGGGCAACAAGACGATGATTGCACGCCACTTGCCGGAACTCATCGACTTGCAACATCGCCATAAAACAGCCCTCCTTTACGACGCCTCTTCGTGCGGCTCTATCCCCGTAATCCGCAACCTTGAAGAGTATTACGACAACGACTTATTGTTAGAAGTAAAAGGTATTCTTAACGGTTCTTCAAACTACATTCTCTCACGCGTCTTCGACCATGACGAGCCCTATGCCGATGCGTTAGCAAAAGCGCAAGCCGCCGGTTTCGCCGAAAGCGACCCGACATATGACATCGAAGGATTCGACTCGCTATTTAAGCTCATCATCATCACCGTCCACGCCCTCGGCGCATATGTTGCCCCAGAAGATATTTTCACCTTCGGCATCTCTCATCTCGACGAAGCCGACATCCGCTACGCCCGCGAAAAGCGAATGAAAATCAAACTCGTCGCACAAGTTGTCAAGGTTAATCCCGACGAGTTTACGATGTTTGTAATGCCCGAATTTGTTGACAAATCGAAATATATCTACAGCGTCGACGACGAATACAACGGTGTTGTCATCCGTGGCGAGTGCTACGACCGTCAATTTATGTTCGGCAAAGGGGCCGGCAGTTTGCCAACGGCGTCTTCAATTCTTAGCGACGTAATGGCGCGTCGCCACGGCTACTGCTACGAATACAAAAAAATGGGCTACCTCGACATCCCGGCATATACGACAAATGTCGCCTTAAAAATCTACGCCCGCTACTCAACAACCGACCTCCCCTCTCTGCTTCCCTTCAAAGAAATTCAGGAAAGCTACGTCAGCTCAGGCTACAAATATGTCGTTGGCGAAATCCTCCTCTCTGACCTTATCGCCAACCGCCCGTTGCTCAACGCTCCCGACGTATTCGTCGCAAACTTCCCCCGCTTCTTCCTCGACCGCGACTAACCGGACAGCCCCGTGGAAAGAGGTTATGCTCTTGGCGTTTACGGGGATTTTCCGTAACTTTGCAGTCTAAATTAAACATAGTATTCCCGATGATTACTCAGGACCAGCTAAAAGAGGCCGTGGAGCGTAAAGATGCTCTAAAACGGTATCTCGATGTTGACAACAAAAAGATACAAATTGAGGAGGAAGAGCTCCGCACTCATGTCCCCGACTTTTGGGAGCACCCGAAAGAGGCTCAAGCTCAGATGAAAAAAATCAAAGATTTGCAAGCATGGGTCGATGGTTATCATGAGATTGAAACTGCGGTTGATGAGCTCCAAAATGGTTGGGACTTCTACAAAGAAGAGCTTGTAAGCGAAGAAGAACTTGACGCCATGTTTGCTACCGCAATGGAGAAAATCGAAGCTCTCGAATTGCGCAATATGCTCCGCCGTGAGGAAGACCACATGGGCGTCGTTCTGAAAATCAACTCCGGAGCTGGCGGCACAGAGAGTCAAGATTGGGCTTCGATGTTGATGCGTATGTATCTTCGCTACTGCGAAAAACATGGCTACAAGACTTCGATTGCCAACCTTCTCGAGGGAGACGAAGCGGGCATCAAATCGTGCACGATTAATGTTGAGGGTGATTTTGCCTATGGTTACCTCAAGAGCGAAAATGGCGTTCACCGCTTGGTTCGTGTATCGCCATACAACGCCCAGGGAAAGCGCATGACCTCTTTCGCCTCTGTCTTTGTCACTCCGTTGGTCGACGACGCTATCGAGGTTAAGGTTGAAACGGCTCTGATGTCGTGGGACACTTTCCGCTCGGGCGGTGCCGGCGGTCAGAACGTCAACAAGGTTGAATCGGGTGTTCGTCTGCGCTACCAATATACCGACCCATATACCGGCGAAAAGGAGGAAATCCTTATCGAAAACACTGAAACTCGCGACCAACCTAAGAACCGAGAAAACGCTCTGCGCCATCTTCGTTCTATTTTGTATGAAAAAGAACTTGCCCACCGCATGGAGGAGCAAGCGAAGGTTGAAGCCGGCAAGATGAAAATCGAATGGGGTTCGCAAATCCGAAGCTATGTATTCGATGACCGCCGTGTGAAAGACCACCGCACAAACTTCCAAACCTCCGACGTCAATGGCGTTATGGATGGTGACCTCGATGGCTTCATCAAGGCTTACTTGATGGAATTCTCAGGCAACGAAGCGTAAAATATATTCCGGCGATTGCCATAAGCATATAAAGCACGCCGCCGGGTTCTCTCGGCAGAACCCGGCGGCTGTTTTGTTTTTTGAAGCAGAAGATGCGCTCACGCGCTATATAAAAATTTGCTTTATTATCTTTATGCCTCTTTGACCGCATAAATGACCGAAGGTTTAACCGCCTAAGATTTTTTTTAATAATTTTCCAGCTAGCAGTAATGAAAAAGGCTCTATTGAAATTCCTTTCGATTTACATCCTATTCTTAGCGGTTTTCATATTTATGAAGCCGATTTTTCTGATGCTCTACGCGTCAATTATTGAGGCGTCGCCCGCTGATTGGTTTGCGGTCATTCGTCACGGCTTCGCTATGGACCTTTCGGTTGCCGGATATCTCACGGTCATTCCGGGTTTATTGCTCGTCGGTCAACTCATATCGAAAGCAAAATGGATACGACAGGCGATGGATATATATATCGGATTCGCGTCACTATTAATCGGATTGCTTTATTGTCTTGATATGGGGCTCTACGGTAGTTGGGGATTCCGACTTGACATGACTCCGATTTTCTATTTCACGACATCGCCACAAGCGGCAATGGCAAGTGTGGAATGGTGGCATTGGATTGCCGGCGTTACCGGCATCTCAGCCATATTTTTCGGGATTCGTTTCTTATACCGCCATACAGGAGCCAGACGCATCAACGTTGCGCCGGCTGAAGGTGCAAAAAAAATATATCAACCTTTGTTGATGCTCGTTGCTACGGGATTACTCTTCATTCCTATCCGAGGCAGTATTACCGTCTCAACGATGAACCTCAGTCATGCTTATTTTTCAAACAACCAACGTCTAAACCATGCGGCTGTAAATCCAATGTTCAGCCTGCTATATTCGGCAACTCATCAAGGCAATTTCAGCTCGGAATACAACTCCATGTCTGACGCTGAGGCGCGTCAAATCGTCGATAATCTACTATTCTCATCCGTTGCAGCCTCAGACTCCGTCGCGATATTGAGCATCGCCAATGATTCACTCCCGAATAGTTTGCTTTCTACCTCACGCCCCGATATCGTTATGGTAATCCTCGAGAGTTTCTCCTCTCATCTTATGCCATCGCTCGGGGGCGAAGCCATTGCAACCGGACTTGATTCTTTGGCTCGCGACGGACTCTTATTCACCAATTGCTACGCCTCATCATTTCGTACCGACCGTGGCTTGGCTGCGATTCTCGGATCATTTCCCGCCCCTACCTCTACGAGTTTGTTGAAATATGTTGATAAGTTTGAAAAGTTGCCCTCATTCCCTCAAATTCTGAAAAAGAATGGCTATGATGCGGTCTATTATTATGGCGGTGATGCGAATTTCACCAATATGCAAGCTTATTTAGTTTCATCAGGCTTTAACCCGATTATCTCTGATAAAGACTTTTCAATAAGCGACCGCGCATCGAAATGGGGCGCGCATGACGAAAAAGTATTCGCTAAAGCATTCGACGATTTAAAAGCCGCTACTGCGAACTCTGCGGCACAACAACGCAGACTTACGGTTATTCAAACTTCGAGCTCTCACGAGCCGTTTGAAGTGCCATACTCCAATCCGCGATTTGCCGACGAGCCAAGAAAAAATGCGTTTGCATATACAGACTCTTGCTTGACTGAATTTGTCGACTCTCTACACACTCTGCCGAATTGGGGCAACACTCTTTTAGTAATGCTTCCCGACCATTACGGCTGTTGGCCTGAGGGCATTGCAAATCCGCTTGAACGACACCATATACCACTGATTTTTGCGGGTGGAGCACTGAAAGCAAAAGCGACAACTATTGATAAACTATGCTCGCAAACCGACTTAGGCGCGACCTTGCTATCGATGCTTGGATTATCTGCAAAAGAGTTGAAATATTCTCGCGACATTTTCGCATCTGAAACTACGCCCGTAGCAATATTCACCGAGCCTTCGTTGATTGGCATCGTTACTCCTACTGACACTATCGTTTTCAATCCGGATGCCGAATCGATTATTTTAAGCAGTCAGCCGACAAAGGATAGCGTAATCGTCTCTGAGCGACAACCGCGCGGCGAAGACTCTATGATTCTTGCAGCAAAAGCATTTTTACGCGACCTCTACGCAACCATCGGAAATCTCTAATCACCCCCTACTCCTAACAGATCATGATCGAATTTCTTAACAATCTCGATACCACCCTATTCTTGACGATTAACGGGCATCACAGCCCTTTTTTCGACAATTTCATGACTTTATTTACAGGGCGCTTTATTTGGATTCCAATGTATGCGACAATCCTGTGGATTCTATTCAAAGATTTCTGTTGGAAGAGAGCTTTAATATATCTGCTTGGTATAATTGCGGCAATATGTCTAACCGACCAAACTTGTGCATCGGTGATTCGTCCGGCTGTCGAACGTCTTCGTCCGTCGAATCTTGAGAACTCTCTATCTGAATTGGCATATATTGTCAACGGCTATCGCGGTGGGTCTTACGGCTTCCCTTCATGCCATGCAGCTAACTCATTCGCGTTAGCTTCGATTGTCGCCTTTATCGTTAAACAACGGCGATTCTCATGGTTTATCTTTGGGTGGGCGATTATCAACTCATATTCGCGTTTATATCTCGGAGTACACTATCCCGGCGACCTCCTCGTTGGGGCCATCGTCGGTTGCTCATTCGGCGTCATCTGCTACTACGCTGCTCGCTCTATCAGCTCGTTCGTCATTGACTCCGCCTCCGAACCCACATCCGAACGTAGCGAAACATCGCTCCCCTCCTATATCCTCATGACAGCAACTTTTGCTATCACCCTCATCTATATAATTATTGCTTCAGCCATCAACTAACCGTCGAATAGCCTTTTCGCGCTATTTCGCCTCAGTTAAATAATAGAAGAATCCCCCGAGCTAGGCATCCTAACTCGGGGGATTTTAGTATTATTGTCATTCCCGCCAGATGGGGAATTGATTACGATTTATTAGTCGTTGTTGTTTTCGTGGCGGCGGGGGCCGTCGAAGTTACGACGGGGACGGTCGCCATTGTCGCGGCGGGGACCACGTTCGCCGTCGTTACGACGACGGTCGTCGAAGTTGCGACGAGGACGATCGCCATTATCGCGGCGGGGTGCGCGGGGTCGCTCTGCGGGTTCTACGTAGCCTTCGGGTTTGGGCTGAAGGGCACGCATTGAGAGACGATATTTTCCGGTCTTCTTGTCGATTTCGATAAGCTTAACGGTTACGGTGTCGCCTTCTTTAAGACCACTGGCTTCCATATCAGGAACTCGCTCCCATGAGATTTCTGAGATATGGAGCAGACCGTCGCGGTTAGGCATGAATTCTACGAATGCGCCGAAGTCTTGAATTGTCTGAACTTTTCCGGTGTAGGTTTTTCCTTCTTCGGGAAGTTCTACAATACGATTAATCATTGCGAGAGCCTTGTCGATAGCTGCCTTGTTCGCCGCAGCAACTTCGATACGGCCGCCTTCGGGAACTTCGTCGATAGAAACGGTTGCACCTGATTCTTCTTGGATTCCCTGGATGATTTTTCCGCCCGGGCCAATAACAGCACCGATGAGCTCTTTGGGGATGAGCATGGTGACGATGCGGGGCACGTGGGGTTTGTAATCTTCGCGGGGTGCGGGGATAGTTTCTTCGATTTTGCCGAGGATATGGAGGCGTCCTTCACGAGCTTGGTTAAGAGCGCGTTCGAGGATTTCGTAGCTAAGGCCGTCACACTTGATGTCCATCTGTGTTGCGGTGATACCCTGGCGAGTACCGGTAACCTTGAAGTCCATATCTCCGAGGTGGTCTTCATCTCCGAGGATGTCAGAGAGGATAGCGTATTTGTCTGACTTATCGTCTGAGATAAGACCCATTGCGATACCGCTGACAGGGCGCTTCATGGGCACACCTGCATCGAGCATTGCGAGGGTTCCGGCGCAAACGGTTGCCATAGATGAAGAACCGTTACTTTCTAGGATATCGCTTACTACGCGGCATACGTAGGGGAAATCATCGGGCAACATGCGTTTGAGCGCACGATGAGCGAGGTTACCATGACCGATTTCACGACGGCCTACACCACGCTGAGCTTTAGCCTCGCCGGTTGAGAAGGGGGGGAAGTTATAGTGGAGCAAGAAACGCTCGCGACCTTGGTTAAGAACTTCGTCGAGAATTTTCTCGTCGAGTTTGGTGCCAAGGGTAACTGTTGAAAGGCTCT
>CAZXAZ010000011.1:0-80577 GCA_964638475.1 uncultured Alistipes sp. | reverse complement strand
ATTCTATTGCGGTTTTCTTGCTAAAACTGTGCATTTCTATTTGGATTCTTCAAATCCAAATTGTTTGTTTAGGACTTGTATTAAAAATTCATTACTGACTTCTTCATTTATAGAGACATGCCGGCAATCACAATCTCTTTCAAAGAGATTGTGATAGTCAAGTTGAAACCTTGCAGCCTTATGAAAAGATATCATGAACCAAATCCTTGAAACATTTTAGAACGAGGTTCTGAAGTATCAAACGCTCGTAATTTTGCAATACCAAAAACGAATAACAATATATCAAATTCATTATGGCAATAAATCTTCAAAAAGGACAACGCATCGAAATCGGCTTACAGAAAGTCGGCGTTGGTTTGGGATGGGATCCCAACGAAAGCACAGGCTATGACTTCGACTTGGACGCATCTGCATTCATGCTCGGAGAAAACAAGAAACTGCCTGCCGACGAGTTTTTCGTATTTTATAACAATCAGAAATCTCCTGACGGCGCAGTGGAGTCTTCTGGCGATGACTTGACCGGTGGCAGCAGTGACGGTGGCGACGATGAAACTTTGACCGTTGACTTGTCTAAAGTTGATTCGCGTGTGACAGAAATTCTGTTCACTGCAACAATCCACGATGCAGAAAACCGTCGTCAAAATTTCGGACAGGTTCGTAATAGCTATATCCGCATTTATAATGCAATTACAAATGAGGAAATCGCTAAATATGATCTCGACGAAGACTTCTCTATCGAAACTGCCGTTGAGTTTGGCCGACTTTATCGTCGCAATGGCGAATGGAAGTTTGAGGCCATCGGAAATGGCTACAAAGGCGGTCTTGAACACTTTGTTAACAAATACGCATACTAATCAATATTATGGCTATACGCATTCAAAAAGGCGGTTCAACCGAAATCAAACTTGAGAAATTCTCAGTTGGTTTAGGTTGGCAGGTCCGAGAAGATGCCTCAGCAAAGGACGACTTCGACCTTGATGTGTCCGCCTTTATGGTTGATGCGTCTGGCAAGATTCCGACTGACGACTATCTCGTATTCTATAATTCCGAGAAGCGTCTCCGTGCTGACGAGAATGGAAGACTTTTGACTCCTATCAAAATTGTTCCCTATACTGAATGGCGGAGCAATGATGATATGAGGGCGCAGTCACGGCCTGTCGATCCGGAAATATCTGTTATCGGGTCGCTGGATGACGAAGGTGATGAAGACCATAAGGATGAAGGCGATGCAGAGACAATTGATATGGAATTGTCAAAAGTTCGCAATGACATCGAGAAAATCATCATTTGCGTCAGCATTTATGATGCACAGAATCGTGGCCAAAATTTTGGTCAGGTAGAAAATGCCTATGTCCGTATTTACTCAGATGGACATGAGGCTTTAGGCCAAGAAGAAATCATCTATGACCTTACCGAAGACTTCTCGACGTGTGCTTCTGTTGAGTTTGTACAGTTATATCGTCACAATGGCACATGGAAGGTGAAAGCCCTTGGAGTGGGACATAATGGCGAGTTTGATGAACTTGTTGCAAAATTCACATAAATATGGCTATCGAACTCAAAAAGGGCGGTGATACTCACCGTATAGACCTGACAAAGCGCACTGGTTCAAATCTCAATGGAGAGATTACAATCAACCTTGATTGGAGCGATGGAAAAAGTGGCTTCCTTGGCATGTTCAAGAATGCCATCGATCTTGACCTTGGCTGTTTCTACGAGATGCGAGATGGGACAAAGATGCTTATTGATGGCGTCCAGTTCTCGCACGGACGAGGTGGCAATCGTGATCAACAAACGCGACAGGGTTGTTATACGAAACCTCCGTATATCTGGCACTATGGTGATGTCCGAACCGGAGGCTCGGGCGAAACAATTTCAGTTAATCCGGCTGGAGTCAATGACATTAAACGTATCATAGTTTACACTTTCATTTATGAGGGTGTTGCGCGTTGGACAGAGACTGATGCTGTTGTCAAGGTAACTGTTCCCGGAGTTGAAACTGTTGAGGTAAAAATGGGTCAGCAGAACAGTGATAAGAAATTCTGCGCAATAGCCCAATTAGACTTTAACGGAGACAATTCTATAACAGTGAAGAAACTTGTCACATTTCACAATGGTCACAAAGATTGCGACCAAACCTATGGATGGGGCTTCAATTATACAGCTGGTTCAAAAGACTAATACCTCACAATTATGGCAATACGATTAGAAAAAGGTCAGAGAATCAACCTTGAAAAAAACAATGGTTCTAAGCTCACTCAGTTCTGCGTAGGCTGTAACTGGGGAGCGGTAACAAAAAAGGCCTTCTTCGGTCTCTCCTCATCGGTTGTTGATGTGGATTTGGACCTGAGCTGTCTGCTGTTTGACGTAGAAGGCAAACCAGTCGATCATATCTATTCACCTCTCTATCGTTTCGGAGACAGGAATGTTGGGCTACCCAATGGTAAGCTCGACACTTTAGACCGAGCACTCCATCATACGGGAGACGATCTTACCGGTGATACCGGGGGAGATGATGGTCTCGACAATGAGATTATCACTGTTGATCTCAACCGGATAAATCCCAATGTCAACTCTATCGTCTTTTTCCTCAACATATACAATAACGAAGATTATTCCGGCGATTTCTCCGGGATTCCCTATGCGTACATACGCATGTATGAAGGTACTCCCACTAAGGTTAAAGAGGTATTCGCTCAGTACGATGTCTCCACTAAAACAGACTGCGTAGGAATGCGTGGTCTTATCCTCGGCAAACTCTATCGTCGCAACGGAGACTGGAAATTCAACGCTATCGGTGATGCCTTCCCTGACAAATCAATTGTCAACACAATCGCTCGCGTAATAAAAGATTATTCACGTTAATCATATCACTCATGAGAAGACTACCAGTTTATATTCTTCTTGATACCTCCGGCTCCATGTATGGTGAGCCGATTGAAGCTGTAAAGAACGGCGTTCAAGTTCTGGTGTCAACATTGCGTAGTGACCCTTACGCACTCGAAACAGCTTATTTGAGTGTAATCACATTCAACAGCACTGCCCAACAGGATGTTCCGTTAACAGAACTTGCATCATTCCAGCAACCTACACTTACTGCAAGTGGTTGTACTGCGTTGGGGGGAGCTTTATCTCTTCTCGCTCAAAGAGCAGATGCCGAAGTTACAAAGACCACCAATGACCAGAAAGGCGATTGGAAGCCTCTTGTCTTCATCATGACAGATGGTGAACCTACTGATGACCTACAAAAGGGACTTGCTGACTTTAACAAGCGGAAGTGGGGCGTTGTTGTAGCTTGCGCCGCAGGACAAGGTGCCAATACGGATACGCTGAAAAAGATTACTGAATGCGTTGTCCAACTCGATACAGCAGATAGTGCTACAATAAAATCCTTCTTCAAATGGGTTTCTGCTTCAATCAGCACAAGTTCGATGAAAGTCGAAGACGGATTTGGAGAAGTAACGGGACTTAGCGAACTGCCACCGCCTCCTCCTGAAGTCAATATCGTGGTATAATCGACTAACAACATACAAGGGGTGGTTTGATTAGAAAAAATCACCCCTTGTTTCAATCAATTATGAGAAGACTACCTGTATATATACTTATTGATACATCCGGCTCAATGAAAGGTGAACCAATTGAGTCGGTTAAGGTGGGGCTGGAAGCAATGGTTTCAAGTCTCCGCCAAGACCCATTTGCATTAGAATCTGCTTGCATCAGTATTATCACATTCGATAAGGATGTGAAGTGTATTTTGCCACTTACTCCGCTTGAAGATTTACAGCTTCCGGAAATATCAACCCCAGCTTCTGGTCCAACACATACTGGTGCTGCATTAAAAATGCTGATAGAACAAGTTGACAAGGAAGTCCAACTAAGCACACCGGAGCGCAAAGGTGATTGGATGCCATTGCTTTTCCTATTAACAGATGGGAAACCGTCTGATTTACAGGAGTACAATCAAGTTGTGAATGAAGTCAAGAAGCGTAAGTTCGCAAGCATCGTTGCTTGTGCTGCTGGCATGAAAGCTAAGCCAGAACCATTAAAGCTGCTCACAGATCAAGTTTATATGCTTGATACTCTTGATAGTGCTGGCTTCAAAAAATTCTTTAAGTGGGTGTCCGATTCAATTGGCGTTGGAAATAGAAGTGTAGGTTCAGCGGAGGATTTGGTTTTACCACCACCACCAGAAGAGGTTAACCTAATAGTATAAGTTATGAACTGCAAGCTCGTTGGAAACTTTGTTCAACATCTGGAGGTAATTCTTTCTCCAGGTGAGGATTTTTATGCAGAAAAGGGTGCTTTGATTTACCTTGAAAGCGGTATTGAAAAAGAACTGAGTTTCAACGGAACAGGTTTGGGACGACTCATTGGTGCAAAACTTTCCGGCGAATCTCTCTTCATCATCAGACTTTACAACGTCAGCAACCAACCTCGAAAACTTGTGATCGGTAGTCATTACGGACTCCACCCCGTTAAGATTTCCGGAGAGACAATGATATGTCATAGGGGCGTGTATGTAGCATCAAACAACAGGGTTGATGTAAGTACTAAAATTTCTATTACCGGATTAGTCGGTGGTATGGGATTGCTCTTACAAAAAATATCAGGAAATTCCACTGTATTCCTTGATACCAAAGGCTCTCCCATTTCTATCTCATTAAAACCGGGTGAGACTATTGAAGTCGATGAGGATCATATCATTGCTTTACATTCGATTTCTGAAAACCAAATGGCTTCCAATTGGTCACTTGGCAATCTCTTAGGTGGCGAGGGGCTAAGTATGTTGAAAATAACAGGTCCGGGACAGGTTTATCTTTCTCCTGGTACTTTTTACCAACCGGCAAACCAATAATTATCACGATGCGAAGATTACCGATATATTTCGTCATAGATGTATCAGAGTCGATGGTCGGCGAGCCCATCGAACAAGTCCAACGAGGAATGCGTGATATAATACAACAATTACGCACGGACCCTTATGCTTTAGAAACCGCGTGGGCCTCAGTAATAGCCTATGCTGGAAAAGCTCAGACCCTGACCCCGCTCACAGAGTTGTTCAAGTTTTATCCACCTGTAATTCCCATTGGCGGCGGTACTTCATTAGGAGCTGCATTGGATTATCTAATGAGGGATATTGATACCAATATTGTAAAAACAACAGCAGAACAAAAAGGAGATTGGAAACCAATCATTTTCCTTTTCACCGACGGCGCCCCAACTGATGATCCGACTAAAGCAATCCAGCGATGGAATGAAAAATACCGTAGCCGTACTCAGATGGTTGTGATTTCAATCGGGGATAATATTGACCCTCTGTTATTCGGCCAATTAACAAGAGAAATCATACGCTTTAATCCATCAGACTCTCTATCCTACAAATACTTTTTCAAGTGGGTGACTGACTCGATAAAAACGACAAGTATGTCCGTAACTGACTATAATGACGACGAAATAAAACTTGCACCTATAGATGGTATCAATCTTGAAAAAGTTGATCCCAATAAGCAACTCAAAGTTGATGAGAATTTCGCCGTTCTTGTGGGTAAATGTCAGACTAGAGGGAAAAAGTATCTCATAAAATACGCAAAGCGTTCTCATAAGCTTGAAGGTCTTGAAATGTTTAATGCCATGGACTTCAAACTTGTGGGCGCGTATCCCATAGATGGCGAAGCATACGATAAGTTGTCAGATAGCAAGAACGTAAACCGTAAAATCAACTCTATGGAACTTGTTGGCGCACCAACCTGTCCTTGTTGTGGCAACCAATTCGGACTTGTTACGTGTGAATGCGGCAATGTATTCTGCGTAGGAGAGAGTCCGGTTAACAAATGTCCCTGGTGTGGCATGGAAGGTATGCTCGGCTCAGCAGAAGGTGGTATCGATATATCAAGAACAAGAGGTTAAGCAATGAAACGAGAAGAAAGAATCATACGCCGTATCCGGACAGTTGTTGACAACGGTCGGATACTTGTCGTTGAGGTGCTTCAGAGTATGGGAGTAACCCCATCAAAGAGTCAGATTGACGATTTTCAGGCATGGCGTATCAAAGACGAATGGAAACGTTATCAGGAAGAACGTATGAACAACTATGTAATTGAACAAAATAATCTCAATGAGTTTCCTATGACTTTTCCTAACGGCAAGAAGGGAGAAGTATATAATCGCTCTATCCAATTCGACGGAAACAAATATGAAGATGTTTGGATTGAGAACCTTGACCCGACCGGATTACAAGAAATAATAGATATTGAGAACGGATTGGTAACTCTGTCAGGGATTCCCGTCGAAGCTAAGGATTTTGAGTTCAAAATATGCTTCAAACTCAAAGGGTGGCAACATGGAGAACCTATTCTCGAAAAAAAATTCAGTATATAATCGCTCTATCCAATTCGACGGAAACAAATATGAAGATGTTTGGATTGAGAACCTTGACCCGACCGGATTACAAGAAATAATAGATATTGAGAACGGATTGGTAACTCTGTCAGGGATTCCCGTCGAAGCTAAGGATTTTGAGTTCAAAATATGCTTCAAACTCAAAGGGTGGCAACATGGAGAACCTATTCTCGAAAAAAAATTCAGCATAGCCTTCAATCCCGATCCGAGAGATTTATGGGTGTCAAAACCTGTGCCTGACAATCTCCAATATCCCAAAAAAGATGAGGATTGTAGCTATGTTCTTGTACCGGAATTTGAAGGTTTGCCTCAAAAAGACATATTGGTTGCAAGTAAACGAGGAAGAAGCCATGCTCAGGAAGGAACGCCGAGGGATGATGATTTCCGAGTTAGTTTCAATTCTCAAAACGGTTGGTATATACTTGCCGTTGCTGATGGTGCAGGTTCTGCAAAATATTCAAGGGAAGGTTCAAGGGTAGCTTGCGAAACAGTGGAAACCTACTGCAAAGAGCGTCTTGCGGAACAAGGTGAGGCTTTTGAGAATGCTGTAAGAGTCTATGCGGAGAATAAGACTCAAGAGAATCTTAAACCAGTCATCGAAAAAATCCATGAGATTCTCTTTAAGGCTGCAACTGAAGGATATAAAGCAATCTCGAAGAAAGTAGAAGATTGCCAAGGCTCTGCAGTGATTAAAGATTTTTCGACAACATTGCTATTGGCTGTATGTCGTAAATTCAGTTTTGGCTGGTTTATAGCGTCTTTTGGTGTCGGAGATGGAGCTATTGCTATCTATGACAAAGATGCTGATAGCATAAAACTACTGAATGAGCCGGATGGTGGTGAATATGCAGGACAGACTCGTTTTCTGACGATGGAATCCATTTTCAGAGACAGAACCCGTATTAAGATGTCTATTGTTCCTGACTTCACTTCCCTGATGTTGATGACAGATGGTATTAGTGATCCTTTCTTCGAGACAGATGCAAATCTTGCCAAGAAAGAGAAATGGGACGCCCTATGGGATAATCTTTCCAAAGAGGTTGATTTTGCAGACGATAATGAGCAGTCTCAGTATCAATTATTGAAGTGGTTGGATTTCTGGAGTCCCGGTAATCATGATGACCGCACGATTGCCATTTTATACTAATAAGACAAATATCTCATATGGCAGACATAATAAAAGTCAAAGCCTCAGACGGGTCAAGCGTGGAGTTCTTTAACGAGATTTCCGCGCAGGGCGGCATGAAAGATATGTATTGGTGCCCCGGGAAAAAGGAGGTAGTTCTGTTTTTCCGAGATAAAGTAGATGCTCAATCTAAAGACCGTCTAAATAACATTGTTGGCCTATACTATGAGCGGATATTCAATCAAGTCGGTGGAGACTATTGGAAGAATCTGTTTTGCTGGCCTACCAAGTTAGTAGAGTGGAACGGCAAAGTAGGAATTGTGTGTCCAGCTTATCACGCTCATTTCTTCTTCCCTGATGGACCATTTAAGGGTAAAGAAAAAAATGGCAAATGGTTTGCCTCGGCAAAACTCCGTAACCGTCATCTTCGCCCACAAGATAAAGGGACATGGTTAAGCCATTTTCATATGCTAATCAAGATAGCAAGAGCCGTAAAAAGATTACACGCTGCTGGATTAGCACATTCAGACCTTTCATATAATAATGTTTTGCTTGACCCTGCGGGTGGCAATGCTTGTATCATAGACTGCGACACCCTTGTAGTTCCGGGAAAATACCCCCCTGAAGTGGTGGGAACTCCTGATTTTATTGCTCCGGAAGTTTTGCAGACGCGCGAACTAAAAATAGGAGACCAAAATAAAAAGTTGCCTTGTAGAGCAACAGACCTTCATGCTTTGGCTGTGATGATATACATGAATCTGCTGTATCGTCACCCATTGAGAGGTGGAAAAGTCCATGATGTCAATGATGAAAAAAGAGATGAAGCACTCTCTATGGGTGAGAAAGCTCTTTTTATTGAGCATCCAACTGACGCATCCAACAGAGTGAAGCCTCAAAATCTCGGAAAGGCTGAGCTCCCTCAGGGAGATCCCGGCAAGTTGCCATATACGATATGCGGACCATATCTTAAGGATTTATTTGATCGTGCGTTCATTACGGGATTACATGATCCGTCGAAGCGACCTACTGCCGATGAATGGGAGCAGGCTCTTGTAAAGACGACAGACTTGATGCAACCATGCCAGAATCCCTCATGTGAAGCTCATTGGTTTGTATTTGACAACAAAATGAAACCACGTTGTCCATTCTGCGGAACTGAATATCATGGACAATTACCCGTGCTTAATCTATACTATTCGCCAAGGAATGACGGCAAGTTTACCCCGGAAAATTACCGTTTGATGGTTTATGATAAGCAGACTCTTTATATGTGGCATGTCAATCGTTTTGTGGTAGCTAACGAGAAGACGTCTGCCGAAGATAAAAAGCCTGTTGGTGATTTCCATTTTCACAATGGGCAATGGATTCTTATTAACCGTCGCCTTCCTGATATGTGGGACAAAACTGATGATAAACAAATCCCTGTGGGGGGATATGTTCCATTAACAGAAGGAAGAAAAATTCTTCTATCCAAAAAAGATGGAGGTCGCTTAATTATAGTTCAACTGGTAAATAACTAACACATGAAATACCTCTATATTGTACTATTCGTATTGTTGGGCATTTCGCTTTCTCATGCCCAGGAATCGGAGCTTTCAGCCGAAGAGCAGGAACTGTTAATGCAACTTCAAGCAGATTCCATCTCCGGTCAGACTGGCGTTGTTAATTTGCCATCAGCGCATTGCACGCTTAATGTTCCTGAAGGATTTATTTTCCTTGACACACAGAGCACAAAACATCTTTTAGTGGACTATTGGGATAACCCCACAGAAAAACTGAATGGTGTGCTTGGAACAATGGTTAAGGCTGATGCAGGTATCTTTTATAACGTAGAAACTGCGTATGTCGTCTCGTATGACAACTGTGGTTATGTTTCGGATGAAGATGCCGCAAGCATAGACTACAATGCCCTTCTTAAGGATATGCAGGATGGCATTAAGGAGGAAAATAAGAATAACACTACCGGGCAAAAATGGGAACTTGTAGGTTGGGGATGGCAACCTACCTATGATAATCAGAAAAAAGTCCTGGCCTGGTCAAAACATTACCGGATTGATGGCGAGTATGAGGTTATAAACTATGATGTCAGAGTTTTAGGAAAAGCTGGTTTTGTAGTTATAACAGCCGTATCATCTCCGGAGGCAAAAAATCAACTCATGGCTGATAATGCAGCTATAGTAAATAGTGTAATGTATGATACAGGGTATAAATACTCAGATTTCAATCCAGACACAGATCATGTGGCAGAATGGACTATTGGAGGTCTCATCGCAGGCAAAGTATTAGCTAAAGCAGGCTTTTGGGCAGTCTTGGCGAAATTCTCAAAACTAATTATAGTTGCAGTAATAGCGTTCTTTGCTGCGATTAGAAAAAAGATTGCCCGCTGGCTGGGTCTGGGCAAGGATGAAGATAAAAACTCTAATTATTTAAAAGTGGACTAAATATGCCGATAAAAGAGCAGTGCAATAATTGTCGTTATCACATTGATAACAACTGTACTCAACTTGTACCATCTTTTGATGGTACAAGTTGCGATGTATATGTAAAGCGTATAAATTTAGTAAAAAACGAGAATGACTCAGAATCGTTATCTGCAACTCAACCTTTAACCTCTGGAGATAATCCGGATATTACATCCGGTTTTGATGACGATATTGAGGTTCCAAGCGATGAGGATATTCATGGTTGGTTAAAATTCTTTCTCATCGTTTTTGTTGGGATTGGTTCAATCGCATCAGTGGTACTGAATTTTGCCACCTTTGAATCAGGAGATAATTTTTGGATGTCATCTTCTGATGTTGTCTTCTCTTTGGTTTATCTTGCTACTGGCATATTAACTATCATTGCATTTCATAAAAGAGACACGGATGCTGTTTTTCTTGCAAAAACGTTTGTAGTGCTTTGTTTTGCCTCCAATCTATTGGGATTATTTACAATGGACGGTGAGAATAATAGCACAAAAGTGGTCACAAGTATGATTCGCTCCATAATCTGGTGTTGTATTTGGTTTATCTTCCTTTGTAACTCTAATCAGGTAGAACGTCTTATACCTGTGACCCATCGAAAGACAAAAACTCGTGATTGGATTATTATTGCTACTGTCATATTGCTGCCTTTTGTGTGCATTGGACTGGGAATAGCATCAGAGCAAAAATCACACGCTGAGGTTGAAACCGCAGCTCTAACAAATCTGACTCTTGCTCCCAATCAGTATTCAGATGGACGCATTGTTATCACTTTGCCCAATGGTGTGGATTGTGATGAATCAATGGCTGAAAACACCAAAGTTTTCTCTATTTCGGATCCTGAAACCGGGGCTGAAGTTACTATCGTTAGCGATTACGATGATGAGATTACCAAAAAGAATTTTAATCAGTATTGGCGTAGTTGGAAATCAGATGAGTTAAAAGAGTTAGAATACGATGTGGTAAAGGATGACAAACAGTCAAATGATAATATCACGGTATTCTACAAGTTAATACGAATAAAGCTCGACAATCCGGTAGATTGGGAATTTGCTCTTGTTTTCGATCATCAAACTGGGAAAGTATGTCTTGTATCAGGATATTCAAGTTCTTACGGCAATTCGCCAGTTGTATATATCATAAATAATTTGAGATTTTTGTGATGGCTTTTTATATCCTACGAAACGACACAGAGTATGGGCCGTATGATATTGCTGTCATAAAACAATATGTGGATGATGGTAAAATTTTGAAGCATGATAGGGCAAAAGATGCCTCATCCGGTTGCATCAATACAGTCGGGTACTATCTGAAAGCAAATGGCATAAAAGCTCATGTTAAGAGCAAAGGGCCATTTGTTGATCAGCTTAGAGCTATCGGGTCCGAGTTGATTTTGCCTGTTGGTCTGTTAAAGAATAAACAATGGCTGTCAGATAAGAGGTTATTACTGCTGGCCTTAATTGGATTGGGCCCAAGTATCATAATGCTTTTACCCATACATGGGTTTATGGTATTCTATTCCGTATCCTTGTATTTTTCTGCCATTTGGGGATTATTCTTCTATTACTTTTTCAAAACGAATCAAGTGTCATGGAAGATAACACTCTCTGTTTTCTTCTTAACACAAGGTTTTGTATTCCTATTATGGGATATCCTCGGCTTGCCTACACTAAATCCGTTTTATCAGTTAATCGACACAATATTTATTTTTGATTTATTCGGATATATTTTCGGTGTAGGACTAACCGAAGAATTTGTAAAATTATTGCCTCTAATACTTATATACAGATTTGCTAAGGAACCGTTGCAACCGAAGACTCTTGTCTTCTATGGCTTAATGTCTGGCATTGCTTTTGGTGTATTTGAGGGAGTTCAATATCAGATGTCGGTCAACATAAATCTTGATTATACATCCTCTTTCTTTATGAACATAGCAAGGCTGACCAGTCTTCCCTTCCTACACGCAATATGGACTGGTATTGCCGGATATTTCATTGGTTTTGCCAAACTATACCCTTTATATCGTCATGCTCTATACTTTCTATCAATAGCGATACCAAGTGTTTTGCATGGGCTTTACGATACTTTTTGCAGTTCGTATTTGGGGATGCTTGTTGCATTACCAATTACATTTATAGCTGTATTCTTGTTGACAACATATCTAAAACAAGGACAAAATTACCAGTCAAAACTCGTAAAATAGTATGACATGAAAGCAATTGAACGAGCTGCCATATCGAGGATACTTATAGATCTAATCAAAGCTGACAAAGTCATAGACAGTCGAGAAATGGATTTATATAGAGAGCTGAAATCTCAGTTTTCCATTACACGGAAAGATGAGATTGAGGCTTATGCACTAACTTTAGGTAAGGCTGTAAATATCCTTAAAGACATCGAACAAAGCATTGTCGCAGATTTGCTTGGAACTTTTGAGGATTTGACTGTCAGTGACGGTTTTTGTGCGAGAGAGGAGGCTCTCCTTATGCTCATGCTCCATTTTTGTCTTAACACTAATGATTTGGATTGTGATGTCATATCAACTATCATAGAAGAATCATGGTTTGATGAAAGACAAGTCCTTTATGTGGAGTCACATTACGCAAAAGATATAAACTTTGGTATTAGCTCGAATCATAGGGCAATCTCAAGAGAATTAAAGTTGTGTGGATTAGACTTTGTATATCTACCACAAGTTGTTCATCATTATATTACGACCCCAAGAGAGTTATTAAACGAGGTCGTATCAATGCTCTCGCCGTCTCTGTCAGAAAGTGCTATTGCAGGGCTTCTTACGAAGATTAAGTTGTTCAAAACAGATACCTTTTGTATTGAGCAGCTTCATCATAAGCTGGGGTTTGATGAACTGGCTGATACACCTCCAGCCTTGATGTTAAGGATTAGCCAATCCAAAGTAGGAAATAAAGTATATACCAACTTTTTAAGAGTAGAGCTTACGGCCGAGGTGCTCACTATTGTTGAGCATTTAGTCGATACATTTCTATCCTATAATGGCAGTGACCGGATTGTGGTATCTCACAAGAAGGATGAGAAAGGAAGTTTCCTATATAATGGTTTTTATCGTCAGGTATTTGAAATTTTGCTTCTTCAAAGGTCTGTTATGTGTCATCTATTGATCGATTTGATACACGGTACAATATCTTTCCCCGAAATTGAATTGACCTTATCTGGCCTGCATCGTAAAGAAAAGGCGTTATATACTTTATTTGTTTATGAAGCATATAACACTGCTATTCGTGACGAAGATGGTATTATAAAGCAGAATGGTGGAATAAACTTCACCCCTCCAACATCTGCCAAACAATTACCTAAGTTTAATCGTAGAATGGAATTGTTACAACGAAAATATGCAAAAATATATGCAGCTTTTGGTGGTGACGAAATAAATGCCCCAGATATTACCAAGGCAGACATACGACTGCCCATGATAAGTGGTATTCGTCGTGCTATAAATAAGCAAAGCGAGAAAATTTATGATGCCGAAAGATTCATTGTCAATCGTGACAAGAACGGAATATATGGCATTAGTGCTAATTCTGATGTTTTTCAATGTAAAGACTTTCAGAATGCAGAAGCGATAAGTGTTTTTGATTCACCACTTTTCATTGAACTGAGTAAATTGGGGTAATCAGCTTGCAAGGTTGCAATGAATATGAGAGGTTCAAGATATATTAAGAGTTGTAACATTCCGACAATCCTTATGAAGGGCGGAATCGGGTGTAATTTTGCAACATCAAACGAAAGTAAAACCCCAAACAATTAAGATATGAAGCTCTTTAACATCTTCAGGAAAGCAAATCCATCAAGTAATCCACTTGGGACTACTGTTGCTCCAGCAATAGCAGAGGATTCTACAACTACGAATGCTCCCAAAGAAGAACCCTCAGGAGAGGTGGTCTCTATAACCTACGGTACAGGGATGCCAATTGACGTCATCTATGCTTTCGTCAACCATGACTATGAGCAAGACGGCTATTAGGATGCATTAGTAAACTCTGACGCAGAATATTGCACAGCAAAAGAATCCATAATTCTGAACAAACTCCAGCAATTATTCAGAAGAGTTCTTCTACGCTATCGTGGTGAAATCCGAGACATAGACGTTCAAATTGCGAACGCAAAATCTCTCTTCGCTCTGACAAGTGCATCTATGCTCGTAGCACGAAAAGAAACCTGCGAGGAGCACATTTCTGAAATCAATCAAATGATTGAAAAATTAAACGCCAAGTCCCCAGAAATGATGACTATGATAGAGTCATACCGTCGTGGATTCACCAAGGGTTGTGCGGCTCAGACAGCTAATTTCCTTAACCCTAACCGTATAACTGCATAATATCATGATTATATTTACTAAAATAGGATGCCGTTTAATCGGTTGGGATGCCCAAATCTTATCCACTTGTGGAGAAGCCAGCAAGCGTCAATTCCGGAAACTACTATCTGCATTGTCAATTATGATGATTCTCTGGGGAACGGTCGGATTCTGTTTTGCCCAAAACTATATGAACATCTCAAATGTCTTTGGTTGCATCGGGGTGGCACTTGCATTTATGACGATTATTTTATGTATAGAGCGCGTAATTATACTCTCTGTTGGTAAGAATCGACTAATGGCCGGCTTCCGTCTTGCACTTGCTCTTTGCATGGCGTTTTTAGGAGCAAGCATCTTTGACCAATTGATTTTCAGGAATGATATTCATCAAGAAATTGCATCACATCGTGAGGACGTAATCGCCACTACGGTAGATAAGCGTCTGGCTGTATTTGAATCTGATATTGCTCGTTTGACATTGGCTATTGATTCGATAAGTCGATGCAATGATATACTTTATCAGCAGATTGAAGCAAAGCCAACAACAACTGTTACAGCTGTATCTTCATCTGAACAAGTAGCTGGAATATCGGATGATGGAAAGCCGATTAAGACGACTGTTCAGAACGTAAATAAGACTGTTGTCTCCAATCCTCGAATTGCTCAGGTTCAAGGAAATGAAGAGCAAATTAAAATATACACAGAACAACTTGAGCAGCTCAGACTTGACAAGAAAGACATTGATAAGAAAACACGTGACGAAATAAATGGTCGTCCAACGGGCTTTATTGAGGAATTGGAGGCTACTGTACGTGTAATCTCTCAAAGTTGGGTTTCAATGGTATTTTATATTGTAATGTTCTTATTCTTGATTTCTCTTGAAATTTTCGTATTAACAATTAAAATTGGCGAAGCTCCATGTGATTACGAACTGATTGTTGAACATCAGCTTAGCCACAAAAGAAACCTACTTGATAAAACCGAATTATCTCTTACAAATTAAACAAATATGTATAATTCCAATAACATCAATATATCACCTAAGCTCATCAAAGAGGCTTTGTGGGGTGTCGCCGGGCTAATCTTTTTCATAGTAGCAATGGCATTTATCAAACCTTGGTATAATGTATGGTCTCAAGAGATGGAAGGTAAAGCCGAGTTCGCAAAAGCAGAGCAGAACCGTAAAATCAAAATTGAGGAAGCTCGCGCAAATTTGGAAGCAGAAAAACTCAACGCTCAGGCCGAAATTGAAAGAGCTAAAGGTGCAGCCGAAGCCATTCGTATAGAGAATGGCAGCATAACACCAACCTATATCCAGTATCTTTGGGTGCGTCAACAATCCGATCTCAGCAATAAGACTGTTATTTACGTTCCAACAGAGACCAATCTTCCGATTCTTGAATCTACAAGAACATTAACCCTACCACAAGAGTAAACCATTATGGATTATAGAAGAACATCATTTCTTGCGGAAACGGCTCCGGATACATATCGGTTTTTATCCGAATTAAAGCCCTATGCGCTTATCTATGCAGGAACTTTAGCAGTTGCTATTTTTCTATCATTGTTTTTCCAATGGAATGTGGTTAAATTTTTCATCGATTGTATGATGGGGTGGACACTATTGTCCATTCCGTTTGTTGGTGTATTGATTGTCGCATTAGATAAAGAGATACTACTTCCGCAATCAGAACATTGGGAGCCTGTCCCTGAGAAACCAGCATCATATAAATACTCTATGATTTGGGGTATTATCCTCATTTTATTGGGGATAGCTGCTCTTTATTTCTCTAATCAATATAAAAAGTATTACTCATTCCAGTGTCAATCATTCTTTCTTGACCAACAAATAGGTATTTATCATCTGTCAGACAAATGTGAATATATCGGACTTGATGAGAATGAAAAACCTATTGATAATGTCACTTTATCGAAAGTGACCGGGAAAGAATTGTTAGAGGATGATTATGAATTTTGCGTAGCTTGCAGAGAATGGGCTGAAGATGCAGAAAGGGAGTATGAATCAAATAGGTTTTATCGTCGATAAATATAATGAACTTATTAACAACAATCATATGTCACAAAAAAATCGCTACACAGGCTTGACCGATGCGGAAGTGTTGGAGAGCCGCAGAAAGAATGGCGTGAATATTCTCACGCCTCCCGAACAAGATCCGTGGTGGAAAGAGTTTCTGGATAAATTCTCCGATCCACTGATTATTATCCTGCTTGTAGCAGGTGTGCTGTCCATCGGTATCTCATTCTACGAGTTTTTCGGACTTGGACAAGACTGGAAAGTGTTCTTCGAGCCTATCGGCATTTTTGTCGCTATCGGTCTTGCTACGACACTGGCCTTTATCTTTGAACAAAAGGCTAACAAGGCATTCAAAATCCTCAATCAGGTCAATGATGATGAACTGGTAGAGGTGATGCGAAACGGCTCCATGACCACTATTCCTCGTAAGGATGTGGTTGTCGGAGACATAGTGATTCTCAACACCGGTGATGAGATACCCGCCGATGGAGAGTTGCTTGATGCCGTTACTCTGAGTGTTGATGAATCGACTCTTACCGGAGAGCCTCTCTGCGCCAAGACTACAGATGAAGCTCATTTTGACAAGGACGCTACATACCCCTCGAATCACGTGATGCGTGGCACAAAGGTCATGGAAGGTCATGGAGTGATGCGTGTTCTCAAAGTTGGAGACGCTACCGAGATGGGCAAGGTGTTTGAGGAAGCTCAGATTGACGATTCTGTAAAAACGCCCCTTAATGAACAGCTTGACGGTCTTGCCGACTGGATTACAAATGTCAGCTATATCTTTGCCGGCATGATTATTGTAGGTCAGCTGATACACTTCCTTGGCTGGGGGGCATGGCAGGCATGGACTTTGGTAATTCCTGTCGCCCTTTTCTTCTGGCTTGTCATCAAGAAATTTGAAGATTGGTCTAAAGCCAAATGTATCCTTACTATTGTAGGATTTTTCGTTATCTTCTTCGCTATGGTGATTGGGGCATTCTCGATGCTTAATCCCGGCGCAGACAGTGCCACATGGTCACTCTTGCTGGCGCATACACTCAAGACTCTGATGGTTGCCGTTACTCTTATAGTTGTTGCAGTACCTGAAGGTCTCCCTATGGCAGTTACTCTTTCGCTGGCTTATTCAATGAGCCGTATGCTAAAGACCAACAACCTTGTCCGCAAGATGCACGCCTGCGAAACAATGGGTGCCACAACTGTTATCTGTACCGACAAAACTGGCACACTGACTCAGAACCAGATGCAGGTTTATAAGACCAATTTCTTCGGAGAGCCATCTGATGAGGTTCTATACGAAGGAATCGCTGTAAACTCAACCGCACAGCTCGATCTCTCTGGTGATAAACCTCAGGTGCTGGGTAATCCCACCGAAGGTGCTCTGTTGCTTTGGCTCAAAGATAGAGGCGCAAATTATCTTGACCTGCGCAACGGAGCAACCCGACTTGAAGAACTGCCGTTCACTACTGAACGCAAATATATGGCTACGGTCGTAAAATCTGCGACCGGAAAGAACATTCTCTATGTCAAAGGTGCTCCCGAAATCGTGTTCGGTATGTGCAAGAACACCTGTGGGGTTACAAAGGCTGAAATTGATGCGCAGTTGCTCGAATACCAGAATCAGGCTATGCGTACTCTCGGCTTCGCATATCAAGAACTTGGCGACAAGGATGCCACTATTGCCGATGGCAAAGTCGTAGCCGACAACCTGACATTCCTCGGAATTGTTGCAATCTCAGACCCTGTCCGTGTTGACGTGCCCGACGCAGTCAGTGAGGTTATTGATGCCGGAATCAAGGTTAAGATCGTGACCGGTGACACTCCCGGAACTGCAAAAGAAATCGGTCGTCAGATCGGACTGTGGAACGACAAGACAGATACAGACCGTAACATCATCACCGGTCCGGAATTTGCCGAACTTTCCGATAAGCAACTTAAGGAGCGTGTTAGTGAACTGAAAATCATTGCCCGCGCCCGTCCTATGGACAAGAAACGTCTCGTGGAAGCTCTCCAAGCCAACAACGAGGTTGTCGCTGTGACCGGTGATGGGACAAATGACGCCCCAGCTCTTAAAACCGCCCATGTCGGTCTTTCGATGGGCGACGGCACATCTGTTGCAAAAGAAGCATCTGACATTACCATCATCGACAACTCATTCTCTTCAATCGGTCGTGCCGTGATGTGGGGTCGTTCACTCTACAAGAACATCCAACGCTTCCTTCTATTCCAGCTCACGGTTAACGTCGCGGCCTGTTTCCTCGTACTTTTCGGCTCATTCATGGGAACAGAATCGCCCCTTACCGTTACGCAGATGCTCTGGGTAAACCTCATTATGGATACCTTCGGAGCTATGGCCCTTGCCTCACTCCCTCCCTCTCAAAGAGTTATGGACGAAAAGCCGCGCAAACGCGAAGCGTCAATACTGTCCAAGCCCATGCTTTGGGAACTTTGCAGTGTAGGCATAATCTTCTTCGCAATCACCCTGGGCTTCTACTGGCTCTTCAACCATGCTGAAGTTACATCCATTCCTCAGATGTTCCATGCAGCTGTCGGTGCAGAGAATCCAATGACGCCATACGAGGCAACCCTGCTGTTCTCGATATTCGTCTGGACACATTTCTGGTATATGTTCAATGCCCGTAGTTTCGAGACCGGTGAAAGCGTTTTCAAGTTGAAGATGAGTCAAGGATTCTGGACGATTGTAGGCATTATCGTTATCGGTCAGTTGTTCATCACCGAGATTGCATACGAGTTCTTCAACGTAGAGCCTATGCTTCACACCCTTGACTGGAGTTTCAACCCTTCTGGAGCCTTAGACCTTCTGATAATTGTGGCTGCCTCCTCACTGGTTCTTTGGGTTAGAGAGATCTACCGCCTTTTTAAGAAATAAATAGTCAAATCCCGATAGCGCATCGAGACTATCCCGGTGCGCTATCTTAATAACGAAATGAGCGATAACAATTATAAAAAACTCGGAATAGCTCCTCGTTTTCATGAAGTTCTTTCCACAGGACTTTATACCGGTCTTATTCCAATTGCCCCCAGTACAGCTGCGGGGGTTGTAGCTTTCCTTATATGGTATGGATTGTACCTTGTTCTCAGTCCTCTTGCTTTACTTTGGACCACCATTGGATTAATTGTGGCTGTCACAGTAATTGGAGTATGGACTTCTAATGTTATGGAACAATACTGGGGACCAGACCCTCGTGCAGTAGTAATTGATGAATATGTCGGCACATGGATTCCTCTCTTAGCGGCTTCATGCGGTGAATATACATTGCTCCTTGCCTTCATTGGTTTTGCGCTCTTTCGTATTATTGACATCTTCAAACCATTAGGATGTAGAAAAATAGAGCAAGTAATGCCCGGGGGATGGGGAGTCTTGTTTGATGACATCTTAGCTGGAAGTTACTCTCTTATAATTGTAATTGCAATAAAATATTTGTGGTTTAGTTGATTATGAAGATTCCCGGATTATCATTCTCTTGGAAAAGAGCTCTTGGGATAACCCAAGCGAAACAACAGTTTGCAAGACAAACAGGAATACCAACGTCGAAAGCTGGACTTGAGAGAAAAATCGGTAAGGCAATAATTAAAGGCATATTTGGGAAATAAACTAAGTTCGTACAGTAAGACCTTACGTTCATACATCTCTTGAACTTTGTTTACCAGTCAATGGCGTATGGTATATAACTTTGTTGCTAAATATAAATCCACTCTCAAAGACTATGAAATTAAATATTATACTTCTTATCTCTTTCTTTGCCGTTGTTTTGCCATTATGGGCGAAGGCTGAGACAAAACTTCCGGATACCTATGCTTTTACTCGCGGAGTTGAGGCGTATCAGGAGGGTAAAAATCAAGATGCACTTGACTGGTTTAACAAAGAAATCAGTGAGCATCCGGATAACGGCTATGCGTATATCTACATTTCGGCACTTCGTTATGGTTATGACGAGTATGGCAAAGCGTTATCCGCAATCAATCAAGCTATAAAGAAATTACCAAAAAAAGACAAAGAATACACGGCCGTCGCTTATGGTACTCGTGCAGGTATCTATTTAACAATGGAAGATACCATCAGCGCACTTCGTGATTATGATATGGCTGTGAAGTTGGAGCCTAAGAATAAGAAGCACTATGACCGACGTGCGCAGGTATATTTTGAACAAGGTAAATATGACCTCGCCGACGCGGATTATCAGCAGATGATTATTCTTGATCCGGGTGATGTGATGGGTTATATGGGTATAGGTCGTAATGCCAAAGAGCAAGGCCATTATGATGATGCGCTGGAGCGTTTCAATTACGTTATTAAAATGGAACCGGATTATGACTCCGGATATTCATTCAGGGCCGAATGCTACATCGCACAAAAGAAATATTCGGAAGCTCTTGATGATATAATAAAAGCATTATCTATAAGTGGTGACAGAAAAGCATATTATCTTCTTGTGACAATGAGTAATGAGGCACTGTCTTTGATTAAGGCAAAACTACAAGTTCAAGCCAACAAGAATCCTAATGAGGCTGAGTGGTTCTATTATTTAGGACTAGTCTATGAACGTAATAATCGTCAACGAGAGGCTATCTCATTCTACGAGCAGGCTCATGGTCGTGATGCGAATGCTGCTTTCATGGAACGTATCTCCAATTGTTATTATGATTTAGGTGAATATGAGTCGGCATTAGACTATATAGATAGAGCCATATATATGGACAGTAATGATTACGACTTTGTAATGATGAAAGGGAACATATATAATGAGATGGGCAAATATCCTCAAGCGATTGCCGAACTGGACAAATATATAGAAAAATATCCTGACAGTTTCTTCGGCTATTATCGAAGAGGATGGTTTAAGGATGAAGCAAATGATATTGATGGTGCTGTTGAAGATTATACAATGTCGATCACTTTGGAGCCCAAATATGCTTATGCGTATTGTGGAAGAGGTCGATTTTACTATGAACAAGGGAAAAAAGACCTTGCCAAAGCAGATTTTGAAAAGGTCATTGAGTTAGATACCGTGCCAGATCCAGGTTCATCGTGCGCTCACTACGCATTCTTTTATCTTGGTCAGAAAGATAAAGCTATTGAATTTATGGACAGTCTTATTGCAAAGAATGATGCTAGAGCTGGAAGTTATTATGATGCAGCTTGTCTTTACTCAATTATGGATGAAAAGGATAAAGCAATAGACTATCTAAAACAGGCATTTGATCAAGGTTTCCGTCGAATCGCACATACCTATGCAGACCATGACCTTGATAACATTCGGGAGCTGCCGGAATATAAGACATTATTGGACAAGTATTCAAAAAGAGAAATAGTTGAAGAAGACATTAAAAGCCAAGATTATACATCCGAATACAATACTGAAAGCGTGGAAGTTCCCTTTATAAAAGAAAGTGGGGTGACAAAAGTACAATGCACTATAAACGGATTACCGCTTCATTTTGTCTTCGATACAGGAGCCGCAGATGTAACCATGTCTATGGTAGAGGCAAACTTCATGCTGAAGAATGACTATATAAAGCCTACTGACATTGTTGGTTCTGCTCGTTATGTAGATGCCAATGGCGATATATCAGAGGGCACTATCGTAAATTTACGCACTGTAAATTTTGGTGGTCTTGAACTTGAAAATGTACGAGCATCAGTAGTCCGCAATCAGAAAGCTCCACTTCTTCTTGGGCAGTCGGTACTCGGTCGTCTTGGTAAAATCGAAATAGATAATCCGAGTATGAAACTTGTCATTACTCATAAAATCAACAAGTAATGGTTCAGGACGATTACAACATTTCCAGATTCAAAGATGCGCAGTAGTGCATTTATCCTATTGCGTTGCGAGAGTTGCAGGAAGGGCGAAAACGCTCTCACTGGATGTGGTATATATTTCCGCAACTTAAAGGTCTTGGACATTCTTACAACTCAAAGTTCTATGGAATATCCGGGCCTGAGGAGGCTTCGGAATATCTCGAAGACCCAATCTTGGGGCAACGGTTGAGAGAGATTTCAAACGTAATCCTCAATCTCGCCACCGATGATGCAGTCGCAGTGTTCGGGAGTATTGACAGCCGTAAGCTAAAGTCATCAATGACGCTCTTTGACTTGGTTTCGCCAAATGATATTTTCGCTCGTGTTCTTGATAAATACTTCAATGGACAACGAGACCGTAGTACTATTGTATTACTAAATAGGCTCTGCACTGATGAATAAATCGATTAAGGATAAAATGTCAGGTTGCCTTTATGGACAGGCAATAGGCGATGCGCTTGGACTTGGCTCTGAATTTATGGATAAAGATGAGGTTCGGAAGAATTATCCTTCCGGATTAAAGAATTATGACCAGATAATTCAAGACGCGCATAGACGAAGGTGGGTGAAAGGCGCGTGGACTGATGACACAGATATGATGTTGTGCATTCTTGAAGGATTCGAGAACGGCCGATTCAACATTCATCGCGTTGCCTCTAACTTCAAAGATTGGTTCAACGGAACACCAATGGGAATTGGCAGCCACACTTACAAGGTGTTGAGCATGGGAGACTATGTTGAACAACCTGAGATGTGCTCAAAACTATGGTGGGACCTGTCCCGCCAACAGAGTGCAGCAAACGGAGCCTTGATGAGAACCTCAGTGGTCGGACTTGCTGAGAATGAAATAGAGCAACAAGCAGAGGCTATATGTAAGCTGACGCATTACGATTCTCGCTGCGTCGGTTCATGCGTAATTGCAGTATCTATTATCCACAATCTTGTATGGCATGACAGGCAGCTTTCTTATGATGAAATAAAAGATATAGCCCAGAGATATGACAACCGAATACTCGAATGGGTGGATGCGGCCTATAATAGTTCAGATATATCCATACTCGATTTGGATGAGACCTATTCCATAGGCTATACTTTACGGACACTGTCGGCTGCATTATGGTGTTACTGGCACGTCTCATCATTTGAGGAAGGCCTATTGGCTATTGTGAATGAGGGGGGCGATGCTGACACAAATGGAGCAATTGCCTGTGCAATTCTTGGCGCGAAGTTTGGGTATTCTTCAATTCCTTCTTACTGTGTTGATAATCTGCATAATCGGGATGTATATAATCAAAAGATAACATCTTTTATCAATCAGGTTGTCAATGAGAAAGCGTAGAATTATTCTCTGGAGCTTAGCCATATTAGGTATATTCGTTGTTTTCATAGCATTGTGTGATATTATGGTATCAAGGAATGCTTCTGGTAAAACATACGATAATGTGGACAATATTCCGTATCGCAAGGTGGGACTTATTTTAGGTACTTCGCCTATTTCAACTTGGAATGGACGAAGGAATTATTATTTTGACCACAGGATAAAAGCAGGGGCGGAACTTTACAAAGCAGGAAAGGTAGATTGGCTCGTTGTCAGTGGCGGAGATTATCGCAATACTGAAAAAGGATATGATGAGCCGGTGGCTATGCGTGATTCTTTGATGAAGCAAGGAGTTGACTCAACACGCATTATTCTTGATTATGACGGCACTCGCACACTCAACTCCATTGCAAAGATGCGAGACGTTTACGGTCAGGATTCGATAACTATCATCTCGCAGAATATCATAATGAACGAGCTTTATATCAAGCAAAACACCTGGGAATTGATGCCATCGCTTTTTACGCCAAGACGCCCGGGCGACGCACTTCGTGGTGGCGCAACCGTGGGCGTGAGGTGTTGGCTCGCGTGAAACTGTTTATTGATGTAGTTCGTGGAATGCACCCCTATATAAAGGAATCAATTATAAGAGATTTTACCAAAGCTGATAGGGATTTTCTTTCAGTTTCACATATAGAAACGGGATATGGCGATTTGATTTGCCTGAAGCCGGATATGAAAAGGCTGAAAATGGATATGGTATGTAGAGAAATACCTTCTCCGGAGAATGATTCCATTGTTTTGGCATTTGCCGGAGCTTTTACAGGGACTGAGTTTGATAAAGGATACGTAAACGTGGCTGGAGATCACGTTGCGGGAGGTACTCGGTTCAAAGGTTATCGCTGCAAGCGCAATACTGGCGCATTTGCTTGGTCGGCCAAGTCCGGTCCGCAGTTCTTCTATAAGGATTATTCGTCCGATTTGGACAATGCCGCACAAGAAGATGGAATGGGGTTCGCACAGGAACTAATGATACATGACGGAGCCAAGGTGCCAACTACTAGTCCGTTAGGAAATAAGAACGTCTTTCGTGCCCTTTGCCTTGACTTCGACAATCAGTTGGCTCTTTACGAAAGCCAAGGAATCGTTACTTTCGGAAATTTCATTGACGCTTTGCTCTCTCAAAAAGTACGAGAAGCCCTTTATACCGATATGGGACAAGGCTGGAATTATTGTTTCTATCGCATAAATCAATCTGACAAGTCTCCCCAATACCTCCACTCCACATCATTACCTTACGCATCAAATTTCATTACAATAAAAACGAAGTAGGATATGACGCATATTAAGACAATCGCATTAAGCCTGATATTTATGATGACAACTTCTTTTGCTTATGCAGAAAGCAGTTATGATATTTCAGAACTCTATTCGGTAATAAAAGCTCCATCAGGAACAAAAGCTGTCGGCACATACGATAAAACGGTAGAAGTCAAATACATTTTAACTCCAACAAAAGTCGATACCGGAAAATATGTAGTGAGTGTAACAAAAATCGGAGATAATCTTTATCAGATTAAAGACTCAGACCTTTGTGTTGAAACTCGTTATTGCCATGAATGGGCCTCTTTCTCCAAGGAGGCAATATTGATTATCGAATCAAACTACGGCTATACGAAGGGGAAAATCATATTTGATTAAAAATAGGACATGGTATTCTCGTGTATTTTTTACTCTGGATATTTGGCTATAAAAAATATTTGTTCTAATTTTGCGGTGTAATTGTTACACAAGACATGAAGATGAAGACTATCACCCGAGTTTCAAAAGCCAAGTTGTCCCTTCGAGGTGCCATCTGTGGCGATATAATCGGCTCTTTATACGAATGGCATCGTACTAAAGACTACAATTTTAAGTTATGTACAAAATTCAGTCGGTTCACAGATGATACAGTCTGTTCAATTGCAGTAGCAGATGCAATCGTTTCAGGCATTTCCTTTGAGAATAAGCTTCAAGAATGGTGTCGCAAATATCCCAACGCCGGATACGGCGGAAAATTCAGACATTGGATCGTGTCTGAAACTCCTATGCCCTATGGAAGTTACGGAAATGGTTCAGCTATGCGAGTGAGTTCTGTTGGGGCTATTGCGACTTCGGTGGATGAATGTCTTGAATTAGCAGCAAAATCCGCAATAGTCACCCATAACCATCCTGAAGGGATAAAGGGGGCACAGGCTGTTGCATTGGCAATCTATTTTTCACTTGAAGGTAATAGCAAGGATTTCATCAAGAATGAACTTGAACGCCGCTTCGAATATGATTTGTCACGAGATTATGAAGAAATCCAGAAAGATTATCGTTTCCATGTCAGTTGTCAGAAAAGTGTTCCAGAAGCAATAATTGCATTTCTTGTCAGCAATGACTATGAGTCCGCAGTAAGACGTGCTGTGGCTTATGGTGGTGATGCTGATACTCAAGCAGCCATAGCCGGGAGTATTGCCGCAGCTTTCTATGGAGAAATTCCAGAAATTATTCAGACGGAATGTAATACTAAGTTACCTGATGAAATAAAAAAGGTGATTTTCGACCTTGATAATGTTATTGAAAGAAAAAATGACAGATCGGAAGTATTGCTATAAATACCCCCATCCCGCAGTTACTACTGACTGTGTAATATTCGGTTTTGATGGCATACAACTGAACGTATTGCTTGTAAAGCGAGGAGGTGAACCATATCTTGGCTGGTGGGCTTTCCCCGGTGGCTTTGTCAAACTCGAAGAAAGTTCTGAGGCTGGAGCGCTCCGTGAATTGCGTGAGGAAACGCAGTTAACACCTGCATACATCGAACAGTTTCACACTTATTCAGAGCCGGATCGAGACCCTCGTGAAAGAGTCATCACAATAGCATATCTCGCTCTTGTGAAGATTCAAGATGTAAAAGGAGGTGATGACGCTAAAGAAGCCCAATGGTTTGCGTTAGATAAGATTCCACATCTTGCATTTGATCATGATGTCATACTCCGCGATGCTATGGCGCGTTTGCGTGAACGGTTACATTTTCATCCAATTGGGTATGACCTTCTTCCTGAAAAATTTACACTTAAGGAGTTGCAAAACCTTTATGAGGCTATTCTTGGCATACATTTCGATCGTCGTAACTTCGCCAAAAAGATGCTACATCTTGGCATCCTAACCCAACTTGAAGAGACTATTTGGCCGACACCCAAACGTGAAGCCAACCTCTACAAATTCAATCTTGACAAATATAAAGAATTAAAACAGCGAGGATTTCGTTTGGAATTTTAATAAAAAGTATAAAATGGGATTATTTGATTTTCTCAAATCAAAAGGTGAAACAGAAAATTCTCCCAAAAGTGAGAATATTAGTTTCAATGGAGTGTGAGAGACTCCCGTAAATGCCAAATATACGCCTGATGTGATTTCCACATTAGGGCCACGCGATATTTTCGTGTTTGGGAGTAATCTATCCGGACATCATGCGGGAGGTGCCGCAAGAGTTGCCTTGAACCGTTTCGGCGCGGTATGGGGACAAGGAGAGGGTTTACAAGGTAATTCCTATGCTATCCCGACGATGCAGGGAGGAGTCGAAACTATTAAACCATACGTTGATAGTTTCATCGAATTTGCAAAATATGAAAAAGCACTTACGTTTTATGTAACTAAAATAGAATGTGGTATTGCCGGGTTCAAACCATATGACATTGCTCCATTGTTCAAAAGGGCACTGGTGATTTCCAATATCCGTCTTCCCAAAGAATTTGTAGATATAATTGGCAGAGAAGATGATGACGCTCCGAGAAAGGATCTTTTGATTCATTCACATGGGGTCACAAGAACTTTCGCCGATATAGTTATTGCAAGAAATAATGAAGCTGGATTCCGATCTCCGGAAGAAGTTATGTTATTCTTAAATCAATATTTTGATAGATTCAAACGGAACGGTGATGATGTTGCCTTCATTGCTGTGCGCATCATTTGGAATATCCTACATGAGGAGGACTTGTTTACGAATGGCGTACTTGATGTCGATGCTTTGAATAAACATCTGTTTGAATTTAGTTCGTATGGCAGCGAGATGGACAAAGCGTACGATTCTCATTGTAGAGAGAAACTATTTAACATTATCGTCTATCTAAACCAGTTCCGCAAATATCAATCTCCCGAGGACGTCTTAAATGACATAAATTGCTCCGGAATCACTCACTTCTCACATTGTGGCACTAACTGTGATTATTTCATGTCTCCAATTCGTGCCGGACATGGTTATCCCTTGTTTTATTTTGAACGGTTCCTTACAGAGAACTGGGATAAGATAACGAAAGCAGACGGGATATTAGATCCGCATCAGCTTGATGTGCTAATGTTTAACAGACATGAACGCGGAGTTAGGAAATATGGCCTTGAAGCTGTATTGTCTCACGACTATAATCCGTACCCGTGTTGGGGTGCATTTATACCCAAGTGCATCGGTTTAGGACCTGTGTACATAGGACTTGAAAAGGGAGGATATGCTATTTCCTGTGGAGAAGGTGCAGGTCCCAATCATATTCCTCACTATCTTGAATACTCCATTGCAGCCGATATATTAGAATCAGATTCTCGTTATGAATGTATTCAAGGGTATTTCATTCCAAAGAATGATATATCACTACCAATTCTTGGCCATATCCATGTCTTTACACCATTACGACCAAGATAAGTTGTCTGAAATATATGGCGTTCCTATTTCAAGAAAAGAATTGACGTTTGAGGATATAGATTTGGGACGAGTTAATGCCAGTTGCAACCTGATTGGCGGGTACATTGACAATACTACAGAAGTGGAAAAGATGCTTAAATTTGCTATTTCAATCGGTTTGCCTCGGTTGGGATTTGTAGCCTTAATGAAAGTCAATGATTATTGCAGAGAACACTATATAGATTTCGATGAAATAAATTTTAATACAATCCCTCATCTTTACTTCACAGAATCACGCAATAGAGGGGCCGATTGTAAATGCAGTAACTATCTTTATAATCACAATGGCAGGATTCTGGAAGTTTATATGAGGAATTACGCCAATCCAAACTATTGTGAGTCTTCGCTGATGTTTGACGGTCAATATTTAAGACAAGGCTTCCACGATGACAACATCATATACTGACATAAAGCGTTTATTTGAACAGCGGAAGAATAATCCGCTTTACAATACTTCCTATCCTTTATCTCCAGATGATTGGGCTAAATACTCAACTCCCGGGGCATTGTCTTTTGACACCTCCAGACCCATAGCATTCTATATTCATATACCGTTCTGTAAACGGATCTGCTCCTTTTGCGAGTACACTAAAATGTGTGTGCCATCAAAAGAGCAGCAACGTAATTATTTTAATGCTCTTATCAATGAGATTGAACAATTTGTAGAGCGTTATCCCGCAACTGCTCTTTACGGACTTGATATTGGGGGTGGTACTCCAACCTCCATTGATGCCGATATTTTTGCGAGATTTATCAGTTGGCTGAGTGAATTTATATCAGACAAAAAGGTAACACCGGATTTTGAACCGAGTATTGAAGGATCATTTGACACACTGGTTGATGATTATTGGGGGTCCAATAGGAGTTTCTATATTGCAAAGGCTGGGATTAAACGTCTTTCTTTAGGTGTTCAATCCACTTCCAATGATGTACTAAAACCTCTTCACCGTAATGCTATTTCGCTCAAAGAAATGCGCAAAGCTATGGATAATTGGTATAAACTCGGCATTGATAAGATTAACCTTGACTTAATGTACGGACTGCCTGGGCAAACTGCAGAGTCAATCCGACAAGACATTGCAACAATCAGCGAACTCAGCCCGGAACAGGTAACCATATATGAGTTTCGTACTAATCAAATAAAAGGCAGTTATAGAATCAATCCAGATCAGTGCTTCCAACAGTATTGTGAGCTATATGCTGGGCTTATCAATCTTGGATACTATGGCGAATTCGGGCGAAATACTTTTAGCAAGGATTCTAAAGATTATGGTCTTTCATCCTATCTTCGTCTTCGTATGTTTAACGGAGGGCAATATAAAGGATTTGGCATTTCAGCACAAAGTATGTCTCATTTTGGCGTTTCATACAATATTGGTAAAAATGAGGCAATTGGCAAACTGGTAGGTAAAGAATGGCTCAAAGATAATAATTATTCCTATGAGGCAACTCAATATTATAAACTGCCTCGACAAGAGCTATTCAGCAAGTTCATAGCTATATCAGGGTATTCCGGTGGTTTCTTACTATCTTCCGCGAAAGAGATATTAGGGTTGGAATTTGATTCTAAATACAAGCGAGTTTTGGATTTTCTTGTTGCAGAAAAGTTTGTAGTAGTACATGGCGACCGTCTTCAAATCACGAGAGATGGATATAGGAATTATGGTGCAATACTCTCATTATTTCATACCCCATAGTGAATAAAAGAGGGAAATCAATTTGATTTCCCTCTTTTATATTATAACCATCGAGCTACGCCACCATGATGGGAGCAAGTTCCACGCCGGCTTCGACTGAAACTATATGTTCCATCTCGACATAAAGCGGTTGCTCCAGCTGGTGCAGTCTGATAATATGTTGGAGATTGTACTCTTTCGCCATAAGTATTGGTGTAGTATTTAGGGGAAGAATTTGAATAAACTCGTGATGAGGATGTTGTCTTGCGTGTTTGGGGACGGCTTGTTTTCTGAACGATGTATTTGCGAGAAACATAATCAACGTGTCCGTTGTAACTTACTCGTGCCCACGAGTCATCTTCATAATTGAGAACGTAGATGGTTTCTCCCTTAGGGATTGTTGCCGAGACGCCTGCACAGGTGCAAGGTAGAGTTCTCATATTTAGGTTAGCAGTTGTTATAAACTGCGTTTGCGCCATCGAAACGATGGAGGTAAGAATGACTGAGAAAAGGAGTAATAACTTTTTCATATTTTATAATGATTGTCGTGATTTACACTGCAAAAATACTGTGCAATTTCCGCGTGTGACAGAAATTCAAAACATTATAATAATTTGTTAATCCCAATAGTAGATATGGACTGCAACATTGCAATCGGGGAAAAAGTCTCCCCAAAAACTCTGTCACAAACGCCGCCTGTGGCAGCCGAAATTTTTGGCAAATTGAAGGCGATGGAGCATCACGCTTCACCGCCTTCTTTACTGATACTGATATGGCATTGTTTACTCGTTTCGTGTAGCCATATCAGTTGAGTTTTATAAAGTGAGTAACCAAAAGATTATCATTAGGGCAGACACAAGGCTTATAACCCAGCTAACACCTCGGAATATCGGTCGAATAAATACCCACAGCACCAATCCAATCGTTGAGCCAATAAGGATTACCAACACCTTGACAACCTTTTTTATTTGGGTGAAACCGGAGGTGGAAGTTCTGCCTCGACTATTTGATATGTTGTTGTTCGTTTTCATCGTTCGACATTTTTTTATTTGTATATCAACCATCGGTTTCAGTTTGCTCGAGACTCAGAGGACGTGTGAGGCAACAGAGGGATGTTCGCCCTTTGGCTTAAAAATACGAGTGCAAAATGAGTATTCGCCGGAGCTTGCGGAGGCAAATACATCATTTTGTGTCTGGAGATTTTTACCTCGGGTGAGCCTCGGTGAGCTAAAGGTTCAGTCAAAAGGCAAAAGAATATCCCGGGCCACACACGTTAGCCCTACCGAGCAAATTGAAATCTGTTTGTTGATATTGCAATGAAACTGGAGATAAGACTCCGCGACGGTGAAAACGAATGACAGCATATTCTTTGCTTTGTCAAAGCACTAAAGCGATAAGACAATGACGAATATGATAATCTCTTTGTGGAATCCATTTTGTTGCGCCCAAAGGAGAAGTCTGTGGCGTGTAGAGTAGCGGAACGTCACTGTCTTCGGGATAATGGCGCGGAATCAAGCGATGGTTGGAGTTGTGGCGGTGTATAATAATTTGCGGAGGGTATCAGGACACGGCATGAGACATAAGTGTGACCGGCGTCACCACCCGACAGGGTTTGGTGGCATAGGTATAGCGTTGGATCTTGCGGTGTCGCCCTCCGCTGCTGTCGGAATGGCGGTCAAGGATATCAGGGCCAGCCCCGACATTATTGACGGCTATGCCGACATAACAAATGCACCGCCACCACTCGTCCCATCGCTTTCTGTGTGTTCAATATATTTACCCTGTTCAATCTTGTTGAACAGCTGTATATTATTGAACAAAACATTTGGTTATTCCAGATTTGTTCATTAATTTTGTGGTGTTGGAGGCTTTCCAGTGCCAGTGCATCGGCAGAATCTTTATATGACAAATTCAAAGCTTTTAAAACTTAGTCTCACGGAGTAGGAGACATCCAATACTTTGTGTTTAGATTGGCGACACTATGCTTTTGTTATATCCCCGCCTTCCCCAAAAAAATCGCTGACTCCCCACAATATCATTCCGAAATTTGGTTTATAATATAAACCGCTTTAATTTTGTAATCAATATGAGATGAGAGCGACAAAGCTGGTGTTTGGCTCGATTTTTTCAATATGTGGTTTATAATGAAAACATGATTTATTAAACTTAAAGCATCTATGACTATGGAAGAAAGAAAGATTACTGAAGCTGAAAGCCTCGAGATCATTGCTTCAATGATTTCGTGTACGAAAGATCGTCTCGTGAAAGGTTGTGGTGATATTCTCCTAATGTGGGGATACTTAATCATTGCAGTAGCAGTATTAATATGGGTGCTGCTTGTGATAACCCATAATCCTGCTGTGAACTGGCTGTGGTTTCTCATTTGGCTCATAGGCGGCATTGCCACTCCAATTATGGCAAAGAGAAAGCGCATGGATAAAGGGGTAATGAGTTATACCGACCGACTGACTTTTAATATGTGGTCTGTTGTTGGGTGGGCTGCAATCGCATCCGTCTTTTTATGTCTTGGTTTTCTTCTTATCGGGGGAAAAGATTCGTGGAGTATGATGTTTGCTTTCGCTCTCATTATCGTTCCTATGACCGAAATTATGCAGGGATTGGTAATCAAAGAAAGTTCTCTTATTGCAGGAGGCGGTATCGGACTTTTAATTGGTCTGTTCACCATGTGTTGTATCTCGGCCAATCTAGCACTTATGGCGACATGGTTTATGCCGCTTTTCATCATCGCGTTTGCTGCGATGATGATACTTCCCGGACACATCCTTAATTCAAAGGCAAAACGCGAATCATGAGAGAATTGAATCCATTATTGCATTCTCAGCTGAGATTGGGCGTAATGTCGATTCTCATGAATGTAGCGGAAGCAGATTTTAGTTATCTTAAAGAGAAAACAGAATCGACAGCGGGAAATCTAAGCGTGCAGCTTGACAAACTCTCCGCTGCGGGATATATCATAGTTGAGAAAGGATTTGTAGGGAAGAAGACACGGACAACAGCTCGGATGACAGACAAGGGTCGCAATGCTTTTGTCGAATACGTCGAAACGCTGAAACAATACATCTCTTTGTAAGCGTGAATGGTTTTGGGGTGTGGAGTCGTAGGTAAGTTATGTAAGGATGCAATGCGCGATTTCCTATTGGAAACTATGGTAATAATTATATCAATGCAACACATAATAAAGCCAATGAATGAATTTACTAGTATAACAATGAAAGTTTTTATAACTTTGCCATTGTATAAAATCAATCGTTCTTATCTAATTAGTCAATGACCATGAAAAAACGTTGCTTAAACAAATGCCTTATAGGTTTAGCTACGTTGACGACCCTTCAATATTCCGAAGTCGTCTCTGCTGCTGAAAATATAGCTTATCAAGACTCGCAAGTTAGATTCACAGTGATTGCTGATGGTTCGGTACGAATGGAATGGCAACCCAACGGTGAATTCCTTGACGGACCTTCGCTTCTTGCCGTAAACAGAGATTATCCTGAAGTCAGTTATAAGGTTTCTGATAAAAGAGGTAAGATTGTAATAGAAACATCAAGATTCAGGTTGTCATATGAAAAAGGCTCCGGATGTTTCACTGCCGACAATCTTTGTGTCTCTAGTGTCGATAACAATTATGTTTGGCATCCCGGAGATGTGCAGAAAGGAAACCTAAAGGGAACGACTAGAACCCTTGATGGTCTGGATGGAGACGAGCAGACTCAGACTTGGTGTGCCGACATGAAGATTGGAGAACATCGTCAGCTTGATGATGGGCTACTTTCCACTGATGGTTGGACACTGATTGATGATTCTGCCAATTACACTTTTGATAATAGCCAGGATTGGAATTGGGTTGCTGATAGAAAATCAACAGCGGGGCAAGATTGGTATTTGATGATGTATGGCCACGATTATAAATCGGCATTAAATGAATATACGCTTTTTGCCGGGAAAATACCGTTGCCTCCTCGCTTTGCTTTTGGCTACTGGTGGTCACGCTATTGGGCTTATTCAGACAAGGAATTGCAAAACCTTGTAAATAAGTTTGATTCCTATGACATCCCGTTGGATGTGCTTGTTGTCGATATGGACTGGCATTATACCGATGAAGGACGCGGTGGATGGACAGGCTGGGCATGGAATAAATCATTATTCCCTGATCCGTCTAATTTCATTAAAAAACTTCACGACAAGGATATAAAAGTTACGTTGAATCTTCATCCCGCTGACGGATTTGAACCGTATGAAGAGGTTTATCCTGGATTAGCACGGAAACTGGGGCGCACTGATGGAGCTAAAATACCATGGATAAATTCAGATAAATCAATAATGACAGCTGCTTTTGAGACTGTATTGCATCCGATGGAAAAAGAAGGCGTTGATTTTTGGTGGCTCGACTGGCAGCAGGCTCTTTATGACCAAATTAAAACGAATCTTAACAATACATGGTGGATTAATTATTGCTTTTTTAGCGATATGGAGCGCCATGGCGAAAAGCGTCCGCTCCTTTATCATCGTTGGGGCGGTCTTGGCAATCACCGTTATCAAGTAGGATTTTCCGGAGATGCAGTGATATCATGGAAATCTCTTGACTATCAGCCATATTTTACGTCAACTGCGTCAAATGTTCTTTATGGTTATTGGAGCCATGATATTGGCGGTCATCTGAGCTTGGGTTATGGTATAGATCCGGAGATGTATACTCGCTGGTTGCAGTTTGGCGCAGTTAGCCCTATCATGCGTACACACAGCAGTAAAAACAGTTTGCTTAATAAGGAACCATGGGTGTTTGACGATGAATATCGAGATGTAATTCGACAGACAATCCAACAGAGATATAAGATGGTACCTTATATATATGCTATGGCTCGTACGGCATATGAAACAGGTGTCTCGCTTTGTCGTCCGATGTATTATGATTATCCTGAGGCGGAAGAAGCTTATAAATACGACAGACAATATATGTTTGGCGACAATATGCTTATCGCACCGATTACGAGCGCGTCTGCGGATGGTTATGCCGATGTGAAAGTATGGTTGCCTGAAGGGAAATGGTTTGAATACCATACCGGTACTCTGCTTGAGGGTGGTAAGGAATATTTGCGACATTTTGCCATTGATGAATATGGCATTTATGTCAAGGCCGGCTCTGTGATACCGATGTATGATACGACGGTCAGACGGTTGAATAAGAATGATGAAAAAATCGTTCTGACAGTTTTCCCCGGTGCAGACGGTAATTTTGATGTTTATGAAGATGCTGGTAATGACAAATCTTATGCAACAGAGTATGCCGTAACATCGGTTTCGGCTAAAAGACTGTCTGATAGACAAGAAATAATAGTTGGCACACGTAAGGGGAGTTATAAGAATATGCCCGATAAAAGGTTAATGACGGTAAAATTGTTGTGTGTCAATGCCCCGATAAGTGTAACAGTCGACGGGGAAAATTCAGAATGGGAATATTCGGGTGATGAATTTGCCCTCATGATTGAACTGGGAGAGCTTGATTGTGATCAAGAGCATAAGATTGAGATTCGTTACCCTGATGCAGACTTGAAGCTTGCAGATGGAATTACAGGGCAAGTGCGTCGCATGGCTAAAGCTGTTGAATTTATCAAGTTTAATGGTTGCGACACGCATGGCGATGAACTAGCGTCACTCGGCTCTGTCGCGGAAGCCGTAACATATGCTCCTGAGAATATGGCTGACTTTGTCAAGAATTTTAGAGAACATTATGGTGATATACCGAATGTGCTCAAACGCCAGGGAATGGATGACGATGTTGCAGACATATTTCTTAAAAAAATTAGATGGCAAACACAATCAGAATAACACTCGACAATGACGCTACTTGGCTGTAACTAGGCTCGGAATCGGAGAGTTTTCATGGCAAAGGCTTGGTAGTGTGGGAAAAAAGTTGTAACTTTGTGGTCGAAATTCGCAATCTCTGGCGGGACATGGCTGCCCGCGAATATTGCGATATTGTTGAACTTTTTTTAAGCTTTTAAAAAATGGATCTTATTAAAGTAGCCGAAGAAGCTTTTGCAACCGGCAAACAGCATCCTGAATTCGGCCCCGGCGACACAATCACCGTTGCTTATCGCATCAAAGAGGGTAACAAGGAACGTATCCAGCAGTATCGTGGTGTTGTCCTCAAAATCAACGGCGAAGGCTCAAAGAAGCGTTTCACTGTTCGTAAAATGAGCGACAATATCGGTGTTGAGCGTATCTTCCCCTTGGAGTCTCCGTTTATCGACTCTATCGTGGTTAACAAATACGGTAAAGTACGCCGTTCAAAACTTTACTATCTCCGTGCTCTTACCGGCAAGAAGGCTCGTATCAAAGAGCGTCGCGTAGTAAAGAAAGACTAATCCATAGTCTGCTTCCGGTAGAAGGAAACTCCTTCCGGTCAAATTTTGGAAAAAACAACTCCCGTCATGATTTCAATCGTGACGGGAGTCGCTTTTTATTGTAATTAGAGTTGTGTTGAGGGGAGCGAAGATGTGTGTGGATAGGAGAGGGATGATCGTAGTGTGGAGTGGAGTGGAGTGGAGAGGAGAGGAGAGGAGAGGAGAGGAGAGGAGAGGAGAGGAGAGGAGAGGAGAGAGGAAAGAGAGGAATGTGTAGAGTTGATTAGAGTGTAGAGAAGCGGTAGGTGCAGTTGCTGTTGTAGGTTTCGCCCGGACGAACTACGACTGAAGGCCATTCCGGTTTGTTGGGGCTATCCGGATAGTGTTGACTTTCAAGACAGATGGCTGAGCGTTGGGGATAAGCGATTCCCTTTTTACCTTTGACGGTTGCGTCGAGGAAGTTTCCGATGTAGAATTGAATACCGGGTTCGGTTGTGAGCACTTCCATTGTGATGCCGGAAATAGAGTCTGTTACGATAACTGCCGGTTTGGCGATGTCGCGAGATGCTCGTAGCACCATATTATGGTCGTAGCCAAGTCCGTTTTTCAGTTGCTCGTCGTCCGCGTTGAGATCTTTGCCGATTTCTTTGGGAGAAGTAAAGTCAAAAGGAGTGTCTACTACCGAGCGAATTTCGCCGGAAGTCATAAATGTTGAGTCAATCGGGGTGAAACATTCTGCATCGAACCAAATAGTTTCGCCGAGGATATCGTTAGCCGGATTGCCACTCAAATTGAAATAGGAGTGGTTTGTTAGATTTAGTATTGTCGGAGCGTCGGTAGTTGCTTCGTAGGCGATATTGATAGCGTTGTCATTTGTAAGGGTATATGTGACCTTCACGTTAACGTTACCAGGGAATCCGTATTCACCGTTTGGCGAGAAGAGATTGAGGTTGAGAGTTGAGTCGTTTGGCTGTTCGGCATCCCAAACGGCGTGATGGAAACCTTTTGGACCACCATGAAGGCAATGGCCGTAATTGTTTTGAGGTAGTTGATATTCTTCTCCGTCAATTGAGAAGCGACCTTGGTTTATTCGGTTTCCGTAGCGTCCGATAAGCGCACCGAAGTTGCCATCGATATTAATATAGTCGGCAATTGAGTCATGGCCGAGAACAACGTCTGTAAGATTGCCATCTTTATCCGGCACCATCAGAGAGACTAAACGTCCGCCATAGTTAGTGATGCAAGCTTCTACTCCATTATTGTTTATAAGAGAGTAGAGAGCTGTCGTTTTGCCGTCAACGACGCTTTTGAAATTTTCGGGATTTAAACCGGATTTGGTTAGTTGCGCAGTTTCATTAGAGCAAGAGCAACATACTGCGATTAGTGTAATTGGGATTAAATTATTGATTTTCATTGTTGTATTATATGTGTTATACGTTTATTGTTCTGTTGCTTGAGCAGAAATAAAATCAGATGGCGACATTCCAAAGGTCTTACGAAATACCTTTGAGAAATAATTAGGGTCGGAATATCCGGTTATGTATGCTGTTTCGCTGACATTGTTGCCGAGTTTCAATAATTCACAAGCTTTCGCCATACGTCGTTGTTTGATATAATCGGTCATCGACGCATTGAAGAAGTTTTTCATTTTGATATGAAGTAGCGAGCGTGAAATGCCGAGTTCGTGAGTGATATCAGCGATAGAAAAATCAGAATTATCCATATTATCATCAATAAGTTTATTGATGCGAGTTGTAAACTCATTGTCAAACTTATTAAGCGGGGGTAGTTCGACGATAGTATCTTCGACAGTTGGGTCTTCGATTTTAGACTCGATATATGCGCAACGAGCGCGCAAGATGTTTTTCACTCTCAGTTCGAGTAGTTGCGGGTCAAACGGCTTGGCGACATAAGCTTCCGCACCGCTCTTAAAGCCAGCCATCGTTGACTCTTCATCATTTTTTGCGGTAAGTAGAATCACCGGTATATGTGAAGTTGCCAAATCATTTTTCAGCTTATCGCATAATTCAATGCCATCCATTTTCGGCATCATCACGTCTGAAACGACGATATTAATAGGATATTCAGCTGTGACTTGTAGGGCCTCGATGCCATTCGTCGCGGTATAAACGTTGTAGTCTTTAGAGAAGTTATCAGACAAGAATTTCAATAGTTCGGGATTATCTTCGACAATCAGAATCGAAACTTTCTTATTATCTTTGTCGGTAGAGTTTTCTTGAATTTTCGTTGAATATACGGCTAAGGTATTGGGGATCAATGTTGGCTGATAAACTTGAGGCTTATTGTCTGTCGATGAAATACACCAAGATTTGTCGAAAGCAGTTTGCGTAACATTCAGGCGTATGACAAACGAGCTACCTTCGCCTACTTGGCTTGTGACTGAAATAGAACCTTTGTGAATCTCGACGAGGCGTTTAACAGTTGCTAAGCCGATACCCCATCCTGAATGGCTTGTTTTATAACCACGTTGAGTTTGATAATACTTTTTGAAAATATTATCAAGCTCTTCCGGCATAATACCTATGCCGTTGTCTTTTACTTCGAGATGGAGATAAACGTTATTGTCATCGCCCTCTATAATAGATGCCCTAACATCAATATTACCGTTATCTTCGGTATATTTGATAGCATTAGATAATAGATTGCTGATGATGCGTTCAAGATAAGTAGGTGAGAACCAGACATCTTCACCATTGTTTTGAGTCAAAACATTGATAGAGATATTTTTCTCCGATGCCGGACCGCGGAAGTAACTCGTCATGGTCTCGATCAGTGTCAGTGGGTTGCCTTTTTGGAGATACAGCTGGAAGTTACCGGATTCAACACGGTTAAATGTTACAAGTTCATTAACCAGTTCTACCATTTTCGATGTATTGGCAATAGCCATTGATAATCTTTCGCGAGACTCATTAGAGATATTCTCTTTAGAAGCGAGTTGCTTTAGAGGAGCAAGAATAAGACTCAACGGCGTTTTAAGTTCATGGGAAATGTTAGTGAAAATTTCCATTTTTTCTCGGTTGAGCTCATCTTGTTTAGCTCGTTCGATACGACTGAGGTTCTGCTCTTGCTTCTCTTTCATACGCCAGACGATAAAGCGATGAATAAAGAAAACGATAGTCATCGTCAGCAGAATATAGATAATCCAAGCAACCGTTGAGAGATAAAACGGCGGATTTATTTTGAAATTAAGTTGTTTAATTGGGGCTTTATTCCAATCATCGCCTGAGGCAAGAGCTCTTACCTTAAATGTGTATTTGCCATAAGGCAGCTCCATAGCTGTAAATCGTCGTTGTGAGCCGACATCGCGCCAATCTTTATCGAGCCCTTCAATAAAGATTTGATATCTGACATTTTTAGCTCCGACAGGGTCAATGATGCCATATTCGATGCTGAAAACTCGCGAAGTTGCGTAATCAAGTTGTAATTTAGTAGTTGCGTCGAGAGTGGAATCTAAAGGTGAATTAGGGCTTTGTGGAGTAATAATATCGTTATTCAGAGTAAGATTTAACAGATGGACGATTGCATCAGAGTCTGAGTGTTTTGAAATATTAGGGTTAAACGACACAAGACCATTGACCGTGCCGCAATAGATATTGTCGTCAGACGCCTGTATAATCGATGAAAAATTGAATTGATTTTCAGGCAGTCCGTCGGTCGTAGTAAATCGGTTAAAAGAGAAACTATTGGAATCTACTTTATATAGACCGTTTGAAGTTGTTATCCAAATGTTATCTTGATTATCTTGGCGGATAGCGCAAATCGTGCCCCAATTAGATGGAGAGCCGGAAAAAGGCAAGAAATTCAGGCTATCGCTATCAAGAATTTGTACACCGCTATTATTTGTGCCGATAAAAACGCGTCCTTTGTTATCTTCGTAAAGCGTTGTAATGTAGTTGTCTTTCAGGCTATTGTTTGAAACGGAATGGTCACTGCTCCAACCCTTTATTTCGTTTGTGTTTCCATCAATTCTAAAGAGCCCGCGATTGACAGTGCCAACCCAAAGATTTCCTTTTCTGTCGGCTTGTAGACAATAAATGAAGTCGACATCGAGAGCCGGATGGTTTACTTGTAAAAACGAATCTGTCGTTGGGTCATAATACATCAACCCGATTGTTGTTGCAATCCAAAGGCGACGTTCGCTATTGTTTTGGCGCGAAATAGCGAAAACCGCGTTACTTTTCAACTGGCTGTTAAACGCAGTATAGTGAGTAGTCTTTTTCGACTTCATATTGTAGCGAAACAAACCGTTACGGAAGGTTCCGATCCACAAATCATTGGTTTCTTTGTCGAAATAAAGCTCATGAACGTTCGTGCCGAGATCCGGTATGGCTCTGAATTTTTCGACTTGGCGAGTTTTAATATCAAAAATATCAATGCCGCCATCTTCGGTAGCTAGAAACAAAATGCCATTTTCCGGTTCGACAATTCGTCGGATAGCTTTACCGCTCAGTGTCATTTGGTCATATCCGGGAGCTGTCCAATGAAATTGAATAGCATTGCGCAACATAAGGTTGATGCCACCGAAATATGTACCAATCCAGATGTTGTCGTTGGCATCAGGCACGATGCTGTATATCGCATTATCAGATAGCGATCTTGAATTGCCAAAATGTTGAGAGACTTTATGAATTTCTCCGGTTGCCGGGTTGATTGTATTGATTCCCTTTTCAGTTCCCAACCATATTTTCCCTTTAGAATCTTCGGCGATAGCTCTGACTGTCCCGTCAGTAAGTTGTGTCGCATTAAAGATATGTTTTTCTCCGTTAGCGAGATTGAGGCTCATAACCCCTTTCCCGTCACGGCCAATCCAAAGTAGCCCATTTGAGTCGAAGAAAAGAGGCGCGATTGCGTCGAATCCGGATAGAAAATCTGAGTAAATAGAGGGCTCGACCACGGTTTCAGAGGTCATATCTGATGTGAAATAAGAAATGTAATAATTGGTCGCAGTGAACACCCGATTATCTGGCGACACAACTAATCCCACGATATAATTCTCCACTTGTCGTGGAATATGGCGAAACGAATCTTCACCTTTAGCTTTTTTGTAGATATACATACCGGTAGCGATAATTGCTCCATCTTTAGTCTCGGCAATATTTGATATCGGGCTCTCCGGTAAGTTATAATGTCTAAAATTGTCGGTTTCTCGTTGATAACAGCAAATAGCATTGTCTGTACCAATCCAGACGTTGTTTTCTGTGTCGACAAAAATCTTACGAATAAAGTTATGAGGGATAGAGAGGCTATCGCCTTCTGTATGGAAATATGTTACAAATGAATATCCGTCATATTTCGCGAGTCCATTTCTAGTGCCGACCCATAGCAACCCGTCATGGTCAAACGCCATTGACTCAACCTGTTGGTGGGGGAGACCGGCATCACTTTTAAGATGAGTGAAGAAATAGTTTTCGTGGGCAAAAACTATCAAAGACATAAAGCCTGCGATAGTCACCATCAAAGCGCGAAAATGATAACGGATATTCATTTGAATCGTTGTTAAGCAAACACTATTATTGGATTAATAGCTTTGAACAAGAATTATTTCCTTCGATGTCGGTAACAAAGACGATATAAAGCCCGTTTTCAACGTGAAGGGTAGACTGATATTCAGCGCCGACGCTCTTGTCTGATTTAATGAGAGCTCCGGTTGTAGAGAAAATGGAAACATTGGCAATGTCGCGTGAAGATGTCACACAAACATTGCCGTTCTTAAAATTTACGGTAATTCCGCAATTATTATTGTCGGTTGAAATGTTACTAACGCCACTGAAGCCTTCGGCATTCAGCTTGAATTCGGGCCATGTCCAAGACTGACGGAGAATTGCGTCGGGAATGATTTCGTCGACAAGTTCGGTGTCGCGACGGTCTCTGACCGCAACGTAACATCTCATATCATTGTTGATCGGTGCTGAATCGCATCCAAGTATAGACCAAGGTATTGCGATTTCCATATCATAATATGACGATTTTACATTGGCGACAAATTTAATTGATTCGGGAGTGTCTACCTTATTCCATTTGTTTGAATTGCCATTATAGAGAGTGACTGAGCCATTCGCGTCCAAGAATAGTCGATACATGCCCTCTTGAGGATAGGTGTCAGAGCAGTTGTTGATGTCGAAGCCTAAAGTGATACCGTCATTGTCGTTTTTATCGGTAAAGATATTTTTGTCGACAACGCGGGCAAAGAAATAGAGGTTTTCGTTATCGTAGAGAAAATCCATTGTAGCACGCTTGCGCGTTGTTGTGCCCAAGAAGATTTGTTGTGCGTTCTTAGCAGTCCAGGTTTCGCCGGAGAACGATCCGTTGACCTCGGGAGTGCCGAAATTTGCGGTAAAGCCCTTCATCGGATAACCTTTCATAATAGTGATAGAATTATGAGAGTTCATTTCTCCGATAGAGCCGACGGCAAATACTTCGCCATTATGGCCTACCGCAACCGAGTTCCATAACGATTTCTTGCCACGGGGCAAACCGAATGGTTGGCTAACAGCCTTGAAATTGCGGGCATCTTTGTCGCCAACAGCAACAAACATGTCGAATTCATTTTCGGCAACACCTTGGCGGCTGCCACGGTCGCCTTGCCAAGAAGCGATTGTCTCGCCCGATTTAAGCAGACGGATATATGGTGCAGCAGAAATGAACCCTTTGTCATAAGCATCCGCAAAAATCATATTTCGATTCGGGCTCCATGCGTCAACCCAATTGCTCCAATTATCCTCCAAGGTTGTACGCACGGTTGTTGCGCGGAATCCTCGACATTCGGGCTGCCCGTTATCTTCAACGATAACAACAATTTCGCCTGCTTCTGTAAGGATAGCTGAAGGCATACCGTCGCGGGTGCCAGCGCGGTAACAAATTCTGACAGCTTCAGACCAAGATTGTCCCTTGTCGAACGAACGACACATTGAAATTTCTTGCTCGCTTGATTGAGTGAAGTTGTTTTCGTTCGCGAAATAGAGTTGGATTTCACCGCTCGGAAGCTCAATGAAAGAAGGTTCCCAACAGCCATCCTGGAAAGTGTGTGATGCGTCGTAAACAAAGACTGGTTCTTCCCAAGATTTACCATTGTTGGTAGAGCGTATCGACCGAATGCCGAAACGTCGGTCTTCGCTATAGGGCGCAGACGGACGAGGGTTGTATCCAACGATGATAGTGCCGTCAGCAAGTTGAATAACATCAGGCACGCAGTAGGGGATGTTACCTGCGCTACGAATAATCAGTTCGGGCGCAGTCCACGTTGTGCCGCCATTTGTACTGTAACAGCAAGAAATGCCGCCACCGGCTTCAGCCACAGCCATCAATCTGCCATCTTGCAACGGAATGATGCGGGCGTAGTTACCGGCAGAGAAAATTTCTTTTTGGGAGTTGATATCCCAATAAATTCGAGGAAGATTATAAGGCTCATGCTTAACAGCCATCGCAGAGAAAGTCATCGCAGAGAGTGCTACGCAGGCTAAAGCAGTTACAAAACGAGTCATGATAGAATGATTTAAGAGTGCAAATTTAATAAAAAAGAGGGTATGACCCTCTTTATAATGAGGGGCATATCCTCTTAAAAATGATTTATTCTGCAGTTATAGTAACAACGCAGGTTGACTCAACTGAAATTTCGGGGTTGTCAGTAGCTGTTACAACGAAACGATATGTAACAGGAGCGGAGAAATCAACCAATGAGCCTGATGTTTGCTCAACGTCGCCGATATAGACTTTCTCATTTTCTCCGTAGAGCGTAAACTCGGGAGCAATCTGGGTAAGGTCTGTGCCGGCAGGAACTTGTAAATTGATTTCATAATAGCTGTAGTCATATTCAGTGCGGGTAATCTGTGCGGTTACGCCTGCAGCTTTGAACGACTTGAACTCGCCATAATTGAGCGTATAAAGGTTGTAGTCTTTTGACGAACCCTCGTTAGAAACAAGCTTTATAGCATGGGTCTGAGCGAGATCATATTTGTTTGAAGCGTTAAACTCACTATCGTCGATATAGACTTTAGTCGATATTGAAGGGATATAGAACTTCAACTTTTGTTTGAGCGCTACAGAAGGAGTTGAAGTTTTATATTTGATCTTTCTCGGAAGTGCAATCATCCAATCGGTTGAATTGACACGTTTGGCGAAAACTTCGTCATAGAGAGCAGTTGTTGAAAGCTTCTCAATCTCGGTGCAATCATCGATAACGTGGATATAGGTCGAGCAAGTGTCGGTCAAGACAGATTGACCTTCGTTGGCATGATTTGTCGCAACGCAAACAACCTTATATGTGCCAGGAGTTTGATAAGCGTAGGTCAACAAATTTTTGTTAACTACAAGACCATAGTTGCTTTCTTGACGAAGCTCATAATCATGGTCGGTGTCACCAGTGTAAATGACAACGTTTTCGGCGTCGCCGACGAAATGTATCGCCATCGATTCATTAACGTTTAGCGTCGTCTTTTCGAGGCTGATAGCTGCTTTAGGCTGAGTCGCCGTTTCATCTTCGCAAGCGGTCAACATGGTTGTCAACCCTGCAAGCATCAGACATACTGATATTTTGAATTTCATGAGAATACAAAATTGAGGTTTAACAATCAATTAATAACCGGGGTTTTGAGTTACAACGCCGTTTGAAAGGTCTATTTCAGTCTGAGGAATCGGGAAAATTTCATTGACACCTTCGCGGAAATAGAGGCCTCGTTTATTAGAATGAAGGTTCGCGAAATTTGTAAGGGCTTGTTTTGCTCTTCCTTGACGAACGAGGTCGAAGAAACGGTCAAACTCAAAGGCAAATTCGATTTCGCGTTCTTTCCAGATTTGATCGCGTAGATAACCATAACCGCCACCGATATACAAGGTATTGGAGTTATTGATTTTGTTAACGACTTCTTTGTTGCTATTAAGTTGATCGAGAGCTTCTGAGCCACGTCCGATTTCGTTGAGTGCTTCGGCATACATCAAGACAACATCAGCGTAGCGTAACAAACGTCGGTTTTTGCCATTGTCATCTGAATATATCGGACGGTCTTTGATAGGAGTATACCATTTCAAAGAGAGGATGCGACCTGAGCCAATTTCAGTGTTCTCCATATCGGGAGTGAACTGATGATGACCAATCGTGAAGCTTCGGCGGATATCAGATCCGAAGATGTTTGTGACGATTTGTTCATCAGCAAAGATTGGAGAACTAGCTGAGAAGAGGGTAGAGAAGATGTAAGAACCTTCATTAGTGTCTCCTCCGGTTCCGTCGCCTGATTCTTTGAATACGATTTCAAAGATAGAGCCTTGACAGAATTCGCCATCGAGATAGAATTGACCATCATAAGTCAGCGGAGAACCGTAGGCATCGGTGTAACTCAGCGAGTAAGCGTTGAGCAAAATCGGGCATTCTGAGTCAGGACCTTCATATGGATCAGTGCCGACATTGAGTTCCTGAGGCTTAAACCACAATTGTTTACGGAGAGTCTCCCAATCGAGGCCTTCGTATTTTTCGGGATAGCCAATCATTTGTTTCAAAGTCATTGGCTTACCTTTAACGAAGTATTCACCGATATCAGCGAGTTGTTGCCATTTTTCGGAAGCTTCGCCCGGTTTAGCTTGATACATCAACACCTTCATCAGTAAAGCCGCAGCAGCGCCTGCAGAAGCTTTACCTGATTTAGTAGACGTATAGCGGTTGGGGAGCATGATGATAGCTTCGCGGAGGTCTTTCTCGATATAAGCATACGTGTCAGCGAGTGAGCTACGCGGAACAACGGTTGAAGTTACATTTTCAGATTCAGGGCGAATAGGTACACCGCCAAATGTCTTGGCGAGGTTGAAATAGTATAACGCTCTTAGGAATTTAGCCTGACCGAGTATTTCGCGAATGTTGCGGTATGCACCGTAGTCTTTTGTCGACAAGCGACAGCGATCGATATTTGCGATTACCTGATTAGCGCGGTGGATACCACGGTAGTTTACCTCCCAACGCTCTTTAATCCATGTGTTGGATGTAGTGAAACGGAAGTGGACTAGCTGACCTTGGTCAGACGCTAAACCCTCATCTGCGCCGATAACATTGTCGGCTAACGCTTCGCCGAAACGCCAATCAGAGCTTTGGTAAGCATCAGACTGTAAAACATCATAAGCCGCGTTGAGTGCAGACTGGAGTTTATATTCTGTATCGTAGAAATCTTCGTCAAGATTATTGCCGACAATTTCTTGTTCAAGGAAGTCATTGCAACCGGTCAAGGAAATCATTCCTCCCGAAAGAGCCATGACCGAGATTATTCCCCAAACCTTTGACGCTTTTGCTTTTATAAAATTCATAGCTTTGGAATTTAAGGAATTTAGAAACCGAATTTTAGACCGAATGTGAATGAGCGGGCCTGAGGATAAGTTCCGTGGTCTACACCCATAGCGAGGTTGTTTCCTTCGGTTCCGGAAACTTTACCAATTTCGGGGTCGAAGCCATCATAGCTTGTGATGGTCAGTAAGTTATATGCTGTAGCAGAAAGAGTAAGGTTGCTCAATCCGAGCTTTGATGTAATTTTAGCAGGGAATGAGTAAGCGAAACGAAGCTCTTTAAGACGCAAATAGCTACCATCTTTTACGAAGAAGTTGCTTGAACGGAAGTTGCGAGCAGCGTCGTTTGAATCGAGATCGGGAACCTCGGCAGTCGTATTCAGCGGGAAGAATGCGCGGTTTTCTGCAACTTGGCCTGACCAATGCTTTTCGCGAATGTCTGCGTAAACGTTACCTTCGGCGGCATTGTAGAGGTAATAGTCCATTACGTTGTAGATTTTGTTACCGGTCTGACCTTGGAAGAAGATATCGAGTGAGAAACCTTCGTAGCGCAAACCGATAGGCAAACCGAATACGAGGTTAGGCAGCGGTGAGCCGAGGTATGTGCGGTCTTCTGCAGTAATCTTACCATCACCATTGAGGTCTTTGAAGCGGAAGTCGCCAACGCGAGTTGTCTGCTCTGAATCCATCTTGCCGGGCTCATATTGAGCGCTGGCGCGAACCTCTTCGGGGGTCTGGAAGATGCCGTCAGTTACGTAGCCGTAGAAACTACCGATTGGACGGCCGACAGCTGTCTTGGTAACATATTCTTGGATGGAACCTTCGCCAAGGTAAGCGCCCCAAATAGGCTCGTTACCTGTGCCAAGCGAAGTAACTTCGTTTTTAATCCATGAAAGATTAACTCCGATATCCATTGAGAATTTGCCAAAATTCTTGCGATAGTTGATTGTCCCTTCAATACCGTAGTTCTTAACCGAACCGGCGTTAGTCATCGGGGCAGTTCCGAGAGCGGCAGAGGGAACAACCGGCACCGCGATAAGCATATCGGTTGTTTTCTTGTTGAAGTATTCGATGCCGAACAAGATTGTATTGTTCAAGAACGCCATATCAAGACCAACGTTGAAAGTTTCGGTCTTTTCCCATTTGATATCGTTGTTGCCGATAGTCAGAGCTGAGTATCCGGGCTGAAGCACATGAGTTCCCTGTCCGTATGGATAGTTGAGCTGTCCGGTTAGATAAGTGTATCGAGCGAGTTCGTCGATTCGATTGTTACCGAGTTGACCCCAACCGAGACGTAATTTACCGAGAGTCATCCAGTTTTGATCTTTCATGAAAGGCTCGGAAGAGAATTTCCAACCGATAGATGCCGATGGGAAGCACCCCCAGCGATTATCTTTGTTGAATTTTGAAGAACCATCGACGCGGACGTTAGCTTGGAACAAGTAGCGATCGAGTACATTATAGTTCACACGACCGATAAAACCGACAGCTGTCCAATCGCGATTCAAACCATAGGTCTTGTCGCCGGTATAACCGCTTGATAGATACCATTGGTTTGCGTCATTAGAGGGTGTGCCGCGTTTGGTTGATTCTTGATAGTCATATTTATAACCTTCGGCAGTTTGACCAACGAGGGCAGTAACGGCGTGAACTTTGTCGTTCCAATTAAAAGTCAAAAGGTTGTTTACCTCCCATTTATGAACTTGAGCTTTGTATTCATAAATTGTAGAGAGGTCTGTCATTGCGAAGTCTTCTTCAAGCTGACCAACTTCGGTGAATTGGCGGGTAGTTTCAGGAGTTGAATAATAAGACCCCTTCAACTGATAGTTGAAATATTTTAGGAAGTTAGCAGACAAAGTTGCATTCATGTCAATGCGGTCGCGCTTGAGCGAACGATGGTAGCGCTCAATTTGTGCCAAAGGATGGTCTTCAGACCAATAACCTTTAGTGTTCTTTGTCATTACCATCGGGCTCTGATAGAGAGCGCGTTTTAAGACCGAGCCAGAGCCTTCGGGCACCATGTTGCGGTCTTCATTTGAATAAGACATATTGGCTGTCAAATCGAGCCAAGAGGTGATTTTCTGCTGAATATTCATGCGGATATTGAATCTCGCATAATCAGACGAACGTACGACACCGGTTTCATTGTAATATCCACCGCTGATATGATATTTTGTATTGTCGTTACCTCCTTGAACAGCAATGTTATATTGCTGCTTGATGCCGGTGCGAGTAATAGCGTCCCACCAGTTTGCAGGAGAGTTCGCGCGAATTGTGTCGACTAAGAACGCTTTGTGAGCGTCATAAACATAATTGCCGTCTGCTGTCTTAGTCTGATAGAGCTGACCGTCAGCTGAATAAATAGACTGACCGTTGACATAGTCGAGCATCAAAGCGTAGTTCTCGGTATCCATTACGTCAATTTTTTTCCACGGATTCGAGAAACCTACATATGTATCAAATGTTACCGAAGTTTTACCTTTTTCACCTGATTTAGTAGTGATACTTACCACACCATTTGCCGCACGTGCACCGTAAACGGCTGATGACGCTGCGTCTTTAAAAATTTCGATGTTGGCGATATCGTTGGGGCTTAAATGAGTAATGTCGTCAACGATAAAACCGTCAACAACATATAGAGGGTCAGCGTCGTTTACCGTACCCGTACCGCGAATCTTGATTGTTGTTTCTCCACCGGGGGCACCGCTGTTTTGGATTACGTTTACACCTGACGCCTTACCTTGAAGTGATTGGAGAACTGATGAGGTTGGAGTGTTATTGATATCTTTACCGCTAATCGATGAGATAGAACCGGTGATATCGCTTTTGCGTTGTACACCATAACCGACAACTACCACTTCGTCGAGCACCTGTGAATTGGCGGTCATGTTAACGTCAATTGTTTCGCGTCCGTTGATTTTTACTTCTTGAGTGTCGTAGCCTACATAAGAGAATACGAGTGTGCCGTTAGCGGGCGCTTTGATTGAATATTTACCATCAAAGTCAGTTGCAACGCCAACTGATGAGCCTTTGACGATAACTGACGCCGCGATGATAGGTTCTCCTTCTGCGGGGTCATATACCGTACCGGTGATGGTGATATTTTGAGCTACGACACTTATACTTAATATAGCGAATAGCGCTAAGACTATGCGCCTTGTAAATTCTTTGAGCATATTTCCATTAGCTGAGATTAGGTAATAATCTGATGTAGAATATGATCGGTAGATTAAAGTATAGGCTTAGCTATAATAGTCTTGATTTCTAAAATAGCTAAGCCTATATTACTTAAATCGATCTTACTTTACGATCAATTTTGAAACAGATGCGCTTTCAGCGGTTTCGATTGAAAGCAAGTAGATGCCGGCTGTAACGTCGCTTACATTAACAGTGTTGTCAGCGGGAGCGTTAACAGTCTTAACGAGTTGACCTGCGAGGTTGTAGATGCTAACTGATTTTACGGGTGTGTTAACATTTACAGTGAAATATTCGGTTGCAGGGTTGGGAGATACGGTTACGATAGTGTTGTCAACAGAGATAGCGTCGATGCTTGCATCTTCAGCGATTTCTTGACGAGTGCGGTATTCGATTTCCATCTTGTCAGGATTCTTGGTGGGGTCGTAACCGTCTTGGCGATAGTGGTAGCAGTATACCTGATTGTTTACAGCTGATGTGAAGAGAAGATCGCCATTGAGGTTGCGGAGGCAGTAAACCTTGTCACCATTAGCGTCGATGTTAGAAACGATTGTGGGCACACCATCAGCCTTGTCGAGGCGGATGAGTTTGGTGTCGGTAGAACCATTACCATCGAGGTTACCTTCGTTCCACCAGTAGAGTGAACCGCCGGCTATGGTAAGTTCTTTAACCCAGTCGCAACCTGTGCCGGGTGCGAAGTCATATTGCATCCAAACTTTTTCGCCATCGTAGCAGTGGAGCTCGCCACCACGTTGAGATTCAACAGCTGCGTCAAAACCTGTAGCTGCACAGAACATGTAAAGTCCGTCGAAAACAACACCTGCATCGGGGAATGAGCTATTAGCATTAGTGGGTTCATAAGTCCAGATATCGAAGAACTTCATGTTGCCTTGTTCCAAATTGGTTGCAGCAAGTTCGTTACCGATTTCCGGTGAGAATGCGCGGAAGACGATTTCGCCATTGTAAGGCTCGCCAACCATTGTTACACCACCACCATTGCCGAGGCCGTTAGCGCCAACTGTGGGGTCTGTGTTATACACTTCGTAAGTGCCGGCTTCAGTACCGTCAGAAGCCCAAGGTTCATTACCTGATTCCATTGACCAAGCCTTGAAGAATACCTTCTCGTTGTAGAAGTTCTGCATATGTGCGAGAGCGGGAGCAAGGGTAGAGCCATCTTCTTTAGCAGTATTAGGCTCAATGTTGATATCTTTAACGAGATATGTGCCTTCTTCAGTACCATCGGTTACCCAAAGTTCAACGCCGTGAGTAACACCGTCTTTGTCTGCTTCTTCAGCTTTGAAGAAAACGCGGCGTCCAACGCGCATGTTGGCTCCCCAACGGTTGTCGTTTTCTTCCTGACCGGGGAATTGGCAGTCTACGGCCTTAACCAACTTGGTGCCATCTTCAGTACCGTCGGTGATCCAGAGATATTTCATGCCGCCATCAACAGCCATTTCGCTGTCGAAGTCCATTGCGTAGAAAATCAAGTGAGATTCATTGAGCTGGCAGTAACCGACAGCGTTAGAGCTTTCGAGTTCGTGGATATCTTTGAGCATGTAGGTGCCTTCTTCTGTACCATCAGAAATCCAAGGCTCGTAACCATTTTCGCCGTCAGTAGCTGTGAAGATAACCTTGTCGTTGAAACGGGTAATCCATTGAATGTCAGAAGTTGCAAGACCGGGGTTGATATCTTTAACCATATGGGTGCCTTCGGCAGTGCCATTGGTAACCCAGAGTTCTTCACCGTGGTCAGCGTCGATTGCTGAGAAGAAAGCGTAATAGCCTTTTTCGGGAGAACCGGCAACAGCCATGTTCTTTTGGGCATACACTTGTTTGTTTTGGCTAATGTTTGCGGTAACGCCTTCGGGCAAGAGAGCAGTCATTCCTTCAGGAAGAGCCTGGGCGAACGCACCTGTTGAGCATAATAATGCTGCAGACAGTAACAAATTTTCTTTTTTCATGAGAGTGAATATTAAGGTAAAACTAATCTATATTATTATTTTTTATTGGTGTCTCTATCTTTAAGCATCTGCTCAACTTCTTTGCGAGCTTGGTCGCGATCTTTCGAGAAGATAGCTTTGATGCGATCCATGTCGAATTTGAGCGCTCGGTCGTAGGTGTAGATGCCATTCTTTTCGAGCTCAACGTCGACAAGCTGAGTGTAGCAGAATCCGGCAATATGGTCGGTGCTCAGAATTACATTAACTTGTTCTTCTAGACGTTTGTAGAATTCTTCAAGCGTACGAGGGCCTTCGCCATAGCCCCAGAATGCGCCTTCTTCAGCAACTTCGGGAGCATCCATTCTCTGGAACCAACGAATGCCGCCAAATTCGTCGATCATATAGCATTGACCCTGATAGGGAGCGCTCTGACGGGGATCGTTGATGTAAGGCTGACCATTTTCTTTGAGTTGCAACTGATGCCAAAGGGCAATAGGATTTTGCGTGTAGGTGTGTTCGGCATAGATATCGGTATATCCGGTATGGAAACCACCGCTTGCTGTAACAACCGGGCGAGTGCGGTCAAGATTTTTTGTCAAGAAGTAAAGGTCGTTGGTTAAGCGAGCTCGTTGACCATCAAATTCGCGTACCCAACATTCATTGAGAGGCGACCAAGCTACCAGTGAGGTTACATTGTAGTCGCGATTTACGCAATCATGCCATTCTGCCAGCATATTTCGAGCAGCTATTTTATCAGCCCAATCCATGCCCCAGCTTGCAGATTCTCCCCATGTTAGGTATCCGAGTTTGTCTGCCCAATAGAAATAGCGGGGTTCAAACACCTTTTGGTGGAGACGAGCGCCATTGAAACCGGCAGCCTTGCCGAATTCGATGTCGCGCTTGAGCTGTTCATCTGTGGGCGCTGTCCACTGGCCGTCGGGATAGTAGCCTTGGTCGAGAACAAGACGCTGATAATAAGGCTCATTGTTGAGATAGAAAACGTTGCCTCTAAGCTCGGATTTGCGCATACCGGCGTAAGAGGAAACTTTGTCGATTGTGTTGCCCTTAGCGTCTGTTACAGTGAATTCAATATCGTAAAGGAAGGGAGATTCTGGGCTCCAAGTCTTAGGATTCTTGATTTTAGCTACACCGAAAGAGCTTTGAGAGGCTGCTAAATCGATAGAAGAAACAACTTTTTTGCCATCTTTAATCTTGATATTAAGATTGGCAGGATTCTCAAGATCGTAGAATTGCGGTTCAAAAATAAACTGGCTGCCGTCAAGGTCGGGGGTGATACGACAAGATTTTAAACCGCCATATTCAACCGCTTCGAGCCATACGGTTTGCCAGATGCCGGTAACGCGAGTGTAGAAACATTCATAGGCGTTTAAACGGCGAGATTGCTTGCCGCAAGCTTGCTGCCATGAGCGATTGTCGTCTACAACATAAACAACGAGATCGCAAGATTCTCCGGCTTTTACTTCTTTAGTGATATCAACTGAGAAGGATGCACTACCGCCATAATGTACAAAGAGTGATTTCCCGTTGATATAAATTTCGGAACGATAGTCAACGCCGCCGAAGTTAAGTATGATTCTTTTGCCATCCCAATTAGCCGGAATGTCGAGCTTGCGGTGATACCACATTGCTTCGATGAAGTCTGTGTGACCGATGCCTGAAAGGGGGCTTTCCGGACAGAAAGGAACTATGATATTTTCGTCGAAACCAGTAGTTTTTTCAAGACCTTTTTCCTTGCCACTTTTGCCAAAGTCGAACTGGTAAGACCATTTTCCATTAAGGTTGATCCATGCTTCACGTTCGAATTGCGGACGGGGATATTCGGGGCGCGGAATATCTGCCGACTGGGAAGCTGAGATCGAAAATACAGAGGCGAACAACATCGCCAGAGATACAAAATATTTTCGTTTCATGTTAATAGATTAGGGTTGAATTTTTCAATGACAAAATTAGTTTCAATGCTAATGGTTGATAGGTAATTCTGTGTTTATTGTGGGTAAAATTGTCTATTATATTTGTTCTTTTCCCGCTTTGACGGTTGTTGTAGACGGTTTTACCTATTAAATACACGTGCTTACCATTGTTGGTAGCGCTTGATTTTGTAACTTTGGAGAAATATTTAAAAGCGTCATGTTTTTCATGATTTATTAATTACTTACCAAATCGAATTCCAATGAAAAAAATCTTCCAACTCGGATTAGTCGTCACGACAATCTTAATCGGTTGCAGTGGCTGTGGAAACTGCGGAAATAATTTACAACCCGTAAATGGGGAAGAGCTTCTTTTGGCAGATCCGACGATAATTAATTTGAACGGCAAATATTACTTGGCGGGAACACAAGGTGGCAAACCTGCGGGTTTTTCTGTTTACGTATCTGAAGACTTGCAAAATTGGGAAGCTGCCGATAGCCTGCCCAATTTAGAGGTCAACAAAGAGAATGTTTATGGGAAGTTTGGTTTTTGGGCTCCTCAATTTTTCCCTCATGAGGGGAAAATGGCGATGCTTTATACCGCCAACGAACAGGTTGCCTTTGCAATCGCTGATTCTGTGACGGGTAAATATTCCGGAAATGGATTGGCTATTGACGATTCAGAGAAAAACATCGACCCATTCCTTTTCCGTGATGATGATGGAAAATATTATCTCTATCATGTTCGCTTCAATCGAGGCAATTATCTTTGGGTCGGAGAATTCGATATTGAAAATAAATGCATCGTTCCCGGCACGTTGAAACAGCTCTTCTCAAATGATCAGCCATGGGAACATACGCTAAGTTTCGATAGTGATCCGATTATGGAGGGACCGACTGTCGTTAAACTGAAAGATACCTATTATCTTTTCTATTCGGCAAATCATTTCCAAAGCATAGATTATGCAGTTGGTTATGCAACAGCTTCCTCTCCGATGGGACCATGGACAAAGAATCCCGACAATCCGATCATTCATTCCTCAATCGTAGGGGAGAAGGGTGCCGGTCATGGCGATCTCTTTGTCGACAATTCCGGCGCATATAAATATGTATATCATGTTCACAATTCTGATAGCGTAGTGTCGCCCCGCAAGACTCGCATTCTCTCGCTTAATTTAGAGCCCACCGCAAATGATTCCGTACCATATAAAATCACGGTTGATCCCTCTTCTATAATTATTCCTATAAAATAAATCACGAGGGGAAATTTCTAAGGTAATTCCATTCAGCGAATTTTTGCAATATCGGCAGCAAAAATTCGCTGATTTTTTCTCTTCGTTTGTTAGAAATTTGCCGATGAAAAGATGTAACTTTGTATTAATAATGAATTTTGTTTAAGGATAAACGATGTCGTTGAATATCGAAATATTGAATCCCGACGTTTCAACCGAGTTGCCTTTGCCGTTGGCTGAAAGTGGGATACAAGCCGGATTTCCGTCTCCGGCTGAAGACTATATCACCGAGTCGCTCGATCTAAACCAGTTGCTTGTCAGACATCCGGCTGCGACCTTTTATGGGCGAGTGTGGGGTGACTCTATGATTGAAGAAGGAATCGGACCGGGTGATATCATTATTATCGACCGTTCGCTTGAGCCACAGAATGGAGATCTTGCGCTCTGTTGTGTAGATGGCGAGTTTACGTTAAAGCGGGTGCAATTCGAGCGCAATCGCGTGTGGCTAATTCCAGCTAATGAAATGTATGACCCTATCTTGGTTACCCCCGAACGAGAATTTGAAGTTTGGGGCATTGTGACCTATACAATAAAATATAATCGCCGACCGCGCCGTTAATATCGTCATTATTTTCTTGATGTTCTTTCATCTCTAATCATCATTCTTGGTTATGTCGTTGTTTTTTTGTAGATTTGCGCTTGGTTGATTTATTCTTTATATCTGTCGCTAGGCAGAAACGTGTTATTCAACTATTTAACAGTAAAATAAGAAATAATTAGCATATATGTGTGGAATTGTAGGCTATATCGGGTTTCGTCCTGCCTATGAAATTCTGATAAAGGGGCTTCATCGCCTCGAATACCGCGGATATGACAGCGCCGGTGTCGCTATGGTGAGCGACAATGGTCAACTTAATATGTATAAGACACATGGTAAGGTTGAAGACCTTGAGCGCTACTGTGTTTCCAAAGACCTTGACGGATCGATCGGTATTGCTCATACCCGGTGGGCGACACACGGAGAACCGAATGATATCAATGCTCACCCCCATTTGAGCCATTCAGGCAAATTAGCATTGGTTCATAATGGTACGATTGAGAATTACAATGTCTTGAAGAAGGCTCTCGAGTTGCAAGGCTGTGTCTTTAAAAGCGAGACTGACACCGAAGTTCTGGTGCAACTGATTGAGTATATTAAAGAAACGAATAGTTGTACGTTAGTTGAGGCCGTTCGCGAAGCTCTTAAAGAGGTGGTAGGAGCATATGCAATTGCTGTTGTTGACACCTCAGAACCCGATACCGTTATCGGAGCTCGTAAAAGTTCACCATTAGTAATTGGTATCGGTGAAGATGAAACCTTCTTAGCCTCAGATGCGACACCGATTATCGAATATACCGATAAGGTTGTTTATCTCAACGACGATGAAATCGCAATAATTCGTCGAGGTGAACCCCTTAAAATTATAACAACAGACAATGAGTCGGCTGAAATTGATATCCAAACACTTAAGCTCTCGGTTTCACAACTAGAGAAGGGCGGATACCCCCATTTCATGCTGAAAGAAATTTTTGAGCAACCGCGCACGATTCGCGACTGTATCCGCGGACGCATTGGAAACTCCGGCTCGCAAGTAACGCTTTCAGGAGTTCTCGAACATGCCGATAAATTCCGCAATGCCAAACGCATCGTAATCGTAGCTTGTGGAACATCGTGGCACGCCGGACTGATTGGCAAACGCCTCATTGAAGAAAATGCACGAGTTCCGGTGGAAGTTGCATATGCAAGCGAATTCCGCTATAGCAATCCGATTGTGACGCCCGACGATATCGTAATCGCTATATCTCAGTCAGGCGAAACTGCTGATACTCTGGCTGCTATCCAACTCGCTAAAAAGAAAGGCGCGTTTGTTTACGGCGTTTGTAATGTTGTCGGCTCATCAATCGCTCGCGCTACAGATTCCGGGACATACATTCATGTTGGTCCGGAAATCGGCGTAGCATCAACGAAAGCCTTTACCGGTCAAGTTACAGTCTTGACTATGTTTGCGTTAGCGATTGGACAGATTCGTGGAACAATTAAAAATGAAGATGTTGCCAAGGTTGCTGATGCGCTTCGAGAGCTACCGGAATTGATCACTCAAACGCTGACGCTCAACGAGCAGATTGAGCATCTCTCAAGCATTTATACCTATGTCCATAATTTCTTATATCTCGGACGAGGATATAACTACCCGTCAGCTCTTGAAGGCGCTCTCAAGCTGAAAGAAATTAGCTATATTCACGCCGAAGGTTATCCGGCTGCGGAAATGAAGCATGGGCCGATTGCTCTGATTGATAGAGAATTGCCGACGGTTGTGATCGCGCCGACAGATGAGTTGCACGAAAAGATTATTTCGAATATTCAGCAAGTGAAAGCTCGCGGCGGATCGGTTATCGCCGTTGTGACCAAAGGTGATACAACCATTTCAGCCATCGCTGACCATATCATAGAGATTCCGGAAGTGCCGGAATGTATATCTCCCGTCATCGTCTCGATACCCCTTCAGTTGTTGGCATACCATATCGCCGTTAAGAAAGGCTGTAACGTAGATATGCCCCGAAATCTTGCCAAATCAGTAACTGTTGAATAATCTTTAGATTACAATCAGAAACTCCTTCTCTTCTCTCTTAACTCTCCAAGCTTATCTCTTTTTAGATAATCAGTATTCATTAGAGTAAGGCACTCGTATTATATTTGATTGTAAACGGCTTGTTAAGATTGGTTCTCCGAAATAATCGAGGCAATGCCAAATTGATAATTTTAAACAAATAAGCTCATGAAGAAATTTTTATTTCTGAGCGCTACGATGGCCACTTTGATGGCCGGCGCTGCTCCGCTTCAGTCGTTACCGCAACAACTTTCGGTGAAAGATGTTGCCTGTGAAGTCAGTGTGAAATCAGTTTCTCCGCTTAAGGGGGTAAACGAGCGAAAGTTTAAATCAATAAATAAGGCAGTCGGCTTGGCTAAAACAATGCCGTTGCATAAATCTCTGCCTAAGGGGGCTCTAAAAGCAAAGGCGTCATCTGCGCTTCCTGAAGGCGTTGTCTTTCAAGATAGCTTTGAAGGTTGGGATGGCATGACACTGCCTTGGACTCCTGAAGGTTGGACTATCGAGTCGAAATCACAAAGCTCTTTTGGTTGGGAGCCTCAGGCTGAAATGCCATATTCATCCATTTATCCTGTTGATGGAGAAACCATGATGGCGATTTCTTTTGATATCGATTCTAAGGATCAAGATGAATGGCTTATCTCCCCGAGTTTCACTGTTGAAGAGAACAATGAACTTAAGTTCTATGCTTACATCGTTCCAATGTGGCTCTTTAATATGGATAATTTTGATTGGGATGTAGAAGATTTTGTTGGGGGGCGCGAAGTAATTTGTACCCTGAAAATCCTTGTGAAAGAGGAGGGTGCTGCAGATTGGAATGAAATCTGGGATGCTTCAACCGAATGGTTAGATGAGCCTGCAAGTGAGATGTTTAACGCAAACTCCACTGGACTTGAAGAGCACATTGTCTCGATGGCAGATTACGCAGGAAAGACTGTTCAGATAGCTTTCCAATATGTTGGTAAGGATGGAGATACGATGTTGATTGATATGGTATCTGTCGGTTTGCCATCGCTTGACGGTGTGCAATATGATAATCCTTTGGAAATGCTCTATTTCGGCATTACAGATGATTCCACTGATTTCTATTATCTCTCACCATCGGTTGCTATGATGCCTGCTGATGCAGAAATTACATGGACAAATCTTTCTGATATACCTCAGGCTTCCTTTGAGTGGCAGTATATGGATCCCGCAACTTCAGAATGGACTACAAGAGAAGGTGACGAACTAACGCTCAAATATCTCTCGGATTATACCGAAGGGGCCTCGAATTTGACATGGTATAATTCGCCCAAACTTTTCGCATCTGCGCCCGGAGCATCGTCGGTTACTATTGATAAGCAGTATGAATTCCAAGCCGGAGGTAAGCCTGAGTATATAGACGGGGGTATAACATATTCTTATGGTCTGTCTCCGATGTCTGCTTCCGAGCACGGATTTGGTATCGTTACCATGGACGCGGAATTCGGTTCTCCGTCAACACCTATTTTTGGTTATGATAGCAACACAGACGCATGGTGGTTGAACTATACTTATGACGGAGATCTTTCAGAAGTGTTTGATACTGACCATGTTTATGTTCGTGGAATTGCAAACCGTCTGATTACCGGCTCATCGCCGTTGGTAATTGAAGGAATTAGAACTTACGCATATGGCCAGATTTCAGCAGATGCCGAGTTTACAATGGAGATAATCGAACTTGATACGTATGGATCTCCGCTTCTCGATCAACCGGTGGCAACGGCAAAGTTGAAAGGCTCTGATGTCGGTGTTTTAGAAGCAGGAATGCAGAACCATTTGTTTTTAAACTTCAAGTTTGAAACTCCTGTTATCATTGAGCCCGGCGATAATGACCATTTGGTAATGCTTACCGGCTTCCACGATCCTGAAAATGTAACCTATTTCGCTCCGCGTCAATCAGTTTACCCTTTCAGCCATAGCAATATTATTGGTTGGATTTGTAAGGAAATTAAGATTCAAGGAGCCGAAGATTATAGAGAGAGTTTTACTCCGCTTTTCTACTATGAATCCGAATATGGTATGTGTCATAACGCATTCTGTTTCAACCTTGATGCTTATTATCCTTGGTTGAAGGTTGCAGAAACGGAAATTGCTGTGCCTAACGACGGCACTCCTGTTGAGGTTGCTCTCAATAGCTATTATGATGGCAAAGATTTGACAATCGACGCTCCTGCAGGAGTTGTTGCAACTGTAGAAGGTCGTTATAGCAACTGCAAGTTGGTTCTTTCTCACGACAATACAGACGTAACTGTTGAAGGTAAATTGACGCTTTCAGCTCCCGGAGTTAAGCAAGTAATATCAATCTCAGAGCAATCAGGAGTTAACACTATCGTTGGCGATAAGGTTGCCGGTGTAACTCCGGTGGCAGCATATACTGTAACCGGTCAGCCGATAGCGCTTGATCAAGCTGTTGCGGGTGTATATCTTGTGAAATATTCTGACGGCAGTGTAGCTAAGGTTGCTGTTAAGTAATATATCTTAGACGAATAAATTAATTCGATAATAGAGGCGGTGTGTCGACAACGGCGCATCGCCTCTTACATTATAATGTTTGCTTCGTTGGATGAAAAACTCATAAAGTCTGTCAGTCAAATACTTTTTTTAGCAGATAAGATGTTTTATCGGTGAAATTCGCTAACTTTGTGGTATAATTGAATACTCATAGGGAATGAAGAAATATCTCGTTACCGGCGGTGCCGGTTTTATCGGCTCCAACTTTGTGAAGTACCTGTTGAAAGAGTATGGTGAAGATGTCGAAATTTTGATTCTCGACGCGCTAACCTATGCCGGAAATTTGTTGACAATCAAGGATGAGGTTGAGTTGCCGAATGTAACCTTTGTAAAGGGCGATATCGGCGATGCAGAGCTCGTTACCAAGCTGATTACGGAGTTTGATCCCGACTATATTGTAAACTTTGCGGCTGAAAGCCATGTCGATAGGTCTATTTCAAATCCGCGTTTATTCCTTGAAACTAATATATTAGGCACCCAAACGTTGCTTAACGCTGCTCGTGAGGCGTGGCAGCTTCCCGATAAACCACAAACATATCGCGAAGGGAAGAAATTCCATCAGATTTCGACAGATGAAGTATACGGCTCGCTTTCTCGCGAACCGGGTGATCCGAAACCATTAGTGCTGACAGACGCGGTTGCGAATGTCGTTAAGGGTCGCGATAACCTCCAAACATTCGGTCCAGAATTCTTTACCGAGACAACACCCTTGGCGCCTCGTTCGCCATATTCGGTTTCAAAGACATCGGCAGATATGTTAGTTATGGCTTATCACGAAACATACGGATTGCCGGTTACTATTACTCGTTGCAGCAATAATTACGGCCCGTATCATTTCCCCGAAAAACTTATCCCATTGGTTATTAAGAATATTCTTGAAGGGAAAAAGTTGCCGGTATATGGCAAGGGCGAGAATGTGCGTGATTGGCTCTATGTCGAAGATCATTGCAAGGGTATAGATATGGTTTTGCGCAAAGGTCGGATTGGTGAAGTTTATAACATCGGCGGCTTTAACGAAGAACAGAATATCTCAATCGTTAAGCAAGTGATTGCAATTGTAAGAGAACTTATGGAGGAGAATCCTGCATATCGCGAGCAATTGGCAATTCCGGTTGAGGATATCAATGAGGGTTTGATCAGCTATGTAACCGATCGACTCGGTCATGATATGCGCTATGCTATCGACCCTGAAAAAATCGCTACAGAGCTGGGTTGGTATCCTGAGACTTCATTCAAAGAGGGTATTCGTAAGACAATTATTTGGAATCTTGAAAATCGCGAGTGGATTGACTCCGTTGCATCCGGCGAATACCAGAAATTTTATGAGCAGCATTACGGCAACAACTAAGCATTGTTTCCGCTCTTTAAAACTGATATCCATAACAAAACACGACAATGAAAGGAATAGTATTGGCCGGCGGTTCCGGTACCAGACTTCACCCGATTACTCGCGCTATCTCGAAGCAATTGATTCCGGTATGCGACAAACCGATGATCTATTATCCGATTTCGGTTTTGATGCTTGCCGGCATTAAAGAGATCCTTATTATATCCACTCCAGCCGATCTTCCTGCATTTAAAAGATTGCTTGGTAGCGGAGAAGAGTTAGGCGTGAAATTCTCTTATGCCGAACAGCCTCGTCCCGAAGGACTTGCGCAAGCTTTTATTATAGGCCGCGAATTTCTCGCCGGAGATAGCGCATGTTTGGTGCTTGGCGACAATATCTTTTATGGCCAAGGCTTTACCGCAATGCTGAAAGACGCCCTCGCTACTGCTGAAGAAAGGGGAGAGGCAACCATCTTTGCATATCCTGTTAAAGACCCACAGCGATATGGTGTTGTTTCAATCGGTCAAGATGGTCGCGCTACTAAAATTGTAGAAAAGCCACAACATCCCGAAAGCGACAAGGCTGTTGTCGGGCTCTATTTCTATCCGTCAAATGTTGTTGATGTGGCTGCTGCTGTCAAACCGTCGGCGCGAGGCGAACTCGAAATTACGTCTGTCAATGAGGAATATCTACACCGAGGCAAACTCAATGTGAAGTGTTTCGGTAGAGGATTTGCATGGCTTGATACCGGCACAGTTGACTCTCTGATGGAAGCTTCAAACTTTATTCAGGCAATTCAGAAACGCCAAGGCTTTTATGTCGCTGCTCTTGAAGAAATAGCTTACAGAAGAGGCTTTATCTGTGGGGCTCAGTTGCGTAAACTTGCGATGGAGATGTTGAATACTGATTACGGTCAGTATTTGATGAACTTATCTCAGACCGCAGAATGATAGGCAAATATCCATTCCTCGACCTAGCAACCGTAAACGCCCCATTTATGGATGAAATCCGTAATAGGGTAGAAGCGGTTATCCTCTCAGGCAGATATGTCGGAGGGGCAGAAATTGCTGAGTTTGAGGAAAGGCTGGCTCGCCATTGCGATATGTCTTACGCAATCGGAGTCAGTAATGGTTTAGATGCGTTACGTCTGATATTGCGCGGATATATAGAAATGGGGTTTATGAACCCCGGTGATGAAGTAATTGTGCCCGCAAATACATACGTGGCATCGGTCCTCGCAATTTCAGATGCCGGCTTAACGCCGGTGCTTGCAGAGCCATCGTCGGAGACATCTAATCTCGATTTATCTCGGTTAGAGGAGTATGTAACTTCTAGAACACGAGCGGTGATGGTTGTCCATCTCTATGGCAGAGCTTGTTGGAGCGAAGATTTGGAAAAATTTGCTCAGAAATATAACTTAAAGATTATCGAGGATAATGCTCAAGCCATCGGAGCATCTTTCAATACGATATCCCGCGGCCGTAGACACACCGGAGGTCTCGGCGATGCAACTGCATTTAGTTTTTATCCGACAAAGAATATCGGGGCGATGGGTGATGCCGGTGCAATTACGACATCTGATTCAGAATTGGCTCAAATTGTAAGAGCGTTGGCTAATTATGGCTCCGACCGTCGTTATCATAATATCTATAAGGGCTTTAACTGTCGTCTTGACCCGATTCAGGCTGCGGTCTTGAATGTTAAATTACCTCATATTGATAGCGAGAATCAAATGCGTCGTGATATAGCTCGCATCTATTTGTCTGAAATCAACAATGAGGCGATTGCCTTACCTTTAATGCCTTCCGACCCCAACGAGATGGTGTGGCATCAATTTGTTGTCAATGTAGAAAACCGTGATAATTTTACGGCATATCTTGATAAAAATTCGGTTGGGTGGGATATTCATTATGCAACTCCGCCCCATCGTCAACCATGTTATGCCGAGTTGCCGGCCGGAGGAAAGTTCCCGATTACCGACAAGTTGGCTGAAACTTGTGTTAGTCTGCCGATTACTCGTTGCACATCGCCGGCTGATGCCAGTGAGATAGCATCATTGCTCAACGCTTATTGATTTATCTTCGGCTTTATAAGCCCTGTGTTGAGTTTTTACAATATATTTGTGATTCGTTATACCATTTAAAACTACAGAACAGAAATGAAACAAATGCTTTTATGGGCATTGATAGTAGTTCTCACCGCGTTAAGTGCGAGTGCGAATTATCCGATGCTCTATTTGCGTGGAGATTTGACAAATGATGGGTGGCAAGTGCATGATAAATATTGTTTCAAAAATGATAATGGCACATATTCGCTTCATCTAGACCAACTTTATGGTCAATTTAAAATAGCCGACCCGGAGTGGTCATTTAAAAACACTTTCGGCGCGAATTCCGAAGATAATAATCAAGTCGATGTCTCTACCGGAGGGCGCTTCTCGATGGTGAATCCGGGAACGAATTTCGGATGTCATAAAACTTTGATAAATGTCGATTTGAAATTTACCTATGTCGAAGGTCAACCTGTGATATTAGAGGTGACCGCTGACAATATATATTCCGGAGGAGGGGATAACAATCCCGGAGATAATAATAACGGAGGCAATAATAACGGAGACAATGATAATTCATCTATTGAAGATAAAATCTCCGGCACACTCCCAGTGCTTTATATCAATGTCTACACTGATGAGGCTCATTCTGCTTTCAATAATGAGGTAATTAGCAAAGACCTTGATCATAAGAATTATTTTTCGTTCGCAGAGTATTGGCTAGACTTGAACGGATGTGATTGGATGGCAGCTGAAGGCGCAAAGTCGATCGGATCGCAAGAGGAACCCCTCCCATTGGAAATCAAAGCGCGAGGCAATTGGACTCGTCGCGGATTCGCTAAAAAACCGTTTAAACTCAAACTTGGTAAAAAGCAGAGCATGCTTGGTTTGACGAAAAGCAAACATTTCGCAATTCTTGCTCATGCCGATGACCAGCGCGGTTATCTTAAAAACTATGTCGGTTTTAACCTTGGTCAGCGTATCGGTTTGCCATGGACTCCCTCTCAACAGCCTGTTGAGGTGGTAATCAACGGCGATTATCGCGGGCTCTATTTTTTAACAGAGTCGATTCGCATTGAGGAAGATCGTGTCAATATAACCGAACTTGATGATAATGTTTCAGACCCGTCGCTAATCTCCGGCGGTTATCTTGTTGAGCTCGACAATTATGATGAAGATAATCAGATTCGCCTCGATGAGAAAACTTGCGTTGAGGGGTATAAGCTTGATAAGTTGCGTATAACGTTTGATACGCCCGAGGAGTATTCTGAATTGCAGAAGCGCTTTGTAACAGACCAATTCACAGCGATGAATGACGCTGTTGGTGAAAACTCTGATGACCTGTGGAGCTATCTCGACCTTGATGATGCAGCTCGATACTATTTGGTTGAAGAGATTGTTTCACACACAGAATCTTACCATGGCTCGACATATCTTTTTCGAGACAGTGGAGAGGGTGAAAAATGGCATTTTTCGCCGTTGTGGGATTTCGGCAACGCCTTCAGCGGTGGTGACGACAACTTCTTTTACAATGGTAGCCCATTTGGCACAACTTGGATTCCCTCATTCCGCGCCAATGAGAAATTCAACGATAAAGTAAAGGAAACATGGATGTGGTTTATGAATACAAACTTCTTTGGTGTCTTTGAAGATATCGATACATATGTTTCTCATATTACGGCAGCTGCTCAATCAGACTTTAAACGATGGGATGGAGAGCCATATCCGTCAGGAGGTCAAGCTGTAGCGGATAACCGCAATATGCAGGCGCGAAAAGAGAGAGTTGTTGCGAAATTACATGCCAAAACCGATTGGCTGAAACAACACTTTGGTGATTATACAACTGCCGAGAATATATCGGAACCTCGGCGCGATATGACTCCAGCCGCTCCGCTCCCTGATTATGCTAAAAGTGGAGTTGAAAATGTTGAGATAGATAATGACGCATTAAATGGGGCAGTTGAATATTTCGATTTGACCGGACGACGTATAGCGAACCCCGCTATAGGTTCAATCGTAATCGAACGAAAGTCGACAGAGACTCGTATGGTTAAATTTTGACCATTAGCGATTCTTCAGCTGTAAAAAAGTCGGCATTTAATGCTTGTAAATTGAAGTTTTTGATCTATCTTTGTGAACGCCCACTCAATCAGATTCAGAATGATTTGATTCCGGTTGTGGTGACGTAGCCAAAACTATCACGAAAAACAGTAACCTGAATCTTTATGGCTAAAGTTAAACCGTTCAAGGGCATTCGCCCTCCAAAAGAGTTAATCGAAAAAGTAGCTTCGCGTCCCTATGATGTGCTTAACTCAGAAGAAGCTCGGAAAGAGGCTGAGGGGAACGAAATGTCGTTATATCATATCATTAAACCGGAAATTGATTTCCCGGTAGGCACTGACGAGCATGCCGAGGAGGTGTATGCTAAAGCTGTCGAGAATTTCACCGCGTTTAAACTTAACGGATGGCTTAAAGCGGATCAGTGTGAGCATTACTATATCTATGCCCAAACGATGGATGGGCGCACTCAATATGGCATCGTTGTGGCGGCAAATGTTCACGACTATGTTAATGGAGTGATTAAAAAACATGAACTTACACGACGCGACAAGGAGGATGACCGTATGCGTCACGTTAAGGTGAATAATGCTAATATCGAACCGGTTTTCCTCGCTTTCCCCGATAATGCCCGTTTACAAGAGGTGATTGATAGCGTGACTAAGGCTCCGGCAGAATATGATTTTGTAGCTCCCGACGGATTCGGCCACCATTTTTGGGTTGTGGAAGACCCGGAAATGGAGAAAACCATAACCGAAGAGTTTGCCAAGATGCCTCACTTGTATATCGCTGACGGTCACCATCGTTCAGCTGCTGCTGCTCGTGTGGGTCTTGAAAAGGCTGCTGCCGACCCGAATCATACCGGAGAGGAGGAGTATAACTACTTCATGGCTGTTGCTTTCCCGGCTTCTCACCTGCGTATTATCGACTATAACCGCGTTGTGCGTGACTTAAATGGATTGACGCCAGAGGCGTTTATTTCTCGTCTCGAACAAGACTTCGTTGTAGAGGAGAAGGGTACGGAAATATATTCGCCCGCGGCTTTGCATAATTTCTCACTCTATTTAGGCGGCAAATGGTATTCATTGACAGCCAAAGAGGGTCGCTATAACGATGCTGATCCGATTGGTGTGCTGGATGTTACGATCTCTTCAGACTTGATTCTCCGAGATATCCTCGGAATTACAGACCTCCGCACTGATAAACGTATCGACTTTGTCGGCGGAATTCGAGGTTTGGGCGAACTGAAACGTCGCGTTGATTCCGGTGAAATGGCTGTTGCTCTTGCGTTGTATCCTGTCTCGATGAAACAGCTTATGGATATTGCAGACACCGGTAATATCATGCCTCCGAAAACAACATGGTTTGAACCGAAATTGCGTTCAGGTCTAGTAATTCACTCGCTCGATTAACGATATAATTTAGTAGTGTTAAACCCCGCCGCTGTCATGATTGTTATTAATACAATAGGTGATAGGGGCGGGGTTGACAAATCTCTACTTCTTTTCTGAATAGTAAGTAATCACGAATTGTCAGACGAACTTAAATATAACGATGAATTGACTAAGGATGAGGATCAAATGTCTCAACCATATGATTCGTTTCCTTATCTTGGCGAAATAAAAACAACGCGTTTTAGCTTAGGACCGCAGATTCATGCTCGTCAGGCGATTATACGTCGTGCCGGGAGTTTTGGTTTGGCAATGGCGTTGCCGGTTGTGACGTTGATTGTTTGCGGACTTGCATTCGATTTTAAGTTGCTCTATATCGCTGCGATTATCGCATTTATTTTATTCCCCACTTTGCGTTTTTTTGGTTGGTATGGTATATTAACCAGTAAGTGTGCGGTTTCTTCGTTATTCCCTCAAGAAATTGCGCTCTCAGCCGATAACGAATTGACAATTGATTATTTTGAATTACCCGACCATGATGCGACGCCTCCAACAGATCTGTTGATACCGCGCCATTTAATATCAGATTGCGTTTTCTGGGGGAACTATCTGATAGTTAGTTATGATCATCATCGAGAATTGATTATACCAATGTCAGCATTTGCAAATACAATCGAGGCTGCCTCTTTTCAGCGGCGATTGGAATCATTGCGACACTTAGAATGCGACTTTTAATAAAAAAATTTGTCGTTTTGATAATTTTGCTTACCTTTGCGGTGTAAAAATCTACACAGAGTTTTTTCAGGGATATTGAGCTTATAGCAAGACTCGTCTTTTTGTTTTAATTCTGAGAGTTTGCGGGCTCATTTTAATGACATAAATAGTCGATATTCAATCCCTTATTACTATAGTCCCCGACACTTTTGTTTTATCTTTCTTTTGCTGATTTCGGATCAGCAAAATTTTGCGGTGAAGATTATGCTTCTCGGTCAGTCGGGCGCTATCCCCAAGCTAACTCATAGACGATTATATTGAAGATAGATGTATAATATCTCCGATCTTGAAGAGATGGCTGATGACCAATTGCATGCCATCGCGGAAAATATGGGTCTGAAGAAGACCAATAACTCCGATAAAGAATCTTTGATTTACCGAATTCTTGACCAACAAGCGATTAACTTGTCGGCCAATGCTCCTGCGACTGTTGAAAAGAAAAGAGGACGTCGTCCGAAAAATCAGGCGCCTGAACAGCAACCTGCCGAAGCTACGTCTGCTGAAGTTTTAGCTACTTCGTCAGGCGAAGAAGAACCGATGCCTAAAAAGCGAGGTCGCAAGCCTAAAAATTCTGAACAACTTCCTGCAGAAGCAAATGCTGAGGAAACGGTTGTTGATAGTCAAACGACAGCCACCCAAGAAGATACAGCTCCGCGTAAACGTGGTCGCAAACCAAAGAATCAGGATACTCCACAAACCGAATCGGTTCAAGAAACATCTACTCAAGCTGTCGAGCAGAGCAATTTACCGCCAGATAACCATCTAGAGAATAGCAAAGGCGATGAGGTTAAGGCCGAAGCTACAGAAACGATGGTAAACTCTTCATATGAGCCCAACGAATCGGCTGAAGGCGATAAAGAGGGGTATGAACGCGAACAGCGTCAGCCGCAACGTCAGTTTAATCCTCGTCAGCCGATGCAACAACGCGGTCGCCAGTTTGTGCCCCGTCAGCGTTATCAGGCTGACCAACAAGTTAATCAGCAAAATCACGAGCAACAAGGTCAACCTTTAGAGGGTAATCATTCGGATAATCGCAATAACAATAATAACAGCGGAAATAATCGAGGAGAGAATCAAGCTAACGGTGCGGCTCAGCCTCGAAAGAATCCCCCGGGGGTATTTGGCCGGAATGTTGATGAATCATTCGGATCGTTCTTCCCACGTATGGGCGGTCGCAGTTTTACCCCCCGTTCGCAGAAAGAACGCGAAGAGGCAGCTGCTGCAGCAGCAGCGGCGCCTATCATCATTCGCGAACCTCAGTTTGCCGCTCAGCAGCCCGATTTCAAGGGTAAAAAGGGTAAAAAACAGAAAGTTGCACCGAAGCAAGTTGTTTCATCAGCTCCCGCATATGATTTTAGCGGCTTCCTTGAAACGACCGGCGTGTTAGAAGTAGCTCAAGAGGGGCATGGATTCCTCCGTTCGGGCGACTTCAACTATCTTCCTTCGCCTGATGACGTGTTGGTGTCTCATCAACAGATTAAACAATATGGCCTTAAGAATGGCGACGTCGTTGAGTGTGAGATTGCCCCTCCGAAAGAAGGAGACAAGTATTTCCCTATGACCAAAGCGTTGAAAATCAACGGCAGATCTCCTGAGTTTATCCGCGACCGAGTGCCGTTTGAACATCTGACACCGCTTTTCCCTAATGAGAAATTTAATCTGACCGGAGGTGCTAAGACCAACAACATATCAACTCGTGTTGTAGATATGTTCTCACCGATAGGTAAGGGGCAACGCGCCTTGATTGTTGCGCCTCCAAAAACCGGTAAGACAATCTTGTTGAAAGATATTGCAAACGCAATCGCAGAGAATCATCCTGAGGTATACATCATGATTCTTTTGATTGATGAACGCCCCGAGGAGGTGACCGATATGAGCCGCTCGGTGAATGCAGAGGTGATTGCGTCTACTTTCGATGAGCCCGCAGATCGTCATGTTAAAATAGCCGGCATCGTTCTTGAGAAAGCTAAGCGCATGGTAGAGTGTGGCCACGACGTAGTCATTCTACTCGATTCTATCACTCGTTTGGCCCGAGCATACAATACAGCACAGCCTGCTTCCGGAAAAATTCTTTCCGGAGGTGTTGATGCAAACGCCCTTCAAAAGCCCAAACGATTCTTTGGTGCGGCTCGCAATATTGAAGGCGGTGGCTCTTTGACAATTATTGCAACCGCATTGACTGAAACATCATCGAAGATGGATGAAGTAATCTTCGAAGAGTTTAAGGGAACAGGTAATATGGAGTTGCAACTCGATCGCAAGCTCTCAAACAAACGAATCTTCCCGGCTGTCGACATTATGGCGTCGTCAACTCGTCGCGACGACCTCTTATTGCGTCAAGAAACGCTCAACCGCATGTGGATTTTGCGTAGATTCCTTTCAGATCGCAACTCTATTGAAGCGATGGAATTCATCAAAGACCGAATGGAACGTTCGTCAGACAATGACGAATTGTTGCGCACGATGGGCGACTGATAGAGATATTAGACTACGCTTAAAGCGTCAAATAGTATAATGAACCGTGTTCGTAAAGTTTTGTGTGAAACTTTCGGGTGCGGTTCTATTTTAATATAGCTATTTCGATGAGGCTATTTGTTGGTCATTTGATAATGGTTAAACCTTGGCTGAGCTTGTTTGTCTAAAGATGTATGAACAATAAATTTACTTTGGGAAAAATATATATGGGCGAAGTAAAGACTCGTCTATTAGGCATAATCATAGCTATTGTTTGCGCAGCGACTATTTCTGTGAAAGCTGATGTGTGGCGTGTGCCGAAAGAAACGTTGACTTACGATGTTATGTATAAATGGGGCTTGATAAATAAAAAGGCAGGTTCGGTTTCGATTACGACAACAGAGCCGAATTCAGGCAACCGATTCAGTTCGCTATTGACCGGAGCTACAGCACCGTGGGCAGATAGATTCTATAAGGTAAGAGATACATTAAAAGCAACCATCGACAGCCGTTATTTCTTCCCTTTTAAATATGAAAAGATCGCCTTTGAGGGAGGCGATTTCAGCCATGATGAATTAGTGTTTACTCGTTTGGGAGACACAACGTCGGCTTCGGTTATTCATCGCCGCAAGCGTAAGAAAGATAGTGAAATTAAGGTAACCAACAAAGAGTTGGAAGCAACCGGACCGACAGTTGATATGCTAAGCTCTTTCTATTATATGCGTCATCAAGATTACGCATCGATGAAGGCAGGCGCGACCGTGCGCCTTAATGTCTTTTCCGGTAGTCAGAAAGAGATTCTGACAATCCATTATATTGGCAAAGAGGATATAGAAGTAGATCATAAGAGTTATCCAACTTATCATATTACTTTTACGTTTACTTCCGGTTCAGGAAAGAAAACATCTGACAATATGGATGCTTGGTTGTCAACAACATCTGCGAAGATTCCCTTACTGCTTGAGGGGAAACTGCCTGTTGGCAAAGTAAGATGTTTCTATACGGGCATAATTCCGACAGAATAAACAGATTTTAAGCACTTTTAGCGTTAAAATTGAATTGTTGCTTGTCGGTTCTTTGTTATATAGAAAACGCTAATAAGATAAATCGAAGTAGAGATTTATTTGAATGACCTCAACCCTTATTATCGGGTAGTGATACCGGATACTGAGGCTCTCATAAATAAATAGTTGAAACGTGAAGAGCGGATAGGAATGTTACTTTCGAATCCGCTCTTTTCTGTTGTTTTTGCTTTGTTGAAACGTTGTCGTTTAGTAGAAAGTGAATGGAGAGTCTTTGACGTATAGCTTGAATCGATTAATTCCTCCGGGCACATCTTTTTCCATGCGAGGAAGGTATTGATAGCCGGTTAATATGTGGCTGTCGCCCAAGTCAATGACGATAGAGTGAGGAAACGATACGCTTGGAGAGGTTTGCCAATAAGTTGACTCTTGCAAGTCAAATGTTTTGTCAGCAGTGTGATTACCATTAGTTGTCTCTTCGCTATCGGCATATATAACAGTCCATGGCTCACGCGAGAGTCTTTTGCCATTTGTGTCTAGAAGATACATTTCGGCAATCGCTGCGATGTCTTTGCCGTCAATTGCATCTAACGCTTCGAGGCATATAAATCTACCGGTTATTGGCTTGTCGAATGTAACCTCTTGCCATCCATTACCCGACTTGAATTCTGAAGATATAGTTGGCTTTTCTGTCGACAAGTCGAGCGATTGACCGGCTTTGCGATGCACAACTGTTTTTTTAACAAGCAGTTGGTCGAGTTTTGGCGATTTCAATCCTTCGCTTCGAGCATCGTGTGGACCGACAATGTCGAAGACGAGAATTTCATTTTCACCATTTTTTAGCCAACAGCCGGGCATGTATAGGGTTTGTTGCGGACCAATTTCCCAGATACGTCCCAATGGATATCCATTGACATATACAAGACCTTTGCCCCATGTCTCAAAGTTAAGGAAAGTGTCAGAGGTTTTATCAAGATTGAATGTCGCGCGATATACACCCCGTGGCAATCGGTCGTCATTACGACGCTTTATCTCAGAAATAGGTATAAACGTCATTTCCGAGTAAGTTTCATACTCATCTTCGATGTTGAAAACTTGCCAATTAAGGAGCTCTTTTCTCAATTTTTGACCATTATTTTCGGTGATTAGTGCTACACTTTCTGTTATACCCTTAAAATCTTTTATAGCACGGCCGAAATTGATGCGTCCCATCGCTTCGACTAAGATATCGAGACATGCGCCATTAGCGCATGCGGGGATGCTTAGCTCTCTTTCACCGTTTCGTCGGTCGAGCGTCCCGATATGTTTGCCGTTTACAAATATTTGAGCGAAGTCGTGAACCTCGTTTATGGTTAAAATCGCCGGTGTGGTTAATTCGGGGAGCGTTGTTCGGTATAGAATACTGCCGAAACCTTGGTCATATTCCTCCATCGTTTTAATGTTGGCATCATGCTTGGGTGAAGGCAAATTATCCCATAGAGGGGCCACTTCGGTAAAATTAAACTCGCTGATTTCGATTGGTTCAATTTGAGAGGGTAGGGGCGATTGCTGTTCTCCATCCATATATTTGGCGAGAGTTTTACGCAATTCCCAATATTTAGGTGTCGTTTGTCCGGATTCGCTGATTGGTGCATCATAATCATAAGAGGTAACGTCTGGGGAGAAACCTGGAGAATTAGCTCCTGCCCAATGCCCCCAGTTAGTGCCACCGTGAGTCATATATAGGCTAAACGATATGCCTTTTGACAGCATTTCATCGATGCCGGCAATCATATCGGTTGCTTGACGAGTTTCATGGTTCGCACCCCATTTATCGAACCATCCGCTCCAAAATTCAGAGCACATTAGTGGCGAGTCCGGTCTGATTTCTTTCAACTTTTCAAATTGTTGGTCGATATTAGCTCCTGTGCCAAAGTTCATAGTCCAAATGAGGTCGTCGAGCCCGTTATTGAGAAAATTTGATGACCAATCACATTGAAACAGAGTTATCTCATTGCCGAAATTTTCGCGGAGCATATCGCGGATTTCAGCGATATATTCTTTATCGATACCATATGAGCCATATTCGTTTTCAACTTGTATCATTATAATCGGACCGCCATTGGCAATCGTGAGGTCTCCGACTTGTTTTGCCAATTCTTTTTGGAATTTGTCGACGCGATCCATAAAGAACGGGTCTTGTTGGCGAAGTCGTATATCCTTCTTCTTCAGTAACCACCAAGGAAGTCCGCCCATTTCCCATTCGGCACACACATATGGTCCGGGGCGTAGAATAACTTTCAGATCGTTCTTTTGGCAAAGTTTTATAAAGTTTCTGATGTCATTTTGACCGGAGAAGTCGAATTGGTCTTTTCGAGGTTCATGAGAATTCCAAAATGAGTAGAGGCATACGGTGTTCATGCCTAACGCTTTACAAAGTTCTAGTCTGTGTTGCCAATATTCACGAGGAATTCGAGGATAGTGAAGTTCTGCAGCTTTGATAATAAAAGGTTTGTTATCGAGAAGAAAAGTCCCCTTACCGACTTCGAACTGAGATTTTTGGTTTTTAATCGTTGGGGTGTCGGCATATGCACAAAAGCTAAATGAGAATATCAAAATTGCAGATATTAGATTTGCGAAGCGTCTCATACAAGTGGGCGGATTAAAATACGGTAATAGATTTGTATTTTCAATTTTTTCCTTCTTGCTCCAGCGACATAGTTACTGCATATCGTTGGAAGATGTTGTAGTCGTTACTTTATACAGATTGTTGTAATCTGTTAGGTTGAAATTGCAAAATAGAGAAATGATACTCTATCGTTTCTGCAAAATTAGATTTTTTTTTGTAAAAAAAAGGTGCTTTTAGAGAAATATAATCTTGATGCGATCCGAGATGATTTACTAAATCTGGCGGTTTTAAAGAGCACGAATGCTTAAATTATGTTTGAAGATTTGGCGGGGAATCATTATAAATGATTTATCTTTGTAAAGTCTCGGAAATTCTTATCATATGGGCTTGAAACTTTTGCTCGGAGATGTATTATGTCTACCACTTGAAAATCATAAAAACTATGTTTAAAAAAGGATTCTTAATACTCATGGCGATGGCAATATTATTTGTTGTCAATACGCAATGTAGGAGTCAGAGTAGTGCTGACGCAACTGTAACCGAACCATTTGTTCAAGGTGAAAAATGGCTTGATGTTGATGGTAACCCTATCAATGCTCATGGCGCCGGAATGCTTTTTCATGATGGCGTTTATTATTTGTATGGCGAATATAAAGTTGGCAAAACGATATTGCCGGAGTGGGCGACATGGGAGTGTTATCGCACCGATGTGACGGGCGTAAGTTGTTATTCTTCAACCGACCTTAGAAATTGGAAGTTTGAAGGGCTTGCGCTTGAAGCCAGCGAAGATCCTAACCATGATTTACACGCCTCTAACGTTCTTGAGCGCCCGAAGGTCATTTATAATAAAAAAACGGGGAAATTTGTAATGTGGGCTCATGTCGATAGCCCCGATTATTTTAAAGCTGCTGCCGGTGTTGCTATATCAGACACTCCTATAGGTCCGTTTTCATATTTGGGCAGTTTTCGCCCAAATGATTCTATGAGTCGCGACCAAACTGTTTTTGTCGACGATGATGGAAAGGCGTATCAGTTCGCATCCTCAGAAGATAATGCGACTATGTATATCAATGAATTAACAGATGACTATCTCAAGCCGACCGGAAACTATACCAGAAACTTTATCGGCGCAAGTCGAGAAGCACCGGCGGTCTTCAAGCGCGCAGGAAAGTATTATGTCTTGACATCAGGTTGTTCGGGTTGGGACCCCAACACCGCCCAAGTTGCTGTCGCTGATAGTATTATGGGACAGTGGACAGTTCTCGGAGACCCCTGCAGAGGCGTAGATGCTGAAAAAACTTTCTATGCGCAGAGCACTTATATTCAGCCCATTCAGGGAGCAGACGATGCTTATCTCGCCATGTTTGACCGCTGGAATAAGACCAATCTCGAAGATTCGCGTTATGTTTGGCTTCCTATCGAATGGACTGAAGATGGGATGCCCACAATACCTTGGAATGATATCGTTGAATTAGTCAAATAACCCAATAACTAGCTTCTTGTTGAAGTCGGTTTGATTTAAATTTATTCTACAAACGAATTGACTTCGAGACGTATTTTAGTTCGGGCTTCTGCTTGTCGGATGCCCGAATTTTTGTATACTTTTTCGTGTGGTTGTTTCGTTTTCGATTCAAAATTAATCATAAATAAGGCGGAGGGGCACGAATGACCCACCGCCATTAACGGATAATTTTGATGTTGAATGGAACCTTATTTTGAGATGTTTCTGATTACTTTCGATTCGGGAAGATTTAGGTATGAAGACTGGTTTACGCTTTTTTACGTTTTGTGAATCTTTTTTACGGCGTGTTTTCTGGCATATCTGCTTGAAAATTGGTTACTTTGCAAATGGAACTAATTGCAAGAAGTCATTAATGACAAATTCTTTAAATGAAATACGTAATTTGCTTGCTCCTCATTATTGCTGTTTTTAGCATTATGAAGTTTCAAAGACAATTTGAAATTGACTTAATGATGAGTGATTTTACACGCGATTGTTATAAATCAAAGCCAGGAAAACAGACAGCGGTAGAATATGGATGTGCGTTGATGCAGGTTCAGATGTATAAATCGGCTGTTGAAGTGTTTAATGATGCTAAGAAGTATGGTTGCTGAAGGCTTATCCATATGTAAAAAAGAATATTGCTTTCTGCGAGAAGCCGTTGTCATGGAGCCGTCGCGGGGCAAAAGATCGTTATGTATTGAATTGGTGGCGAGATATACTAGTATCAATATTTGGCAAGAAACGCGTCATTGTTTATTCAGACAAGACATTAGACGAGTTTAATAAGTATCTTAGCGATAAGAAATGCTGCTGATTGCTAGATAAATATAGTTTTGCTTATCCTAACTAAATCGAAGAGTAAATTTACAATTGAATAATTATGAATAAACGAATTGTTTTTCTCGATTATGTAAGAGTTTTTGCTTGTTTTTTGGTGATACTCGTACATGCGAGCGAGAATTATTATCCGGCGCCGGGGGCGACAGATATGGCGGGCCCTCAATCATTGCTTGCGAATGAAACTGATAGATTTTGGGTGTCGCTTTATGACGGCTTTTCTCGCATGGCAGTGCCTTTGTTTATGATTGTGTCAGCGTTCTTGCTCGTGCCGATGAAGGAGGGTATGTCTGCGATGGAATTCTATAAGCGTAGGGCAGTTAGGATTCTTCCTGCGTTTCTGCTCTTTATGGTTGTATATTCAACTGTTCCGATGCTTTGGGGGCAGATTACTCTTGAGACATCGTTGACCGACCTTGCGCGAATTCCCCTGAATTTCCCGACATTGGCGGGGCATCTATGGTTTATGTATCCGTTGATAAGCTTGTATCTGTTTATCCCGATGATATCGCCTTGGCTTGCGAAAGCAAAAGCATCTGAAGAACGCTTTTTCATTGTGCTGTTTTTGATTTCGACATGTATGCCATATCTTCGTCGATTCTTTGGCGAGATATGGGGCGAGTGTTTTTGGAATGAATATCATATGTTATGGTATTTTTCCGGATATTTGGGATATTTGGTGCTTGCTCATTATATCCGTGTACATCTTGATTGGTCGCGTTCGAAGCGTTTGGCTGTTGGCGCGACGTCGATGGTTGTCGGTGCGGTATGGACAATTTTGTCGTTCTATATTCAGGCAGTTCCCGGTGAAATACATGAGACCCCTGTTCTCGAAATCGGTTGGGCGTTCTGCACTATCAATTGCGTCTTGCTGACCGCTGGAGCGTTCTTATTGTTCTCTTGCATTGAGAAGCAGAAGACTCCGAAAATAATTGCAGAACTGTCGAATTTAAGTTATGGCATCTATTTGATTCATATCTTGTGGCTTGGATTGTATGTCTCTATTTTCAAGGGTTGGTTGCAACTTCCTACCGGATTGTCTATTCCGGTAATCGCTATCGCTACGTTTATCAGCTGTGTAATCTCAACTAAGATTATTTCGTTAATTCCCCATCTCGGGTGGATGGTCGGGGTTAATTCTGTTACGAAGAAATAATAAAGATTGAGAGCTAACCGAGATGGCTCTTTTTTAAGATATGAAGTGGACTGTATTAACAAAGCTACTTGCCGTTTTATTGTTTGCGCCGATTTCCATAATGGCGCAAACAATAGGTGGCGCATTGGCCGATTATCGAATTGGCGCAATATTGGTTGAAGATAAAGCGTTTGACACTGAGGGCGCGCGGTTGTATCATACGATTATCCCTGATGCAGAATCTTATATAAGGAAGGCCGCCTCGGAAGTGTTGGCGACGCTTTATGATGTTTCATCAGATACGATTCCGCCGGTTGATAGGTTGCATTACACGCTTGAAGATGTTGATGGCATTTCCGCCAAGGGGGGCGGTAATGGTGACATTTCGATTTTTTATAGTACACGTCATATAGAGAGGTCGTTTGAATTGAATGATACGACACGTTTGCTATTTGAAACGCGAGGCGTTTTGTTGCATGAATTGACCCATGCATTCCAACTTGAGCCGCATGGCGTTGGTGATTATGGTAATAGCCGCGTTTTCCGTGCGTTTATCGAAGGGATGGCAGATGCTGTGAGATTGGCGAATGGCGGTTTTGAGCACCCGGAGAATTATGTGTGTGGTGGCCACTATTTAGATGGATATCAATCAGCAGGATATTTCTTTGATTGGATTAGAGAGAATAAGAATGCTGAATTTTTGCGCAAGTTTAATCGGAGTGCGTTAGATGTTGTTCCATGGTCATTTGACGGCGCAATAAAATATGCGTTGGGAGAAGATTATTCGATTGATGTCTTATGGGAAGAGTATCTCAACACTCAATTTGTGAAATAAAATAAATGATGATAAGTGTCTTAAAAAGATATTAATTATGATTAAGGTTCTTCTGACAGTTATTAGTGTTATGATATTCTCTCTTATCTCTTATGGAGAGAATGTGATGACGTTGAAATCGCCTAATGAGCGAATTAGAGTAGATGTTGCGCTCGGTGATAAAATTAGTTATGATATAAGTTGCGATGGGGAGTGCCTATTAAAGGATAATACTATGCAGTTGGCCTTGAGAAACAATGTCTTAGGTGAGAATCCTAAACTGAAGAAGGTTAAGCGGGGAGAGGTCGATGAGGTTATTAAACCGGTCGTATCGTTGAAGTTTTCGACGGTTAGCAATCGTTATAATAAGCTGACGCTTCAATTTAAAGGCTATAGTGTTGAGTTTAGAGCTTTTGATGAGGGGGTTGCGTATCGCTTTGTGACAAACGGCACTAATGATGTTGAAGTCATAGACGAAGAGTTTTCGATAGGTTGTCAAGACAATTATTTGTTACATTTACAGCAACCCGGTGGATTTCGTACGGCTTATGAGGAGTCTTATTCTCATGTCGATATCGAGAATTGGAAGCCGGAAGATAAAATGTCTACTCTACCGGTGTTAATTGATACTCGAAAAAGTTATAAAATATTGGTCAGTGAATCTGACCTATCTGATTATCCTTGCATGTTTCTGAAAGGAACAGGCGAACACCGTATGACTTCTACTTTCCCGAAGGCGCCGCTTGAATTTGAGGAGAGTGGAGATAGAAGTGTGAGAATCACCAAAGAAGCAGATTATATTGCTAAAACGAAGGGGTGTAGAAACTATCCATGGCGCTATTTTGTTATTGCCAAAGAAGATAAGGAGATTCTTGAAAATACGATGACTCTTAAATTGGCGGATCAGAATCAGATTGAGGATACGTCTTGGATAAAGCCCGGGCAAGTTAGTTGGGAATGGTGGAATGGCGCGTGCCCCTATGGCCCGGATGTTAATTTTGTCTCGGGATATAATCAAGATACATATAAATATTATATCGATTTTGCCTCTAAATTCGGCATCCCTTATATTATTATGGATGAGGGATGGGCGCAATCTACACGCAATCCGTTTATCCCCAATTCTACGATTAACTTGCCGGAATTGATTCAGTATGGAAAGGAACGGAATGTTGATATCGTTTTATGGCTCACTTGGTTGACCGTCGAAAATAATATTGACCTTTTTAAGACGTTCCATGATTGGGGTATTAAGGGCGTGAAGATCGATTTTATGGATAGAAGCGATCAATGGATGGTCAATTATTATGAACGTGTAGCAAAAGAGGCTGCGAAAAATTGTTTGTTTGTAGATTTCCACGGCTCGTTTAAACCGGCAGGTTTGGAATATAAATATCCGAATGTCTTGTCTTATGAGGGAGTTCGAGGAATGGAACAAATGGGTGGTTGTCGCCCCGAGAATAGTCTGTATTTGCCATTTATGCGAAATGCAGTTGGCCCGATGGATTATACTCCCGGCGCGATGTTGAGTATGCAACCGGAATCGTATCGCGCAGAACGCCCGAATTCGGCAAGTATCGGTACGAGGGCTTACCAGATGGCGCTGTTCGTAATATTTGAAAGCGGTCTTCAGATGTTAGCTGATAACCCGACGCTCTATTATCGCAATGAGGATTGCACCGAATTCATAACCAATGTGCCGGTTACATGGGATGAAACAATAGCCCTTGATGCTAAAGTAGGGGAGTATGTAATTCTCGCGAAACGAAAAGGAGAACGATGGTTTATCGGAGCAATCACCAATGGCGCTGAGCGAAATCGCGAGTTTATTGTCTCAATGGATTTTTTGGAAAAGGATCGGACCTATAAGATGACATCATTTGAAGATGGCATCAATGCCGGACGTCAAGCAATGGATTATCGCAAAAAAACGACAGAAGTCACATCAACCACAGCATTGCCGATTAAGTTGGTTAGAAACGGAGGTTTTGCCGCTATAATCGAATAGAGTATAGTATGGGTCTTTGATTCTCCGTTGTAGTAATAGCGCATAAACCTCATCAATAATTACTCCTCAATGCCATGGAACCAGAGAGAAAATTTCTGGTCAAATTGAGTATTGTCTTTATTCAAACTCAGATGCATGATCTTTGAAGAAATCATACAAGATTCTGACGTTCGGAAGTTCTGTCCATTTGAATGTCTTGACAGGTATTTCATCCATGTTGTAAATGCGTGCAAACGGAATAGATAGGATGAATGGGCTATGAGTTGATATTATGAACTGACAATTGTAGAATCTTGCCATACCTTGGAGATATTGTACGAGGTCAAGTTGTATTTCTGCTGATAGGGAATTCTCCGGCTCATCAAGAAGATACAAACCTCCGGGCTGAATGGCATCTGTAAAATACTTAAAGCCATTTTCGCCATTAGAGTAAGTTCGTTCACCTAAAGTCAAAGTCGAAACGCAAATTTCACCTGCATAGCACCCCACAATTTTTGAGGCCGCAGGGATGAAACGGCTATCGGCGGGGATGGGGCTTC
>CAZXAZ010000010.1:0-89830 GCA_964638475.1 uncultured Alistipes sp. | reverse complement strand
CTTTCCGTCGAATAAATTCACTATCGAAAAACAATTGCAGACTCGAACAACTTCACATCCCTCAGCCTCGCAATCATACTCCTCAATCTACCCTCCAGGTATCCGTTAGAAATAATCAGAACACACAACTTCAGATTCCTCAGCCTCGCAATCATACTCCAATATCTACCCTCCAGGTATCCGTTAGAAATAATCAGAACACACAACTTCACATTCCTCAGTCTCGCAATCATACTCCTCAATCTCCCCTCCAAATATCAGTCCGAAATAAGCCGACCATACAACTTCAGATTCCTCAGCCTCGCAATCATACTCCTCAATCTCCCCTCCAAGTATCCGTCAGAAATTAGCCGACCTTAAATCGAGTTTTTAAGTCGGCTTTTTTCGGACGGATACTATTTATGTGAGGAGTATTAGGTTTATATGTGGTTAGTATTTATTGTTGCGGATGCGATATAGGGTTTCTTTGGAGAGTCCCAAGTATGAGGCTATTTGTGTTGCTGTAGCTGTCTCTAAGATTCTCGGATGGCGTTTTAAGACCCATTGGTATCGTTGGACTGCGTTCATGTTTTGCATTACGTAGATTCGTTCTTCGAGAAAGCTTGTATATCGTATTAATGATGTGTTGAGAAATAGAAGAGATGAAGTCGTTTCGATTGAGTCGGTAAGTACGTCTTTTATTTTGAGGTGGGGAAGATAGATTATTTCGGTTGGCTCGAGGAATTGTATGGCGATAGTGTCAGGTTGGTCGCGTATTGATTGTCTGTTAGCGATTATGAATTCATTGTCGAAGGAAAATGATAGCGTTTGTTCTTTCCCTCCGATTGTGATAAATACACGGGCAGCACCGTGTTTAATGTAGAAGCTGTAGTTTGCGAGGTTAACAGCCCCTCTGATAGTGTCGCCTTTCTTGTAGGATCGTTCACTCATTAATCCGTAGAGAGTTGCTTCAATCTCCGGGGTTAGTTTTGTGAATGATTTGATGTGGTCTATTGGATGCATGGGGTGATTATTATTGTGTCAGCGGAAATTGTGATGTCGTATGGGGTTGCTGATTTGCGAGGCTTTTCACCGTAGATGTAGTAAAATGATTTTTGAGTATCCCACGATTTGAGGTCGAAACGGCGAGCGTTACGGGGCGGAATGTCGGTCTTTAGATTGATTCCTCGTTGGTGGAGTTGCCGCCCGTTAGAATCGAGATATTTAATCGTGAAGGCAATGTTTGAGATTGTAGAGTCGCAAAGGTTCTCTATAAAGATTGTTTCTTTTGTAGCTCTTAAGGATTTTTCGTATCCACAAAATCTGATTTTATTTTGGGGGTGAATGATAGTGTCTCTTATAATCGATATTTTTGAGCGGTCTGAGTCTATTTTGTATTCTGAAGATGTTTTTAGATGCTTGCGGGTTGTTACGATTCGGTCTGCTGTAATCTTAGAGAGCGACATCGCTAGAATAAGTGATAATATTGTCAATAAACAGCGAGGCATGGTCTATTTCAGATTTAGAGGTAACGTGGATTTTGAGGATTATGGGGAGTTGGCCATTTTTTGATAAAACCGTCGAGGTCGCGCGGAGAGTCGTCGCGATATTTTACGGATCCTCTAATCATATATGGTAGAAAGCGCCATGGATTTATTTCTATACCTTTGCGTATGGCTTTCATTGTCAGATGACCGTCGTCGGCAAGATGAAGAATGAATTGTTTTGGTTTGCTGAGTTTTGCGTCATCTTCGTTGGTGTAGATTTGGGCGTTAAAGTAGTCAGGCTTTGCAGATGGAGAAAACCATCCTATGATTGTGCCGGGTTGAAGTGTCGGACTAGGGGAGTCGATAAGTATTATTATCCATTGTTCTGCCATATTCCGTTTCATGTCGGGGTTTGTGATTCCCGTTTTTTGAGTCCAGACATTGGCAGTGATGATACCGATTGTTGCGCCGTCTGTAGTTGCCGACCATATTCCTCCAACGCGAGATGTGCCGTGTTCTTTGCACAGCGCGATTATAAGGGAATCAATGTTGACTCCTTTGAATTGCGCGTATATTTCGCTGTTGCCTTTACTTACTTTTGTTTTTGCCGTTAGTTGCGGCGCTGACGCGAAGATTGAGAATGTGATAATGATTAACGTAATAATTGCTCGCGACATGGGGTTGGGGTAAAAAGCAGGAGGTGTGACCTGTCCGGTTTATTCCGGCGAAAGGACACACCTCCGTGAATTCTTTATTATCGGGAGATTATAGGGCTTTCATTTGCATGAACGCTCTTTATTTTACAGAGATTTGCATTAATCTTCAACGCCGGCGATGGCGGGATCGACGAGGATGCGACCGCAGTATTCGCAAACGATGATTTTTTTACGCATCTTGATTTCGAGTTGCTTTTGGGGCGGGATGCGGTTGAAGCAACCACCACAAGCGTTACGTTGAATGTAAACAACACCGAGACCGTTACGAGCATTTTTGCGGATGCGTTTGAATGCGTTGAGAGTTCGGGCGTCAATCATAGGCTCAAGGTCTTTGGCTTGTTGGCGTAGACGCTCTTCGTCTTGGCGAGTTTCGTTAACGATTTCCTCGAGTTCGGCGCGCTTTTCAGCGAGGACATGTTCAGTATCTGAAATCTTTACTTCTGTAGTTTCGATGTCGTGAGAACGGTTGTCGATGCTACGAGTATATTCTCCGATATGTTTTTCGCAGAGCTCGATTTCGAGAGTTTGGAACTCTACCTCTTTAGAGAGAAGGTCAAACTCGCGGTTGTTGCGCACATTGTCGAGTTGTTCTTTGTATCGTGCGATTTTACTTTGCGAGTCAGCGATTTTCTCTTTTTCTTGGGCAAGTTTCTGACGGAGGTTTTCGATGTCGGCCTTGAAGTTGGCGATACGAGTATGTAGACCTTCGAGGTTGTCCTCAAGGTCTTTTACTTCGAGGGGAAGCTCGCCGCGGATAGTCTTGATGCGGTCGATTTCGGTCAGAACCGTTTGAAGCTTGTAAAGTGAGTTCAGACGGCTCTCGACAGAGAGGTTTTCAGATTTGTTTTTATCAGTAGCCATGCGAAAAGATGGAAAATATTTACAAAGTTATGCGAGGGAAAGCCGCTGTTGTTATATATAGATAACCGGATTTCTCTCAACAATTGATTTACAGACTGCAAAGTTAGGAAATTTTTCAGAAATCACGCGATAAAAAATCTCTTTTGTGCACTCTTCGGTCTCAAAATGGCCCGAATCGACCAAAAGAATATCATTGGCGTGGTCGATAAATTGGTTAAGTTTGCTGTCTGCGGTGACGTAAGCTTGAGCGCCGCGCTTTAACGCCAGTGGTATAAATTCGGCAGCAGCGCCGCCGCAAAGTCCGACTCGATTGATTGTAAAATCCTCGTTGGGGATTCGTGAGCATCTTACTATTTCGGCGCCGAAACTATCTTTTACTAGTTTGACAAACTCGCGCCAATGTAGAGGAGTGGTAAGATTGCCTATAACGCCGAGCCCGGATTCGTCGAGAAACTCCATTTCAGACAAGTCGAGGCGGCGTCCCATTTCCCAAGAAACTCCTCCGGGCGCACAATCTGTGGCCGTATGTGAGGAATAAACAGAAATTTGGTTTTCGATAGCGAGGGTTATACAGCGTTCGACACGGTCTCTGTTTGTTATTTGTTTTACTCCGCGGAAAATTAGGGGATGATGAGAGATAATAAGATTGCAATCTTTGTCGATTGCTTCTTGTATGATTTCGGGAGTGACGTCGACGCAGAGGAGTGCGCCACGACAAGTTGCGTCTCGGCTACCGATTTGCCATCCCGAGTTGTCCCAACTTTCTTGCAGTGAAAGTGGGGCAAACTCTTCAATGGCGTCTGTTATTTCTCTGTTAGTCATATTTAGGCGTTAGATTTGCCCGAAAGTTTCAATAAATGGGAATGACGATTATTTCTCTTTAAGGTCGAGCGCAAGTTGCAATTCGTCGAGTTGTTTTTGGTCGAGCGGAGCGGGGGCGTCGAGCATTACGTCGCGACCGGAGTTGTTTTTCGGGAATGCCATGCAGTCGCGGATTGTGTCTAGACCGGCGAAGAGGCTTACCCAGCGGTCGAGTCCGTAAGCAAGACCTCCATGAGGGGGTGCTCCATATTTGAATGCGTTCATCAAGAAGCCAAACTGTTCTTGAGCTTTTTCGGGGGTAAAGCCGAGAATCTCGAACATCTTTGCTTGGAGTGCGGAATCGTGGATACGGATTGAGCCGCCTCCAACTTCAACGCCATTTACGACCATATCGTAGGCGTCGGCGCGCACTTCTTCAGGTTTGGAGTCGAGCAAAGGAATGTCTTCATCTTTTGGATGAGTAAACGGATGGTGCATAGCCATCAAGCGCTGTTCTTCGTCAGACCATTCAAACATCGGGAAGTCGACAACCCAAAGGCAAGCGAATTTGTTTTTGTCGCGTAGACCGAGGCGAGAACCCATTTCGAGGCGTAGTTCGCAAAGTTGTTTGCGAGTTTTCATTGCGTCGTCGCCTGAGAGAATCAAGATAAGGTCGCCGGGTTCAGCCGCAAATGCTTGTTTCATTTGCTGGAGAACTTCTTGAGTATAGAATTTATCAACTGAAGACTTAACCGAACCGTCGGCTTCAACGCGAGCGTAAACCATGCCTTTAGCGCCGATTTGCGGACGTTTAACGAACTCAGTCAATTGGTCGAGTTGCTTGCGAGTATAGTTTGCGGCTCCTTTGGCGCAAATACCGCCAACGTAAGCTGCGCTATCAAATACTGCGAATCCGTGACCTTTGAGGATATCCATTAGTTCGACAAACTCCATACCGAAACGCAAGTCGGGCTTGTCAGAACCATAAAGTTTCATTGCATCGGCCCATGGCATACGTATGAATGGCTCGGTAATTTCAACTCCGCGTAATTCCTTGAAGAGGTGTTTAGCCATGCCTTCGAAGAGCGAGATAACATCTTCTTGGTTAACAAAGCTCATTTCGCAGTCAATCTGAGTGAACTCGGGTTGACGGTCGGCGCGAAGGTCTTCATCGCGGAAACATTTTACGATTTGGAAGTAGCGGTCCATTCCGGAAACCATTAGCAACTGCTTGAGAGTCTGGGGCGACTGGGGCAGAGCATAAAATTGACCGGGGTTCATGCGAGATGGCACAACGAAGTCGCGTGCACCTTCGGGGGTAGATCCGACCAACATTGGAGTTTCGATTTCAAGGAAGCCCTTAGAGTCGAGATAACGACGCACTTCCATTGTCATCTTATGGCGTAACTCGAGGTTTTTGCGAACGCAGGGGCGGCGCAAGTCGAGATAGCGGAATTTCATACGGATGTCATCGCCGCCGTCGGTTTCATCCTCAATAGTGAACGGAGGAAGTTCTGAAGAATTCAGAACGATAAGATTTTCGGCAATGATTTCGATTTCGCCGGTAGGCAACGCCGGATTCTTGGCAGAACGTTCGGCAACTTTACCGGTTACCTGCACAACATACTCGCGTCCGAGATGGTTTGCCTGCTCGCAGAGCTCGGCATTGTCGGCGTTATTGAAAACAATTTGGGTAAGGCCGTAACGGTCGCGCAAGTCGATGAAAGTCATACCTCCCATCTTACGAGAGCGCTGTATCCATCCGGCTAGAGTGACCTCTTTTCCGGCATCGGCAAGTCTGAGCTCGCCGCAGGTGTTAGTCCTGTACATGGTTATATTTCGAAACGTAAATAATTAACAGAGTATAGTCGCTGTCGTTAGTGTTGAAATAGATAGACAGCAAAGCTAACCACAAAGTTACGTAGAAAATCGCAAAAATAGTTAACTATCGCTCGAAAAGTTTCTTATGTATAGGGTATTATTTGATTTGGTAGCTGTTTTAGAGCAAAAATATTGCTTTAGTGACACGAAGGCTTATCTTGTTAGTAGAGATTTTATTCGGTCAAAAAACGATTCTTCAAGCTCTTTGATATGGACATTCACAGATCCGTCATCTTTTGAAATGAAAATAATAGAGGCGTGAAGAACAATGGCAACAGCTTCGTCGAATTCGATGATAGCATTGATATTGCCAATCGGTATGTTATGGAATGGAGAATCGGGTTCGGTTGAATTGATAATCAATTCGTTGCCAAGAATTTCAATTTTAGCTTCTTCGGGCAGCTTCTCAAACAATAGCGGAATATCAAGCTCGTCGGGTGATGACGGTCGTTTATTGAATTTTTTGTATATTGAATCAATAACTTTTTTGTCAATCATGTTGAATCGTAGATTTAATGTTTAAGACAAAATTGTTGATTGTTGCTATGGATTGCGGTTGAAATTTTTATGCTTAGATGTTCTGTTCACTGTCGACTTTTGGTAAGAATTGGCGAAATACTTTATGAAATCGATGTCTTGCGTGGTTTATTTTGAAGTTATTGTAATAACAACAAGGCTTATAGAATTGTTGACTACGGATACAGAACAATTATCGATTTGATATGAGGTCAGAGTAATAGTGTTCATATTCAGACACCATTCGGCGTACGGAATAATTTTCATTGACATGTTTATATCCGTCATCGGCGAGTTTTAGCGCTGCAGGGAAGTTGTCAATAATGCGAGCGATGGCGTCGGCGCAAGAAGTCGCATTGTCAGATATAAATGATTCGCACAAACGTCCGCTGTCGGCTACTTCCCAAGGACCACCACCTTCAGGTAGTGCCATTGGTAATCCGGCAGCCATACCTTCAGCAATTGTCAAGCCGAAGCCTTCGAAGCGCGAGGGGTGACACATAATGTCATAGTTTTTTAAAACGGAATAGACTTCTCCTCGGTTTAGGCTTCCGCTGAACGTTACCTTGTCGGCAACGCCGAGACGCTCTGCTTGTTGTTTGAGTAAATCAAGGTCGCGACCATCGCCGATAAATGTGACATCAGCGTTATAGCCTCTCTTTCTGAGAATCGATAGAGCGTCTATCAAAATATCTTGTCCCTTTAAATCGGCAACAAGACGACCGACTTGTACGATATGAAACACCGTAGGCGTTACATTCTCGGGGCGATGCGTAATTCTTTCTAAGTTAATACCGTTAGCAATAACTCTTATTTTTGCATTTCTTACTCGAGATATAACGTCATCTTTAACAGCATCTGAAATTGCCGCCATGTAATTGTTATGGCAGTATTTCATCGAAATATTTAGAGCGTGTACGGTATAAATCGTAGTATTTCTTCGAATTCTAAGAAGCCCCGAAAGGTTGCTATTATGTAGATGGATTATATCGGGATTGCGACGGAGAACAAAAAGGTTTAGACGCGCCATCAGCAACAGGGGCATAGAGCCTTCTTTGCGGTTGAATCGACTAACAGTTACATTTTGTGAAATGTTAGATAGCAGCTCTCTATCGATGGCTGAATTAATAATCAGTAATTCTACATTATGGCCGCGAGCCGCTTGCTCGTTGACAATATCAACAAGCATGGTTTCTGCGCCACCTCTGTTAAAAGAGAATATGATATGGAGAATCTTCATGGTATGCAAATTTACGCAAAAACTTGGTAGAATTATTTATCTTGGAAAGATAATTCAATAAAATATTCAACAAAAGCCGACCTTTTTGGTCGGCTTTTGTTGAATATTTTATTGTCGGAGCAACAATTAGGCGAGGAATCCCAAGAGCACACCGGCTGCAACTGCAGAACCAATAACACCGGCTACGTTCGGACCCATAGCATGCATCAGCAGATAGTTAGAGGGGTCGTATTCGAGTCCGAGGTTGTTAGAAATGCGACTTGACATCGGCACGGCTGATACGCCGGCGTTACCAATTAGCGGGTTCAATTTCTTCGCTTTGGGGAGGAAGAGGTTGAAGAACTTCACGAAGAGTACACCCGAAGCTGAGGCGATAATAAATGCCATGAAGCCGAGGGCGAAGATGAAGATTGTCTCTTTTGTCAAGAAAGTTGATGCCTGAGTAGACGCTCCAACGGTCAAACCAAGGAGCATGGTTACTATGTCGGTAAGAGCGTTTGACGCCGTTTTTGCGAGGCGGGTTGTTACGCCACATTCTCTAAGCAGGTTGCCGAAGAAGAGCATACCCAACAAGGGAATACCAGAGGGGACAACGAAGCAGGTCAACAATAAACCGATGATTGGGAAGATGATCTTTTCGCTTTGAGCAACGGCACGAGCCGGTTTCATCTTGATTACGCGCTCATTCTTGGTTGTAAGAAGGCGCATAATTGGCGGCTGAATAACGGGCACGAGTGCCATATAGCTATAGGCTGATACGGCGATTGCGCCCATCAAATTGGGAGCAAGCTTCGATGAGAGGAAGATTGCAGTAGGACCGTCAGCACCACCGATGATTGCGATAGCGCCAGCTTGGTCTGGCATGAAGCCTAACTGTAAAGCAACCATGTATGCACCGAAGATGCCGAATTGAGCGGCAGCGCCGACGAGCATCAGTTTCGGATTGGCGATAAGTGCTGTAAAGTCGGTCATGGCGCCGATTCCGAGGAATACCAGCGGGGGATACCAGCCAGCAGAAACACCGTTATAGAGGATATTTAAAACCGATCCTTCTTCGTAGATGCCAATTTCAAGACCGGCGTCAGCGTTGAAGGGAATGTTTCCAATGAGAATACCGAAACCGATGGGAACCAACAGCATCGGCTCAAATTCTTTTTTGATGGCGAGCCATATGAAAAAGAGTCCCACGGCAAGCATAATGATATGCTGCCAGGTGGCGTTGGCGAAACCGGTCAGTTCCCAGAACTGAGCAAGGTTGCCTACCATAAAGGATCCAAAATCGTTCATTCTAATGGTATTAGGCCGACAGCGAGCTGGCCGCGTCGGTTGAGTTTAGACATGCGTTATAGCTTGATTCTTTATATTACCATTAGGCAATCGTAATCAACACAGTTCCTTCGAGGACAGAGTCGCCCTTGTTGACCTCGATTGATTTTACTGTTCCGTCTACACCGGCACGGATAGAATTCTCCATCTTCATAGCCTCAAGTACGGCAACTTGGTCAGCAGCTTTAACAGCTTGTCCGACAGAAACGTTGATTTCGAGAACTGTTCCGGGAAGGGGCGCCTTGATAGGAGTGCCGCCGGCAGCAGCCTTGGGCGCCGGTTGAGCGATTACCTTTTCGCCGGAAGATGTGCGTGGAGCAGCGGCAGGTTTTACCGACTTGATAGTCGGGGTAGCTTGAGCCTTTTCGATTTCAACCTTATAGGGAGTGCCGTTAACTTCTACTTCGGCTATTCCGTTTTCGATGTCACCGATGCCTACTTTATAGACAGTCCCGTTGATTTTATATTTATATTCTTTCATTTTGATCTATCTAATTATCTGTTTTGAAAAATGTAATCGAGCCTATCATTAGTGTCTGTTAGGCATCTGGCGCAGGGTATAGATATGTGAACTCCAAGGAGAGTAAGCTTTGCGCACTTTGTTGATTGTTAATACAGAGCTTTCGCGGTCGTGGGCGTCAAGATGGTCATGAAGAGCCATAGCTATAGCCGCGATTGCTTCTCCGGAGTCACCGTCGGTTGTGGCAACAGTAGTGCTGTCTGTTATAGAGAGACCGTGAGCCTCAATCTTTTTGCGTTTAGAGCGAGCAGCGTTAAAACGAGAGATGAGGTAGAAACAGATGCTCAGAAGAATCAGGGCTGAGAATACGATGCCCATGGCAGAAATTGTCATAACGAAACCGTTTGAGTCTTTTTCTTTGAATTCGTCGATTTTGGGGTTAGTGCCTTTAATTTTGTTAGCGCTACCCGGAGTGATGTAGTCGCCTTCAGTTTCTGTGCCGTTACGAACCGACCAGAAGTCAGTTTCACATTCGCCCTCTTTAGCACCGATGCCATCGATTTTGCGAGCATAAGATTGACCGGGTTTGAGCACCGGCACTTCTACGATGTCGATAAGCGTTTTACCGTCAGCATCATAGATGGCGATGATATTGGGTTTATTGGGGTCGAGGGTGAAATTCGTGTGGAAAGTGCCGTCAGTCGGACGATTGTCGGCCCAGAAAAGAATGTGTTGGCGTTTAGGAAGTTTGGTCTTAACGTCTCCTAGAGGCACGGGATAGAGAGTCTTGTTAGTGCCGGTTGTGTCGTTCGTAAGGAATACGCTCGAAATCTCCATAGACGCATAGTTTGAGTTGAAGAGCTCAATCCAAGCGGCGTGGCGACCATATTCGTCAACGGCATTAGAGTCGTTAATGACCATAACCTCATTGATTCTCAAGTTCTTTCGAGCTTGGGCAGAAAGGCTTGAGCAGCCTAATGCCATCAATGCGAATATTAATAGAAGTTTGCGTTTCATTCTATATGGCGTTTTTATGGTAAATAGTTAAAAGGGGAGGGGAAGGCGTATCCTCGTGAGGGGATTCGTCTCCCCCTCGTGCCTATTTCGTGAAACGTTTTCTATTACAGAGGAATGTTACCGTGTTTTTTGGCAGGGTTGGTGACGCGCTTGGTTGCGAGTTGTTGGAGGGCGCGGATTACGCGGAAGCGAGTGTTACGCGGCTCGATAACGTCGTCGATATAACCATATTTGGCAGCGTTATAGGGGTTACAGAAGAGGTCGTTGTATTCCGCTTCTTTCTCCTTAAGCACTTTGGCGGGGTCTTCGGCAGCCTTAGCTTCTTTAGCGTAAAGCACTTCAACAGCGCCGGCACCACCCATAACGGCGATTTCGGCAGAGGGCCATGCGTAGTTCATGTCGCCACGGAGTTGCTTACAGCTCATCACGATATGGCTACCGCCGTAGCTCTTGCGCAATGTAACGGTAACTTTGGGTACGGTTGCTTCTCCGTAAGCGTAGAGCAGTTTTGCTCCGTGAAGGATAACGCCATTATATTCTTGACCGGTTCCGGGGAGGAATCCTGGAACGTCAACGAGGGTTACGATAGGAATGTTGAAAGCGTCGCAGAAGCGAACGAAACGGGCGCCCTTGCGAGAAGCGTTTGAGTCGAGTACGCCTGCGAGCACCTTCGGCTGGTTGGCAACGATACCAACAGATTGTCCGTTGAAGCGAGCAAAACCGATGATGATATTACGAGCGTAGTCGCGCTGGATTTCGAGGAATTCGCCATTGTCGACGATTGCTCCGATAACCTCATACATATCGTAGGGACGGTTGGGGCTTTCGGGAACGATTTCGTTGAGGAGGTCTTCAACGCGGTCGATGGGGTCGTTACATTCAACGGCAGGCGCATCTTCGAGGTTGTTGCTCGGGATATAACCGAATAGCTTGCGAACAATCTTGATAGCTTCCTCTCCATCTTCAGCAGCGAAGTGGGCAACACCGCTCTTTGAAGCGTGAACGCTTGCGCCTCCGAGGTCTTCTTGGCTAACATCTTCGCCGGTAACGGTCTTAACAACCTTCGGACCGGTGAGGAACATGTAGCTGATACCCTTAGCCATGATGGTAAAGTCGGTCAATGCGGGAGAGTAAACCGCGCCGCCGGCACACGGGCCGAGGATTGCTGAAATTTGGGGGATAACGCCTGATGCGAGGATGTTGCGCTGGAAAATTTCTGCGTAACCCGCCAAGGCGTTAATACCTTCTTGAATACGAGCGCCACCAGAGTCGTTCAAGCCGATGACGGGAGCACCCATCTTCATAGCGAGGTCCATAACCTTGCAAATCTTCAATGCCATTGTTTCAGAGAGAGAACCTCCAAATACGGTGAAGTCTTGAGCAAAGACATAAACCAAGCGGCCTTCGATTGTACCATAACCGGTAACGACGCCGTCGCCGAGGTATGTTTTTTTCTCTTGACCGAAGTTGTGGCAACGGTGGGTTACGAACATATCAAGTTCTTCAAACGAACCTTCGTCGAGAAGCTGTGCGATACGTTCGCGAGCGGTATATTTTCCGCGCTCATGTTGTTTGGCGATGGCTTTTTCACCGCCGCCCAAGCGGGCCTGTTCGCGTTTAGCGATCAGTTCCTGTATTTTTTCAAGCTGGGTGCTCATTGTTATGATTGGTATATAATATTCGTTATATTTTCGGATTGATTGAGATACGTTATCGAATCTCGATTATTTGTTGGGGTCTTCGCAGAGCTCAACAAGAGTTCCAACGGTTGATTTTGGATGGAGGAACGCGATGTTGAGGCCTTCAGCACCCTTGCGGGGAGCTTTATCGATAAGACGACATCCTTTTTCTTCAGCTTCAGCCAAGGCGTTTGCGACGCCGCTTTCTACAGCGAAAGCGACATGCTGAATGCCTCCTCTGCCACCGTTGTTGGCGATAAATTTCGAGATGGCGCTTTCGGGAGAAGTGCCTTCAAGGAGCTCGATTTTGGTTTGACCGACACGGAAGAAAGCGGTTTTTACTTTCTGGTCAGCAACTTCTTCGATGGCAAAACATTTAAGGCCGAGGATATTCTCGTAGAAGGGGATAGCTTCCTCAAGAGAGGGAACGGCGATGCCGATGTGTTCAATATGGCTAATATCCATAAGATAGAAATTTAGGTTGTTTCTAAATCAAGTTTTCATGGGAAGAAGGTTGCGGCGTATTCGCCGAGACACACTTCCTTTCAAGCCACAAATTTAGCAAAATATAAATAATAATTCTGATTTTTGATAGAAAATATTTCTTAAACGAGCGCTAAATCGCATCTTTATGAGTAACTTTGCATGAAAGTTGATAGTAAGTTTGCTATCGGTTTTCTATTGATACAAAAAATTTCAACGAAATGTTTATCGCATCGCAGAAACGTAAAGAGAATATTGCTGAATACATATTATATATGTGGCAAATCGAGGACCTCATTAGGGCCCATGGTTGCGACATAGATAGAATTAAGACGAATATTATCGACCGCTCCGGGCTCGATGAATCTCAACGCCAAGAGATGACCCAATGGTATGAATCGCTTATCGACATGATGCGACGTGAAGGAGCTGTTGAGTCGGGCCATTTACAGATTAATCGTAATATTTTGAATCAGCTCGTGCAGCTTCATCAAACATTGCTTGCCGATTCGTCGTTCCCCGAGTATGCCGCAGAATTTTATCGCACACTCCCTTATATCGTTGAACTTCGTTCGAAAGCCGGCGACGCAAAGGTTGGCGAAATCGAGACTTGTTTTACGGCGCTCTACGGACTGTTGTTGATGCGCCTTCAGAATAAAGAGATTGGAGAGGATACGCGTCAGGCAATTGCTCAGATAACCCGTTTCGTTGCTCTGCTTGCAAAAGATTTTCATCTCGACGAAGATGATAAATTGTTTAAGCACGACGATAACGATACTGCGGGCAATCGCGTTGGTGGTTCGCAGAAAAATTAGTAACTTTGCGGTCTGAAACAATACACTGAATTATGAAGATTCTCGTTACCGGTGCCAACGGGCAATTGGGCAATGAGTTGCGCAATCTCCTGGAAACCGAAATTCCCGGGTGTACATTATATACCGACCGCGATGAGTTAGACCTAACTGACGCCAAAGCGGTAGACGCTTTTATTCTTGACAATGAGATTACTCATATTGTCAATTGTGCTGCATATACAGCCGTAGACCGAGCTGAGGAGGAGAAACTCGCATGTAGCGCTGTCAATTGTGATGCGGTTAAGAATTTGGCAATGGCTGCCGACGCAAATGGAGTAAAGGTAATCCATATTTCAACCGATTATGTGTTTGACGGCACGAATCATCGTCCCTATCGCGAAAGTGATAAAGTAAACCCGATTTCTCAATACGGCACGACAAAGCGCAAAGGTGAAACCGCTCTTCTTGCGTTAGCGCCCGAAAGTATCATTATCCGCACGGCATGGCTTTACTCTTCATATGGCAACAACTTTGTGAAGACAATGCTTCGTCTCGCCGATAGTCATGAAGAAGTAAGAGTTATTTCAGACCAAATCGGCACACCAACCTATGCTCGCGATTTGGCGGTTGCGATATTGAAGATATTGACCTCACATCAGTGGGTTTCCGGAATATATCATTTTACGAATGAGGGCGCAGCGTCATGGTATGACTTTGCTCACGCAATATTCCGTATAGCAGGAAAGAAGGTGAAACTGACACCGATTCCGACAGAAGATTATCCGACACTCGCCATTCGTCCTGCATATTCAATCCTCGACCGCTCGCGAATCAAAGCAACTTATGGAGTCGAGATACCCCATTGGGAAGAGAGTCTTGAAGACTGCCTGAAACTTATCAATCGTAACTGATGTCGTTGCAAGAAGAAATATCACGTCGCCGCACGTTCGCTATTATCTCGCACCCTGACGCGGGAAAAACAACCCTGACTGAAAAATTATTGCTTTTCGGTGGAGCTATCCATGTTGCTGGAGCTGTAAAGTCGAATAAAATCAAGAAGACAGCTACTTCAGACTGGATGGAAATCGAGAAACAGAGAGGAATCTCTGTGGCTACATCCGTTATGGGGTTTAATTACGGCGACTATAAAATCAATATTCTCGATACTCCCGGTCACCAAGATTTCGCCGAGGATACATATCGCACATTGACAGCCGTCGATTCGGTAATTATCGTTGTCGACGTTGCTAAGGGTGTCGAGATGCAAACCCGCAAGTTGATGGAAGTGTGCCGTATGCGCAACACTCCGGTTATCATCTTTGTAAACAAACTCGACCGCGAAGGTCGCGACCCGTTCGATATTCTCGATGAACTCGAAAACGAGCTGAAGATTTCGGTCCGCCCGTTATCTTGGCCGATTAATATTGGCGCTAAGTTTAAGGGGGTATACAACATCTATGAACAAGGTCTTGACTTGTTTAAGCCTGACAAACAAAAGGTTACAGAGCGTGTTGAAATTAACGACGTTAACGACCCGGCGATTGATGAAGCTGTAGGTGTCACCGATGCCGCTAAGCTGCGCGAAGATTTGGAACTTATCGAGGGGGTATATCCCGAATTCGATGTTGAAGCATATTTGCGTGGAGAAGTTGCACCCGTATTTTTTGGTTCTGCTCTCAATACATTCGGTGTTAAGGAGTTGCTTGATTGCTTCGTGAAGATAGCGCCTGAACCCCGTGCTACTCAAGCCGTCGAGCGAAAAATCGTGCCTAAAGAAGACGCGTTTACAGGCTTTGTGTTTAAGATTCATGCCAATATGGACCCCAACCATCGCTCTTGTATCGCCTTCGTAAAGGTTTGCTCAGGAAAGTTTGAACGTAATGCAAACTACAAGCATGTGCGCTCCAACAAGATGATGCGATTCGCCGCACCGACGGCCTTCATGGCTCAGAAAAAGAGCGTAGTCGATGAGGCATATCCCGGAGATATTGTTGGTATTCCCGACACAGGAAACTTTAAGATTGGCGACACTTTGACCTCAGGTGAAAACCTTCATTTCAAGGGACTGCCGAGCTTCTCGCCCGAAATGTTTAAGTATATCGAGAATACCGACCCGATGAAGTCGAAACAACTTGAAAAAGGTGTGCAGCAATTGATGGACGAAGGTGTCGCTCAGTTGTTTGTTAACCAATTCAACGGTCGAAAAATTATCGGTACGGTCGGACAACTTCAGTTTGAGGTTATTCAGTATCGTCTGTTGAACGAATATGGCGCACAATGTCGTTGGGAGCCGATAAGCTTATATAAAGCATGTTGGGTAGAGAGCGACGATGCTGCCGCATTAGAGTCGTTCAAAAAACGTAAACATCAGTTTATGGCTGTTGACCGCGAAGGTCGCGATGTATTCCTAGCCGACTCAAACTATGTTTTGCAAATGGCACAAGCCGATTTCCCTGCAATTCGTTTCCATTTTACGAGCGAGTTTTGATAAGCAGTTTATTCTGATAAGATATTGACTACGATATAGCTGACGTCGAAGTTGTCACAGACTTCGACGTCAGCTTTTTTGTAGATAATAATTCTTTTGTGGAGTAGAGGTAAAAAGAGTTCTGAAAAATTTGGGCAAGCGTAGAGTTTTCGCTAAATTTGTAGCATAAAGAAAAGGTCAAGTCAAACTGAATATGTTGTTTCACAGCACTAACGGAAAGATTCGGGGAGTGACGCTCTCTGAAGCCCTCGAAAGCGGATTGGCTGAAGACGGAGGCTTGTATATGCCTGAGAAAATGCCGTCTTTGCCGGGGGCTTTCTTTAAGAATATTTCCGAGATGTCGCTTAAGGAGATTGGCTATGTCGTATGCAATACGTTGCTTGGCGATTTGTTGTCTTCATCTGTGGTAAAAACAATTGTTGATGAGGCCCTTGATTTTCCTATCCCGTTAAAGAAACTCGGCCACGAAGATGGGCTCTATGCTATGGAGTTGTTTCATGGGCCGACGCTATCGTTTAAAGATGTCGGTGCGCGATTTATGGCGCGTTTGTTGAAGGCTGTATCGCCTCAAAAACGGCATCGTACGATAATTTTGGCAACATCCGGAGATAGTGGAGGCGCGCTTGCCGATAGTTTCAAGAATTGTCGTGAAACTCGAGTAATTGTTGTTTATCCGCGCGGAGTCTTATCGCGTCAGCAGATTGCGATGTTTTGCAACAGACCGAATGTAACTGCAGTCGAAGTCGGCGGCTCATTCGACGTTTGTCAGGCGCTCGTTAAACAAGCGTTGCTTGATAAGAAATTGAATTCTTCAGTTCCGCTAACTTCTGGAAATTCGATCAATATCGCCCGTCAGTTTCCCTCAATAATATATTTCTTCCATGCATATGCTCGCGCGATGGAGCAACAGCCCGACGCATCGAAAATTAAAATTAGTATTCCTTGCGGAAATCTTGGCAATCTCTCTGCTGCATTGATGGCTAAACAGATGGGGCTCCCGGTTGAAAGATTTGTCGGAGCGCATCATGCCAATGATACCTTTGTAAAATATTTGCGAACCGGTGAACTCAAACAACGCAGTGAGCTGCTAACTCTCGCGAAGGGAATGGAAGTTGGTCATCCTTCAAATTTGGCGCGCATTATCGACCTATATGATGGCGATATAGACCGCTTAAGAGAAGATTTCGAGGGGATAGCTTTTGCGGATAACGACATCTTACAGGCGATTCGCGAAGTCGAACAAAACGATGGCTATCTTTTAGCTCCGCAATCGGCTACGGCTTATTTGGCGCTACATAACCGTTTAACGGAAAATGAAGTCGGTGTTGTAATGGCAACTGCCCACCCGGTCAAGTTCCCGAAAGCGATAATGGAAGCGATAGGTCATACACCGGTGCCGCCGCATCAACTCGACGGGCTTGATATGATGAACCTCCCGTCGGTCAAGATACCCCCTACAATGTCGGCGTTAAGTCGAATAATATTATTATAAGAATTAACTAAATCGAATACATAAAAACATTTGTTATGGCAAACAAAAGAGACATCAAAAAAGAAATCAGATATGTGTGTGGCGACCTCGCTGCCGAATGTCTTTTGGCAAAGAACTTTGTTGAAGGAGTCAACAAAGACGCTATGACCGAAATAATCACAAAGGTTGCTGACCTTCAGATTTCGGCTATCGAGAAGGTTAGCATCTCTTTCGACAAACAGAGAAAAGATTACGAAAACGCAGCAGCTTATCGTAAAGCTCATACAGCCTATGTAAAAGCAGCATTCGGTTCATTGCGTGAAAAATTCTACGAGAAGGTAAACGCAATCGTAAAAGATATGAATGCCGCGCTTCCCCAAGCTGTCAAAGACAACAATATCAAAAAGTAATTTTTAAACAAACTCTTTCTTATTGCCGGACCGATAGGGCTACATTGAGATGCTTCGGTCCGGCAATATTAATCTGAAGCGATCAGTTTTCAATGTCAGACAATCTGATGTAGATGACAGATTTGCATTAATAATTAGATATATGAATTTTGCCGCGAGAATTTTGAAATGGGCAGGATGGGAAGTTGAGGTTTCTGTTCCCGATTTCCCAAAAGCCATTATATGCGTGGCGCCCCATACGTCAAATTGGGATTTTATAATCGGGGAATTAGCGATTCGGTCGGTCGGCAGAAAAGCCGGATTTATGATGAAATCATCATGGTTTTTCTTTCCGTTGGGCTATTTCTTTAAAGCAATGGGAGGAATTCCGGTTGTTAGACAAAATAAGAAACAATCGCTTGTCGAGGCAATGATTGCTCGCTTTAAAAGCGAATCTCGATTAGTTGTTGCGATAACTCCGGAAGGAACTCGTAAACCGACGGCTATGTGGCATACAGGCTTTCTGCGTATCGCCAATGAGGCAAATGTGCCATTATGTCTTGCGGTGATAGATTTCCGCATGAAGAAAGCGATGATTCATGAGGTCTATCAACCTACAGGAAACATCGAAGCAGATATGCAGGCGATCAAGAAATATTATCGTCCGTTTACCGGTCGTTATCCCGAAAAATTCATTGCAGAATGAAAGTGAAAGCAGCGGTTGATGAGGTTCATAAAAATAGAGGCGATAGGTTGCTAACGGTTGCAGTGTTGTCGCTCGATATTGCGTTAGGCAATGTAGAGGAGAATTTGCGTCGCGTAGAGACGATGATTGACGCTCTGCCCGAAACGACCGATGTCGCGTTGTTGCCGGAGTTGTTTACAACATCCTTTATGAAAGATACCGACCGCATGTTGACGCTAGCCGAAACCACTGATGGCGCAACAATGGCTTTTATTTCGCGTCTGGCATCATCTCGAAATATGATGATAGCCGGCAGCTTTCTCGCGCGTGAGGTCGACGAAAATGGCAATCAACAATTCTTTAACCGAGGATTTATGGTCATGCCTGACGGTAAACGTTGCTTTTACGACAAGCGTCATCTATTCTGCTTGTCGCAAGAGTCAAACTTGTTGACCCATGGTCAGCAACCACGTCAGATTGTGGCATTTCGAGGTTGGAATATTTCGATGTTGATTTGCTATGAGCTTAGATTCCCGGTGTGGGGAAGAAATGTAGATATGCGCACCGATTTGTTGCTCGTGCCTGCTAATTGGCCGATTAATCGAGGTTACGCTTGGAAACATCTGTTGATAGCTCGCGCTATTGAAAATCAAATTGTTGTTGCCGGTGCAGACCGATCAGGATATGATGATTATGGCGAATATGACGGGCTGTCAATGATTGTAGACCAGCTTGGTAGACAGATAGCGCCCCAACCTGAACAGGCGCATAAAGGGTGTCCGCTCCCCGATAATTATGGAGAACAGATATTGACGCCTTACGGACCGATTGATATTGCTACTCTTTCTCTTGAAAACATAAGAAAGCTTCGCGGTTGGCTTCCGACAGAGCGTGATGCAGATAGATTTACGTTTGTTGAGTAATTCGCTTAATAGTCGGAGTAAATATCGATGAAATATGCATTTTAAATATTGTCCGGATTGCGGTTCTTTGCTGTCATCGCGCGAACTTGGCGATGAAGGGGCGGTAGCGTGGTGTGACAACTGCAATAAACCGCTGTTTGATGTCTTTCCTGTTGCAATTATCTCACTTGTTTATAATGAACGAGGAGAGGTCTTATTGCTTCAACAAAACTATATATCATCGGAATTTCATAACCTTGTTTCAGGCTATATTCAACCGGGAGAGACGGCTGAAAGCTGTGCTGTCCGTGAAATTTTTGAAGAAACAGGTCAAGTTGTTACCAAACTCGAATTAGAATTGACTCACTGGTTTGCAAAGAAAGAGATGATGATGATCGGATTCTTTGCAAGGGTAGACAGTCGAGAATTGAAGCTATCCGGTGAAGTTGATGCTGCCGCATGGTATTCTCCGGAACAGATTTTGGGATTGGTTAGCAATCGCCCCGGTTCTACTGCGCGTCTTCTTTGCGAACGTTATATAGAGCGTCTACAAACAGCCGACTACTCCGCCGATCCGCAGTAACCACACATAGTAAAAATCCAACACCTATTGAGGTATACACAGCGCCACCCACTCCGCGGGCTCTTCTTGGCTGACGTTATTGGGTTCCGCCGACTCGGCTCTCGCCAGATGATATAGTCTGGGGGCTTGGCTAAGTTTGACGGATGATAATTTTGTATGGGGTGAATTTAAGGGGGGGGCGTCGATAGAAGCGGAGAGTAGCAGCCGATTGCCGATCGATGTGTATAGTAGTGTATGCCTCGATAGGTGTTGGATGTTTTCTCAGTTGATAGTCTGCGCCGGAGCTATCTTTAATTAGATTATTGGCGATAAAAAAACTGCGCCCCATAAGCCTTTTGAGAACTTATGGGGCGCATAATATGTTGTCCTTATTTATATCTCCTAATTGAAATTATATGAATAATTGTATATTAGGATTTTGTGAATTGAGGATTATTGTACTATGCCGTTGATTTTAAGTGAACCGCCGGCAATACGGCCGTAGAGAGTACGGTAATAATTGCCGTTGGGGGCAGTTTTGCCTTCTTGTTCCAAGGTGACGTCGGCTGTTGAGCACCATGTGAGTACAGTGTTTTCACCAGCAACTGTACCGATGATTGCACCTACGCGCCAATCACCACCATCTGCTGTCTTTAAAGTTGTGTTCCCTACAAAGCATTTGTCAACTTTCGCATAGTTGTTATAGCCGGCTTGGCGAGCTTCGTGACCGATGATACCGCCAACAGCACCTGCAGTTACATCTACGTTGCAATTTTTAACTGTGCATTCTTTGATGTCTGCACTACCGATAACGTAACCAACGAGCATTCCATAGCGAGTGTCTACCTCTGAGTTGATAGTAGAATTTTCAACGTGGCAGTAGGACATTGTAAGATTACACCACTGAGTCTCTTCTGCGATCACACCGCATCCTAGCTTTCCGGCGTTTGCAGAGATTGTGACATTTTTTGCGGTAAGGTCTGTAATTTCGAGATCACCGCAACCGTAGAAATTGAAGAGGGGTTTCTCAAAACCGGTTATTGAGTGGCCATGACCGTATACATTTACATCAGCATTGTTATGGAAGTAGATTGTAGAGAAAGCAACACCGGTCAGATCAATATCCTTTAAGATATGGATATTTTTAGCATTGTTGTTGAGAGCTGCAAATTCTGCGGCTGTGTTAACCGCAGTAGCACTGCGATATACTTTTACATTTGAAGCTGTGTTGTTCTCGACGGTTGAACCGGCGTTGATGTAACCAACGATTGCGCCTGATTCGGCTTCGCTGGAATCTGCGCAGTAAACCTCAACATCTTTAGCAACGCAATTTTTAACAGTACTATTAGAGGTGTAACCAGTGATAGCGCCTGCTTTCTTAATTGCAGCGTAAACTGTACAATTTTCAACAGTACAATTCTCAATTACACTATTGTTATCAAGATTACTAGCGATGATACCAACCATTTTGTTACCTTTAACAGTAGCGTTCTTAACGGTGAGATTCTTCACTGTGCCGCCGAATAATTGCTGGAAGAGACCTGCATATACCTCATTTGTGCTTGCGATATTGAAATCACGGATTGTGTGACCATTACCGTCGAAAGTGAAGCTAATATTTGAGCTCGGGCTACCTATACCGGAGATAGTCTGGTTAGCAAAAGAAATATCAGCGTCAAGAACGAAGGTCTTGCCGTAATACATGCTGTTACCGTTTGCGGTATTCTTCATAAGTTGAGCCAACTGGCTTGCAGATGTGATGTGGCATACACCGAGAGCATCAAATTCGGGCAATTCGGAAGTAGTGCCGTCCCAAATGCTTACTCCATAATCGGGTTCGTCGAAGTCGGGGTTGATAGTAATGGTGAAGTCTTCCTGGCTTGTCAGCAAGTTACCATAGATGTTGGTTCTGTAGTTGCGCTGAACGGGCACGTTAGCGTATGTAGGATTAACAGCGCTACCATAGTTGAGAGTTACATCGACAGTCTGCTTATCTTTAGACACAAGCAGATAGTTCATAGTCAAGTAGTCATAACCGGCAACGGGGAATGTTTGACCGTTGGGAAGGGTTCCGTTGCTGAATTCGATAGTTTGATCAATTCCGGTTACATTCTCATCCTCAAAGCTGAAAGCTGTGTAAACGTTTGTAACTCTGATGCCTGCTACTGAAACTGAATGACCGGCAGTAGCATAAGCAGCGAGGTCGGCAGTACCGATATTGAGCTGAGCGAACGGACGTTTCAACACAATATCATGAGATGCAGGTGCAGAAACGCTAATACCTTCAACAGCGTAGAACGCGTCGAGGCTTTCATCGTTAGATGTGCAATAGGTATAGTCGGCAGTTACAGTCTTATTTTCTGCATCATAAGTATAAGGAGATGAAGGAGCACTTGCCCAGAAGACAACTTTGTAATCTATGCCATTAACAAGACGCAAATTAACATTAGTTGTCAGACCTGAAAAAGTAGCAGTTCCTTCGAGATCCTCGATATGATTCCATGCACCTGTTTCTGTTACTTCGTAAACAGAATAATTAAGGTTAGTAGCTGTGGTGCCATCGCCATAAGCACGAGAATTAAGACCGTCGGGCAGTTGCACAGCGAAATTTACGAGACTTTCGCCTTCAGTAGCAGGGCTGACGAAATCTTCATTCGAGCAAGATGTCGCAAATATCATAGAAGATACTGCGAATACTGATAAAAATTTCTTTACCATATTCTTGTGTATTAGTTAATATATTGTGTGTATAAATTAGGTCGGAAAATAGTGAGAATCAATGTGTTGTATAGGGCTTGTTGTGATTTTCTCTTTGTAAGAGAAGTTTAATATACAAATACGAGATTTATGCTCTTTTTGTAAGAGAAGTTTCAACACTGCAAATTTATATAAAAATTTGAATATAATGCAATTTCGACGGCTAAAATTTTATTTAATTAAAAAAAATGTTGAGCAAAAAAGATTTATGTAAGACATTTTACGGCATGAAGTAATCCCAAGTTCCTATGAATAATGCATTTATAAGTCAATAAACTTCTCTTACAAAGAGAAGTTTATTCTATTTATAGGGCTCTTTCGTCTATCTCCGACTCACAGCATCATCCGCTCCGCGGGCTCTCCTTAGGCTTACGTTATGGGGATTCGCGGGCTCAGCTCTCGCCATCACTCGCGGGGCCCGGTTGTGTTCTCCTTATATTGTAGGTTTTTTTTTCGTGTATTTGGTGACGATATAATAGCAACCGCGGGAATCTTAATGGTAGATTCCCGCGGTTGCGGTATTTTTGAGGAGCAATTACGTTATTGTAATTGCAACTTTATTTGTGTTGTTTATTGTGCTGCGGGAGCAGGAATAGCTGCTGCAGGTACATCTTTAACGCCGAGCTTGGTTTTAACCATGGGGGTTACGTCGATAACATCAGCCGATGTGTAGGCTGCAGTTCCGAGGGGGAAAATCATAGTGAAACCGTTTTCAGCGCCTACAGCTTTGATTGCTTGGATGAGTTTTTCTTGTACGGGCGCCATTAGCTGTTGCTGTTTGCGAGCGAGCTCTTGTTGAGCTGTCTGAGCAAACTGCTCTGCTTTCTGGTTGAGCTCTTGGATTTCCTGAGCGCGACGGTCTTTGATAGTTTGGGGAGTAGTTGTGTCAGACATTACTTTCTGGAACTCCTCATATTTAGCTTTGAACTCGTTCTGGATGTTAGCATACTCGCTTTCGAAGCTCTTAGACGCTTCGCTGAGTTGGTTTTGAGCGTCAACATATTCGGCCATGCCGGGGATGATTGCTTCGGGGTCTACAACGCCGAATTTACCGCTTTGTGCCATAGCGCACATGGGAAGGGCCACTGCAAGGGCCAGAAGGATTTTCTTAATCATTTTAAGAGTGATATTATTTGTTATTTATTATCTGAGAGTTGTCGTAGGTTAGTTAGCGTATCCGAGTTTGGCAAGCACTTCGTTGCTGACGTCGATTCGGGGAGAGGCGTAGACGATGTTTGCCGAAGAAGCTCTATCGAAAATACATTGATATCCACGCTCTTCTGATAGTTTCTTGATGGCGTTATAAACGTCGTCTTGAATAGGTTTCATTAGAGATTGGCGTTTCTTGTAAAGTTCGCCTTCCGGACCGAAATATTTATATCGTAATTCAGATGCTTCTTTCTCTTTGGCAACGATTTCTTCTTCGCGTTTTTTTGTTTGGTCTTCGGTTAGGAATACTTTCTCTGACAAGTAGGTCTTGTAGAGGGTATCGGCATCTCGGCTGACTGCTTCAACCTCTTTCTGCCAGCGTAGAGAAAGCTGACGTAGTTGCTCATTAGCCATTTCATAAGATGGCACTTGCTTGAGTATATATTCCATATCGACGAGGGCAAACTTTTGAGCTGAAGCTCCGATAAAAGTTGCAATCACGACTGCGAGGGTCAAAAATATTTTTTTCATGGGTAAGTCGTTTTTTAGTGTTGTAACTTATTATTAAGACAAGCGTGTCGAGAAAAGGTTTAAGATGAGCTTTTTAATTCGGCGAACGGCGCCCGCAGAAGTGGTTGTTTCGACGGGCTTCCGTTCTCGATGTATTTGAACTTAGAATTCTTGTCCGAGGATAAAGTGGAAGTGGCTACCTCCCTTCTGTCCGAATACGCTGTCGAAACCATATGCCCAGTCAATACCCATCATACCGACCATCGGCAGGTAGATACGAACACCGGCACCGGCAGAACGTTTGAGGTTGAAGGGAGAGAAGTCTTTAACATCGGTCCATGCGTTACCGCCTTCAGCAAATACAAGTCCGTAGATTGTAGTTGACGGTTGGAGCATGAAGGGGAAGTGGAGCTCAACGCCCAAGCGGGTGTAAGCATAGCCTTCACGTCCCCAAGGAGTCAATTGGCCATTTTCGTAACCGCGAAGACCGATTGTTTCGGTTGCGTAGGTATACGAACCGCTCATGCCGTCGCCTCCGACATAGAAGGTTTCAAACGGCGAACGAAGCCATTTGTTGAAGCTGCCGAGCAAACCGAAGTCGGCACGGGTCATCAACACGAGTGTCCACTTTCCGTCGGGATCTGTAAGCGGAGTATAGGTGCGCGATTTGAAGCGAAGTTTCCAATACTCAATCCATTTGTATAGCTCTTTCTTCGATGCAGTAGTGTTTTCGTTGTAGAGCTTTTCCCAATTCTTTTTACCGAAGAGAGAGGCGGGAGGGGTAATCTGCAAGTTGAGCGAGAATGTTGAGCCTCGGCGGGTATAAAGCGGGTTGTCGATTGAGTTACGAGCAAGGGTTAATCCGAGCACGAGTGCGTTAGACGTACCATTGTTCATATAGTAGAGGTATTCCCAGTTTTTCAGATAATACCAGTTATAGCTTAGCTCGGTTGTGAACGTAAAGTAGTCGTCGGGCCAGTTAAGTCGTTTACCGAAGCCAACGGTTACGCCTACCATCTGTAAGACTTTATTGGGGTCGTAAGCGTTCTCAATCGAGTTTTGATAGTAGTCGTTATAATAGTTTGAGCTGTAACCATATCCGTAGCCGTAACCGCCGTAGAGATATGGGTTAGACCAGTTAGAGTTATAGTAAGATGAGTTTACACCGGTTTGTCGGCTGTAGTATGCTGAAACTTGCAGAGAGTTGGGGCGCTTTCCTCCAAACCAAGGATCGAGGAACGATACGGAGTACATTTGGTAGTAGCGGGCATTGGTCTGTGCACTGATTGTGAATGTCTGACCTTCTCCCTGAGGAATCAAGCCTTTATAAGAACTTGGGTTGAAGAGATTTTTGATAGAGAAGTTGGTGAATTTCAACGCAACCTTACCGATGATACCGGTCTGACCCCAACCGAGAGAGAGTTCGATTTGGTCGTTGGCTTTAGATTCGAGATTGAATACGACATCGACAGTTCCGTTTTCTTCGTTGGGCTGGATGTCGGGGTTCATGTTTTCAGGGTCGAAGTGGCCTGTTTGCGCGATTTCACGCAAAGAGCGCATAACGTCGTTTTTGCTGAATAATTCGCCCGGCTTGACGCGAAGGTCGCGGCGGACAACTTTTTCATATAGACGGTCGTTGCCATTGATAACAACCTTGTTTACACGAGCTTGCGGACCTTCAAACATTCTGAGCTCAAGGTCGATAGAGTCGCCGTTGATGTTTTTTTCTATAGGGATTAGCTGATAGAAAAGGTAGCCCTTATCCATATATGCGTTAGAGACGGCGTCGTCGTCGGTAGTCAATCGCTTGTTAAGCAATTTTTGATTGTAGACGTCGCCGGGTTGCATGCCGAGCAGGTAGTCGAGCTGGTCGGTAGAGTAGATTGTGTTACCAACCCATGAGATATCGCTGATATAGTAGCGTTTACCCTCTTCGAGGTTGATATAAACGTCGACTTTCTTTTCGTCGTAGGGGACAACTGAGTCGCTGATAATTTTAGCGTCTCGGTAACCCATTTCGTTATATTTCTCGATGATGCGGTTAAGGTCGTCGTGGTAGTCGCTCTCTACGAATTTTTTCTGGCTGAAAAGTTTCCAGAAGTTTCCGCCTTCGTTAGTTTTCTTGATGACGCGTTTGAGCTTACCGTCGGAAAGTACTTCGTTTCCGTCGATATAGATTTTGTGGACCTTAACTTTTGAATGTTTGTCGACATCGATGTGGACAATCATCTCGTTTTTGTGGCTGAGGTCTTCTTGTAACCAGATTTTTACGGTTGCGTTGCCGAAACCTTTGTCTGCAAAATATTTTTCGGTGATTTGTGTCGCACGATTGATGATATTTTGGGTAATCTGGTTGCCTTTCATGAGCTGAAGACGCTTTTGGAGCTCTTCACGTTCGCTCTTCTTCATTCCGCCATATTGCACTTCCGAGATTCGCGGTTGGGTGCGCAAGTTGATTACAAGCCATATTTTATTGCCTGCAATTTTTTCAGCGAGAATCTGAGCTTGAGCGAATAATCCTTGGCGCATAAGGCGCTTAAGGGCTGTTGTAATGTCGTTTCCGGGGATTTCAACTTCGTCGCCGATTTTGAGCCCGGAATATCCGATTACGATATAGTCTTCGTAGTTGTCGGCTCCGGTTACTCTCAGTCCGGCAATTTCATAGGTTGACGGCATGCCGGAATAAACAATCGGAGGGTTATAGATAGTGTCAGTGCGTTCCTGGGCTGAAAGTCCGGGAACTACTGTTGCGAGGAGGAGCAGGAATAGAGGTAATAACCTGTATTTCATATATGAAGAAGTATCTATATCGGTTTATTTGTTGTTGTCGGTGGTTGCTATTTGTTCGCTTGTTTTTCCGAAACGACGCTCGCGTTTTTGGAAGTTTAGAATAGCATTGATGAAATCTTCTTTAGAGTAGTCTGGCCAATATTTGTTGGTGACTTCGATTTCTGTATATGCGATTTCCCATAAGAGGAAGTTACTAATGCGAAAGTCGCCTCCGGTTCGGATCAATAAGTCGGGGCTTTGTTGGGGGAGTGTCGCTGTCGACAGTTTAGACGCTAATAAGTTGTCGTCGATGTCGTTGGGCGACAGGCGTCCGGCGGCAACATCTTCGGCGAGTTTTTGCGCCGCACGAGTGATGTCCCAATGGCCCGAATAGCTGAGCGCGAGGTTTAAGACCAGACCGGTGCAATGAGCCGTTGCGTCGAAGCATCCCTGGAGGCGTTTGCGAGCATCTTCGGGCATTCGTTCCCAATCGCCAATCATTCGTAGTCTGACGTTGTTGCGAATCAAGTCGGGCGTTTCGCGTTCAATGGCTATGCCGATTAGATGCATTAAGGCGTCTACCTCGGCTTGTGGGCGATTCCAGTTTTCAGTCGAGAAGGCATATAGCGTCAAACACCCCACTCCGATTTCAGATGCGATTTCGGTAATGCGGCGCACAGTGTTTACTCCCTCGACATGACCTTCAGAACGGTCAAGCCCACGATTTTTAGCCCATCGTCCGTTGCCATCCATAATGATAGCGACGTGGCCGGGAATGCGATTTTTGTCGATGCTTTTAAGCAAATTTTCCATTATCAGTCGACGTAGTGGCATGTTTCGCAACGTTCTCCGAATTCGTATGTTACCGAGAAGGAGATGTTGGAATACCAGTCTGTATTTCTTGCGAAAGAGCTTTCAATACGGTGTAGGTCGCTAAGCTTCCCATCCATATGGTCTGAAAACACCTTCGTCATTGAAAATTCAAGAGCGAGGTTTAGGCGAGGCTTCGCTTTATATTTGAAGCCAAACGCCATTGGAATATTGAATCCGGCGTTAGTCTGACCTGAGCAGGTTGAGACTGAGACCCCGATTCCGGCAGCAAGATAGGGTGTCCAGCGGCGCAGACGTTTGTATGTTTCGCCGATGCCGTAGGGAAAGAAGTTGAATTCGACTCTTTCTTGTAACTCTATCACGGTTGCTTTAAAATTGAAATTCGCGAATTCGGGATAGACGTCGTCCATTCCTTGTGTATCGCCACTGATGGCGAGCACATTCGCTAATGTGCGCAAACTCCATCTTACATCCGGAAGGTAGCGGAATGTTAAGCCTCCGGCGAATCCGGGATGAGAGAAGATGCTTGAAGAGGCGTCTCCGAGGTAGCCCGACATACCAATCTGTCCGCCCATATCGAATTTATAGGTAGACTCTTGTGCGGTGGCTTTGTTGAAAGCGGCGCAACTGATAATTAGTAATAATATGGTCGTCAGGCGTTTCATTGTTATTCAGCCTCGATGATTATGCTATTGGAGAGGTTTGAATTTGAGGTGGTTGACAACGCCACTCCAATATTGTGAGCGGATATTGCCGTTTGAATCGTAGCCTCCGAAAAGATAGAGGTAGGGGCACTCCCATGACGTAATCGGTTTTACAGCTAAGGGGGTGGCTGATGGGGTTGCGTCGAGAGTTTTCTCGAAAACGAGCAATGTAGCTTCAGTTGAGAACGGAATATAATCAGGCAATTGAAGTGTTGAAGACCCTTCTTGCCAATTTACTCCCATGTCGCGAGAAATCCATACTTCATTGAGCGGCTTTTCTGCTTGTCCGCCGAATGCAATCAGCACTTCACGTTGGGTAGTCTTCCAATTAATTGTGTCGGTTTCGGCGATGGTGTATGTTGTCATGCAGTAGCCTGTCGCGGCGGGTAGGCTATTGCTTATTTTAGCCCATTTGTTGCCATCGAACGCCCAGGTTGCGTCAGACACCTTGCCGTCTGCTTTCTTACCGCCGGTAATTACGATTTGGGGTTTGACTGCCCATTTAGTTGTAAACACCGCAGCGCCCGATATTCCCGATAGAGGGAATTCGGCATCGATAGTGTTGCCCGATTGCGCCCATGTTGATGACGGGTAGGCGGTCCAAGTCATATTGCCAACATTCTCTTTTACTCCGAGGATGCCGTCGAGATATGGAGCGCTTATGCTTTTCCAACCGTTGTCAACCATTTCGAAGTTGACTCCACCGTCTTGACTGCGGTAAAGAGAACCGGTAACGTCGGTTATATATAGGATGCCTTTTTCGGTTGCAGTGAATGACTCGGTGTTGAGCATAGACGCTATGTCGACGATGGCATCGTTGTTAGTGAACTGGGGTTCGATAATGTTTGAGCCCCAATTCCCACCGCCATTTTTCTCGGCAGGGATGAATTTAGTGATGCCGGCTTTTCCGGTAGAAGAAACGCTCAACATTAGTGCGTAATCATTTACTTTTACGGTTTTGCTGCGTTTCATGTTTTCAACGCCGTAAAGATTTCCGGCTTGCAGCTTATCCCAATAGAGAGAGTCAGCCACTTCGGTTGCGACATTAAGTGTGATTTGATAGTCGCGCTCATGCTGACCATCGCCGGACACCAAATGGAGAGTCACGGGACCGTTTGAGAAATTGATTTTCGAGTCAGGAGCTGTCAGATAGTCGATAACAGTGTCTTCATTGCCTTCATTGCCTTCATTGTCGGGGGCAGATGCTTTAAAGCGCAGTTCGGCAACCGAGCAAATGTCGCTTGAAATATTTACAGCAATAGAGTCGATTTTCGTGCCATAGGGAAGTGGCGACGCATTGTAGATCTTACTTTCAATAAGGTCGATAGAAAAATAGATCGAATCTAGATTATTGAGCACAGATGCGTCTGCCTTCAATGAAAAACCGGTAACGGCAGTGCCTGAATAATCAGCTGGTTCGTAACCCCATGTTTCGTCAGAATTACAGCTCGACGCAACCGCGCCAAGAGAAATCAGCAATACCGCTAAGAAATATGAATAGAAGCTTTTCTTCATTGTTATATAGTAATAGATGCGAAGGCAACCGAGCCTATTGCCCGGCAACCCACAACATTTCAAGATGCAAAGTTAGCAACATTTTTGGAAACTGCTGTTGAAATGCTCCGCAAAATTAAGCCATCGCTCTAAATATCACAACATCAGTTAGCGCCTTTAAGTAATTTTTCAAAAACTTTCACCCTTGCTAACATAGTCGAGATTCAATAATTCGGAGAGGAACTCCCTTTAACAAAAAAAGTATTATTTGATGTTGTTATGGCGCAGAACCACAATGGTTTAAAAGAATGTTAAGATTTGTTATTGGGGCGTATTTGCTCTAATCTAATCTGCATTATACAATGTGAGCAAATTGCTATTAAAATCGGTTGTTGGGGAGCAAAAAGCTTTTGATGGGCTCGAATTTGTGCCAAGATGTGCAAAATAAAGTTAAACCTATGCGAATTTCTGGCTAAAAGCTATTGACAAAACAGAAATTAGCCATATCTTTGCAATGTGTTTTTCATGGTATTAGATTTAAGGTTAACTAAGATTGGTTGTCGGGAGACAATCAATTTTTTTTTGTACCTACTTTATCTCCTTTTTTTAATTAGTTATATCTACATTTTTCTTGGTGTCAATCTCTGTCAATTCTCCCTCAATAATCCGGATTTTTCATACATATCCTCTTGCCTCAAATATATCCTCTTGCCACACTACCAGCCTATTCGTTCTAATTAGCCTAACGATTGGTCTGATTTATTCTTATTGAGCCATAATTTAGGGTATACTTATTCCTCTATTTTGTTAGTTGGGAAAAAACATGGCGATGAGCCATTTCTGACGCATCGCCATGTTGTGTTATACAGTGTAATCTCTGATTACAAGGAGTTTAGAAGGTCGAGCTTGCCTTCGTCGATGAGTTTGAGGATGAGTTCACCAAAAAGTGAATTTTGCCAAGCAAACCATTCACGAGTAAAGTGAGCCGGGTCGTTAACGTCGAACGATTCGTGTATAAAACCGGTTTCGTTGTCGGTTGTGAGCAGCAATTTGAGGCAATGTTTGATTTCTTCATCATCGGTCGATGTGAATGCCTTCATCATGATACTCATCGGCCATGCCATGTCGTAACCAACATGAGGTCCGCCGATACCTTCGCCGGCAGAGCCTTTGAAGAAGTAGGGGTTGCTATCGCTCCAAACGAAGTTACGAGTATTGACGTAAATCGGGTCGTTTACATCGACATCTGCAATGTAGGGGAGTGATATAAGGCTGGGAACATTGGCGTCATCCATCAACAGGTGGTTACCGAAGCCGTCAACCTCGAAAGCATAGATTTTGCCGAATTTAGGATGGTCGTAAACGGCGTACTCTTTGAGTGCTTTTTCAACTTCGGTAGCTAAGGCTGTGCATTGTTTTGCGAGCCCTTTCTCCTTATTTACTTTATTAAGGATAGTAGCCGCTTTGCGCAGAGCCGATACAGCAAAGAAATTTGAGGGCACGAGATACTGCAAAGTTGTTGCATCGTCGGAGGGACGGAAACTTGACACGATGAGTCCGCAGGGCTTAACCGGAGTACCATTGCCATCGTTGCTGAGAGTGTCGAACGAACGCTCTGTTTTGCGCTGGAATTTGTAGCTGCCGACACCCTCTTTGCGCTGTTGTTCATGGAAAACAGCTAAGATATTATTGACAGCCTTAATCCATTCTTCGTCGAAAATCGAAGTGTCGCCTGTAACCTTCCAATATTCAAAAGCCAAACGGATAGGGTAGCAGAGCGAGTCGATTTCCCATTTGCGCTCATGGACGCCCGGACGCATATCAGTCATGTCAGTCATCCATTCGCCCTCAACAAGTCCGTCGTAGAACGCGTTGGCATAGGGGTCAAGGTTGATGCTCTTGATTTGACGGCGGATAACGCCTTCAATCATCTTGCGGATGTCGGCATCAGACTTCGCCAAACGGAGATAGTGCCAAACTTGAGCTCCGGAGTCGCGCAACCACATTGCCGCGATGTCGCCGGTGTAGACAAAGGTGTCTTCTTCACCATTTTCATCCAAGCGATAGTGGACAGTAGTGTCGATTGTGTTCGGGAAACAGTTTTCAAACATCCACGCCAGTTTCTTGTTTTTGAGTTGAGCTTTAACTTGCGCGATAAGTTTGTCGACTTCAGCCGACTTAAACAAACGTTCGGCAACCGGCGGACGGTTTGTTATTTCATAACGGCTTACGATCGCCGTGTTGTCAGCTTGGCAGATTTCAGCAGCAGATGTGCTAAAAAAGCCGAGAGATATAAGGGCCGATAATGCTATCGGATACTTTTTCATATTATCGATTATTTAGCGAGTTCGTTACTGAAAGAGTAGGGGGCAGAAGCGTCAGCTACACCTCTCGATTTGTTAGGCTCGGCGCTCATTTCGCAATTGATTTTTGTGCCCTTAATGAGGTCGAAATGGTTGAGGTAGTTGAGGTCGTAGTTCTTACCATTGACGTTCATCTTATTGATGTAAGGACGACCGTCACCATTGTTCTTCGCATTGATTTCAATTGACTTGCCGTTTTCGAGATTAATCTTCGCATATTTGAAGAGGGGAGCGCCCAAAGCATATTGGTTGCTACCGGGACATACGGGATAGAAACCGAGAGCAGAGAACACATACCATGCAGAAGTTTGACCGTTATCTTCGTCACCGCAGTAACCGTCGGGGTTAGCATTGTACATTCTGTTCATCACTTCGCGTACCCAATATTGCGCCTTCCAGGGTTCTCCGGCATAGTCATAGAGGTAAATCATATGCTGGATAGGTTGGTTGCCGTGGGCATAGTTACCCATATTCATAATCTGCATTTCGCGGATTTCATGGATAACGCTACCATAATAGCTATCGTCGAAAACAGGGGGCACGATAAACACAGAGTCGAGCATGTGGTTGAAAGTTTCCTTGCTACCCATTAAGTTGATAAGACCTTGCGGGTCGTGGAAAACAGACCAAGAATAATGCCAGCTGTTACCCTCTGTGAAAGCGTCGCCCCATTTGAAGGGGTTGAAAGGAGCTTGGAACTTGCCATTTTTGTTTTTACCACGCATCAAATTGTGCTCAGCGTCAAACACATTACGATAGTTGAGCGCACGTTGAGCGAAAGGCGCAAGCTCTTTCTCAGATTTGCCTAACTTCTGACCGAATTTATAGATACACCAGTCGTCGTAAGCATATTCCAATGTGCGAGCAACATTTTCGTTGATGTTCACATCGTAAGGCACGTAGCCCAACTCATTATAATATTGATATCCGAGACGGCCAGTAGAGGGAACATGGGGATGAACGCTATTAGCGCCATGAACAACAGCCTCCCAAAGAGTTTCCAAATCTTTAGTTGTTATACCTTTAAGATAAGCGTCGGCAACGACAGACGCAGAGTTGTTACCAACCATACATCCGCGGTGACCCGGGCTCGCCCATTCGGGGAGGAAACCGCTTTCTTTATAAGCATTAGCAAGACCTTCTTGCATCTTTTCATTCATCGAAGGATAAACGAGGTTGAGCAAGGGGAAGAGGCAACGGAAAGTATCCCAGAAACCGGTGTCGGTAAACATATATCCGGGGAGAACCTTACCATTGTAGGGGCTATAGTGGATAGGATTGCCATTTTGGTCGAATTCATAGAAAGAGCGGGGGAAGAGCACCGAGCGATAAAGACAAGAATAGAAAGTGCGGAGCTTGTCGATGTCGTTGTCTTTAATTTCGATACGGCTAAGAGTCTCATTCCAAATATTACGACCGGCGTCTTTTATCTGCTCAAAGTTGTTATTGCCGAGCTCTTTGAGGTTAAAATTAGCTTGGTCATAGCTAATGAAAGAAGACGCTACACGCGCGTTAACTTGTTCGCCGCGAGAAGTCTTAAAGCCAACGATAGCGCCGGCGTGGTTACAAGTTGCCGATGTTGCAGATTCGTTGATATTGCCATCGCTAACAGACGCAACGTAAGAGAAAGGTTTGTCGAATTCGATTACGAAATAGTTGCGGAAATTTTCGGGAACACCGCCGTTGTTTTTGGTTGTGTAGCCGATAATTTTGTTTTCACCCGGAATAACGGTAACAGAAGAGCCATTATCGAAAGCGTCAATAACAACATAGGCGTTGTCGCTTTCAGGGAAAGTAAATCTTAAGATCGCCGCGCGGTCAGTAGGGGTGATTTCGGTTACGACATCATAGTCGGCGAGATATGTGCGGTAGTAGTAGGGGGTAGCGATTTCAGCCTTGTGAGAGAACCAACTTGCGCGTTCATCTTCGTTAAACACCGGACGACCGACCACAGGCATAATCGAGAATTGACCGTAGTCATTAATCCACGGGCTCGGCTGATGGGTTTGCTTAAATCCGCGAATCTTGTCAGCGTCATAAGTGTAAGCCCAGCCATCACCCATTTTGCCGGTTTGGGGAGTCCAGAAATTCATACCCCAAGGAAGAGCAATAGCCGGATATGTGTTACCTGTTGAGAGCGAATGTTTAGATTGCGAGCCAACTAATGTGCTGACAAAATCGATAGGTTCGCTATCGGTTGTGATAGCGGCAGCATTGAAAGAGGCGCTAACACAAGAGATTGCTAAACAAGCAAGGCCTTGTATAAATTTGGTATTAGCCATGATATCTTTTTAAGTTAATGAAAAAGAGCTGCCTTAAAATAGCCTGATTCAATAAGAGCCAAACTCATTTTAAGGCAACTCTTGTTATCTTCTAACGTAGATTATTAGTAGAGTATTTTGTTAACTTTTCCGTTTTTCATGCGGACAATGTTGATACCAGGCACCGGCGTATTATGACGATTGCCCATTGTGTCATAATATGCTTCCACACCGGTGCCATCAACGAAAGGGACTTCTTCAACGCCTGACAATTCGTTACCAAAAAGGGTAGTCAGGGTTTCAGCAGCCTTGCGGATACGGTCTTCATCGAATTTTATGATTTCGCGGTCATAAGTCATGATACCGTTAACCTCGGTTTCGATGTCGGTTGTCTGAGTGTAAACAGCAGCGCTGTAAGCGAGTTTGTTACCATTGCTTTCGTAACCATTAGCGATAGTTCTAATCTGGTCGATAAGTTTTACGTAAGCATCGGTAGCTGCCTTTTCAGAGGGGAAAGTGTTGTAGGTTTGAGAATTGCGCTCATACCAACGGTTGCCGGGCATGTTGCGGCCCAAACCACCGTATTCGCCGAGAACATAGGGACGAGTAGCGTCGAAAACGCCTTCCCAAATCTCAACATGGTCGCTATAGTTGTGCTGGTCTACGAAAGTGCCTTCGCCCAATTTGTAGTGGTTACCACCACTGGCAGGGTTGATAAGGCGAGTCGGGTCGAGCTGACGAGTGTATTCAACGATTTCGCCGGTCTTGAATTGACCCCAACGTTCGTTGAAGGGAGTCCAAACAACAACGCAAGGATAAGAGTAGTGTTGATCGATGATTTCAGCCCATTCAGCCTTGAAGTTCTTTTCAAGAGTAGGGTCTTGGCTACAGTTATGTTCGCGATACCATTCGCCGGTAGTCCAGTCACCCTCATCGGTGCGATAAGAAGCGGGCATATCTTGCCAAACGAGCAAACCGAGTTTGTCGCAGTGCCAGAACCAACGTTCGGGTTCAACCTTCATGTGCTTACGAACCATGTTGAAGCCCCATTCCTTGGTCTTTTCGAGGTCGTAGCGGAGAGCTTCGTCAGTAGGAGCAGTGTAGAGACCGTCGGGCCAGTAACCTTGGTCGAGCGGACCAAATTGGAAGTAGTCTTTGTTGTTAAGCTGAAGACGAACGTAGCCATTCTCATCTGTCGCATAAGAAATCTTGCGGAGAGCAGCGTAGCTGTCAACTACGTCGGCATTCTTTCCATTTGTGTAAGTAACCTTTACGTTGTAGAGGTAGGGGTTTTCCGGACGCCAGTATTTAGCGTTAGGAATGTCGAGAACAATGTTGGTTTTGGTTTGAGCAGCAACAGATTGAGAAGCGATAACATTTTCGCCTTCCAAAACTTCAACCTTAACGTCACCGGCGATAGTGCCTTTCAAAGTGATGTCAAAAGCGAGAGTGTTGTCGTCGATGTTGGGAGTAGTATGGATTTTTTCGATGTAAGATTGCTCAACGGGCTCCATCCATACAGTCTGCCAGATACCAGAAATAGAAGAGTAGAAGATGTCACCACCGCCGGCGGGGTAACGGCGCTGTTTACCAACAGGCTGACCATTTTCGTCGGTGTTGTCGATAACTTTTACATAGAGAGTAGCCTTACCATCTTCGAGATTGTTTGTAATATCAAAAGAGAAAGATGAGTGACCACCGGTGTGAGAACCTATTCTGTAGCGACCGGCTGTGCCGTTAATATATACGTCAGCTTTATAGTCAACTGCTCCGAAGTGGAGGATAATTTTTTTATTTTTCCAATCTTTAGGAATTGTTATTTCACGCTTATACCAGAGAGCTTTGCCCGGTTCGAGGGGACGCATAACGCCTGAAAGGCTTGATTCGATAGCGAAAGGAACAAGGATTTGTTCGTTGAATTCTTTGGGTGTTTTGTCGTAGTCGGTGATAGCGTAATCCCAAAGACCATTGAGGTTTTGCCAATCCTCACGTTGCATAATGGGGCGGGGATATTCGGGCAGGGGGCATTCGGGATTTACATCAGCAGCCCAACGAGTTTTGATGTGGTTACCCTTGGGAGCCCAGCCGGTTTCCTGCTGAGCAGGTTTGTAGCGGTCCATAAGCACCTTCATCCAAAGACCTCCGATAACCGAACGAGCGCTGAAGTTGACAGCCTTGCCATTATCAGCCAAATAGAAGTCGCTCAAAGGAATGCGAGTAGTGGTCTCGTTAATATATTTGTAGTGAAGGTCAGAGAATTTGAAGAATGTTTCATTGTCGGGAGCCATAGATGCAGTCCAAAGAATCCAGTCGCTCTTAGTCATCATATCGCGGCTGTCAAGGGGCAAACCATAAGTCGACTGCTTGGTCAGATAGAAGTTGATTTCACGGTCCATAACCTCATAGGGGAAGATGTTAAGACCCCACAGTTTGTCCCAAACAAGGTTGTATTTCTGGCTCCAAGTTCCTGACTTGTGGAATTCCATGCGGTAGTGGTCGCCGTCGCGAGCATCAGCTTCCCAGAGGATAGCCATCTCTTGAGCATATTTCTTGTATTTCTCGATGTCGCGAGTGTTACCATTCATGTAGGGAATCAAGTTTGCGTAGGCGGCAACAGCCATAATCGCCTTGATAGAGAGGTTAGTGTTCTGTTCGCTCGGGCCCTTGAAGTCGTCGGTGCAGAGCTGGTCGCCGGGGTTCTGTCCTTCAGCGCGGCAATATTCAGCCCATTTCTTGATAACATTGCGGTAGGGTTTCAACCAAGAACCGTCGCCGGTGATACGGCAGATAGCGTCAGCCAAGATAATGATGTTAGCTGATTCCTCAAGAGGCATAGTGTCGCCGTAAACCTGGCCGTTAGCCAAGGGATACTGACCAAGGTCGTGAGCTGCGCAGTTTTTATCCTTGCGAGCGTCAGAGAGAGCATAGTCGAGGATAGAGAGAATCATACCCTTCTGCAATTCGGGATTGTAGAGAAGATATAGGGGAGATTCGGGGTATGTTAAGTCTACAGTGTTAACGCAACCGTTCGACTTATTCTCTTTAGAGAAATAGAGAACCTTACCGGTTTCATCTTGGAAGAGCTTGTGGGCAGCCATAACATGGCGGTAGCAGCCTGAAAGCATCTCGGCATAATTTACGTTACCGGCCGCGAGAGCATCGTCGTAGATCATCTTATCGAGGGCGCGGCAACGCTTCATAATGCTTGAATAGTTAGCGTTGAGTTCATTGAATGCTTCGAAGATAGTCTTACCATTGCGAGCATAGTAAGCTTTATAGTTTTTCTTCATATACTGCATATCGTAAACTTCGTCGTAACCGATAAGCATGTAGCTACGAGCATCTTTTACCTGACCGAAGTCTTTCATATAGCTGATGATAGGCATCGAGGACAGGTTGGTGCTACGAATAGGCTCGGTTGCAGACTTCTCGAGTTTACCGGTGTTTACGAAAGTAGCTTCAGCAGTTTGGGCGGAAGCAATACTTATTTCACCATTGATAGCGGGAACGTAGAGGTAGCCCCAGTCAATAGAAATCATGTCGCCTGAACGGCCAAGAATGTTCTGCTCTTCAGAACCCGCCTTAGCATAAGTAACGCCACCCTCTTGGATAGTGCTGGTCAGCGTAGGCTGATTCATTTCGTTAATAGTCAACTGTGCGGTAGTGCTGAGGTAGAATTGTACATCGTGTTTCTTTCCGTCAGTTGAGGTAACTTGATAAGAGATGTAGTTAATCGGGGTAGAAATCAAGTCGAGATCATCGATAAGCATAGGAGCTGTAAAGACGAGGTCGAGTTTTACCGGACCACAAGTGAATGTGTAGTAAGAGCTTGTAGCGAGGACATCTACAGAGGTTTGTTGAGCACGCTGAACATTTACGTTGCCAACCTTTGTGTTTTCGTAGATTCCGAAATCAATGTAAGCTCCGCCGGTTGTGTTGTGGCAGTGAGCAGCGATAATGTTGTCGCCTACTTTGAGAGCGGCTTTTTGTTCGACGGTGAGTTGGTGATTTTCACCTTGTTTCCATGTTTCAGTGGTTGTCACAATCTGAACTCCGTTAATATAGAGCTCGAAAACGTCATCGTGAGAGAATTTAACCCACAGATCTTTTTCGAGATCTTCAGCGGTGAGGTTTACCGTACGGCGAACGTAAATGTCAGAGTTGTTATCTGTCCAAGGATTTTTTACATTAGGGTATTCGCTCGGTGTACCCCAAGCAGCTTCTTCTGTTTCCCAAGAGCTGTCGTTGTAGTTGGTCTTAGTCCAGTTAGTGTTATTTTGGCGATTGTAGGTAACTTTACCGCTCCAAGCATCACCGTCTATGGTCATTCCGGCAATAGGTTTGAGCAGGTTTTCACGGCCAACACCCATGAAGCGATAAGAAGTTCCGTCGACACGAAGAATACCATCGATGGCTTTTTCGTGTTCACACCACATTTTGGTCGGACCGCCGTTGAGCGCATCGTAGTTAGACCAAATTGAGAAGTAGGGGTCATTCATCAATAATGGTACAGAGGGCAGACGCAAGTCGGTCTTGACGTACGGCTCGAAGTCAGCAGTAGTCTGTGCCATCATCGCAACAGCGGTGAGCGCAGGAAGCGATAATGACGAAATGAAACGTTTGATTTGATTCATGATATAAATTAGATTAATTTTATATTCTGCTCAAATTTACAATATTATATTGTTGTTAGACCATAACTCTTGCTCAAAAAACAATATTTAATGTTCAGAATTACTTTTGGGGGCTTTCTGGGCGAGTTTGAACAGATATTTTTTTGAAATGAATAATATTTAGTGTTTATCAAATGTAACAATCGCTAATTTTGGGGCATCGTTAAATTTTAAATTAATTATCCATGAAAAGAGATTTACTTTTAGGGCTTGCCCTTGTAGCCGGAATCTCGTCTCAGGCAGCTACTTCACCCTATACCGGTAGTGTAGCAGAAGAAGGTACTTATTACCTTTATCAAGTTGAGACAGGAATGTGGCTTCAACCTAACATGACTATTTTTGATCAATGGACAACTTATTCTACCCTTGATGAAGTTGGTATTGATGTTGAGTTGAAGAAACTTGAAGGTTTTGAGGGATTCCAAATTTATTGTGATTTTAACAATAATGGTAGTCTGAATGGTGCTGACGGAGACCGTTTCTTCCTCGACCAATTTGACCGCGATATTACCGATTGGATTTTCGAACCTGTAACTGTTGAGGGCGTTACTAATGCTTATAAAATTATGGCAAAAGCAACTCCCGAAGGCACAGGTGAACGTAGCGTAATCACTGAAGATTTTTATATCGGTGCTACTGCTGGTGGTGAACTTACGGATGCTCCTGACGAATTTACTTGGCAGCTTGTAAGCCGTGAGGAACGTCTTAAAAAGATGGTTGCTGATGCTGCTAACGGCCCGGTTGATGCTTCTTGGTTGATTCCCGGTTTTGACCTAGGACGTAACGACCTTCGTTATAATCGTTGGAGTAATTCAATTATTAATGAATTTGTCGGCGGTCTTGGTCATGATGGTGCAAATGGCTATCCCGTTCAAGAATATTGGCATCAGATTAAGGTTCATCGTATGATTACGTTGACCGGTCTTCCTACAGGTACATATTCATTCTCTGTTCAGGCTTTCTATCGTGACGGAAACGAAAACGAAGAAGCGACCGGACAGCGCTACGAAGAAGGTACAGACAACCATTATGCTACTTATTTTGCAGGAGCAACAACTGGCGAAGTTATGTCTGTTTATGCTCAAGCTAAGGATGAAGAAACGGATGGTTATAAACGCCAAGATCCTTACCTCGGTGTTTGGGTCCCCGGCGGTCTTGGTGACGCAGCTAAAGCGATGTATGATGGTGGATATGTAAATGACTATATTCAAGCTCCCGTAAAAGATGGTTCTCTTACTATCGGTATCGATAAGCAGGGATATGCTTGGAATGACTGGTTTATAGTTAAGCGTTTCTATCTCCGTTACGATAGCACTACTCCCATTGCAGAAGATCTTACTGCCTTGCAGACTCAACTTCAGGGACTTATCGAGGCTGCTAATCAGCTTCCTGCAACTCCTATGTTGACTGCTGCTATTGCTGATGCTACTTTGGTTCTCTCAACAGCGACTACTTCGGCTGAACTCTTGGAAGCTATCGCTGATTTAACAGCTCTCAATTCAGAAGTGTCATCTTCTAAGGGTATCATTGAAACCTATAATGCAACTAAAGTTATCACCAATCAGTTGAATATCGAAGTTGCTGACGCAGATGAGATTTTCGCTTCTGCTAAAACTAAGGGCGAATTTGAAGACGCTCTTAAGCATCTTCGTTACGACCGTCGTATCGCTGTTGCTGATCGCCAAGCTGATGTGTTCGAAGGTAATGAGCCCGCACCTGGTAAGTTCTATATTTACAATGTAGGTCGCGGACTGTTCCTTTGCGGTGGCTCTGACTGGGGTGCTCACGCTGCTCTTGGTCTTCCCGGTGTTGAAATCGAGCTTCAGGAAGCCACTCAGAATGGTGCAGGTCAGCAGAAATATTACATTGAAACCGGTCTTTATGAATCCGAAGAACGTCACTTCCTCAACTACCGTGGTTACATGGATGCAACTCAAGTAGATGGCTTCGTATTCCTTCCTGTTGAAGGTAAGGAACGTGTTTACTATATCGTTCAGGGTGACTACACAGATGTTCACATGGCTTGGTATCCCTATGCCGGTACTGACGCTGGTAATAATGACGAGACTACCGTTGGTACTGAGATGCGTGATCTTGATAAGTCAGATCTTAACGCTCAGTGGAAGCTTGTTACACGTGAAGAACGTGACGCGCTCATCGAAAAGGCTTCTCTTTCAAATCCCGTTGACCTTACTCACATGATTAAATCTCCCGGATTTAATCAGCGCGAAGATATCACTGATTGGTCATTTGGTGAATACTTCAAAGTTTGGGATCGTGGCGCAAACCATAATGATTTTGTAGCTGAGTCTTGGAATACAATGGAAGCTGATTTGGCTCAATCAATTGCAGGAGCTCCCGCCGGTGTTTACAAAGTTTCTGTTCAAGGATTCTATCGTGATGGTAATTTTGAAAATCAAGTAGATGCTGAGCAGATTTCAAATGCGTGCCTCTATGCTGGACTAGATCAAGAAGATGATGTTTTCTTGCCTAATATTATGGCAGAAAGCGGAAAAGCTCCCGGCGAAGGTGCTAAGATTACTTCAGCTGAAGAGGTTGAATATGAATATCCTAACGACTGTGTTCAAGCAACATCTTACTTCAAGAGTGGTCTCTACAAAACATACACTGTAATTGAACACAATGGAGAAGATGATTTACTTATCGGTGTTACTAAGTATCAGAAAGGTATGGAAGAAGATTGGATTGTTGTTGACAACTTCCGTCTGACCTACTATGGTAATGAAACTACTAAAGAGGCAGTTAAAGAATCATTGACTTCAGGAATCGAAGAAGTTGTTGCTATTCCTGCAGCTCGCGTAGAAGACAACCGTATCTTCAACCTTCAAGGTATCGAAGTGGTTAATCCTACAGTTCCCGGTATCTACATTCAGAATGGTAAGAAATTTATCGTAAGATAATATAGGTACACATATATAAAACACGATTAAAACCCCATATCTATGCTAAAACATAGATATGGGGTTTTGTAAGTTGAAATAGTTTTACTATTTTTGTGGTTAATATTACGATCATAACAACCCTAGATAGATTCCATGAATAACTCTATGCTTAGACGCATAATTACAACCCTTTGTATTTACTTGATTTCTTGTGGTTTGACGCCGTTATTGGCGACAACTCTGCTACAAGATTTGGTAAAAACGGATATTGCGACGGGTCATGAGACGAAGTGCGCCATGCGTGATAGGTATGGCTATTTATGGGTTGGTACGAGCTTAGGTGTGCAATGTTATGATAGTAATGGCAGGTCGGTTTATGACAATGGCTATAACGCATTGTTGCCGATTTCCAACTTGATGATAACATCATTCTGCGAGTCGGGAGATGATGTTTTTATTGCGACAAATAATGGCTTATATCTTTTTGATAGGAGCAAGAATAGTGTTAGTAAAGTCAGGCTGCAAACCGAATATAGAGTTGAAATCAGTTCGCAGGTTGAGAAGATAGCTTTGGTGGGTGATAAATATTTGTGGATATGCACCGAAGGACAGGGATTGTTTGTTTATGATATTGAGAATAACAACTTACGTCAGGATAGCCGTTACGGCTCGTTTTACACCGATGTTGTTACCGGTTTGAATGGTTTGGTTTACACGTCGTCGATTAATGGCGATATTCAGGCTTTTTCTCCTCAAGGTGATTTTGTTAAGAAGATGAGTATACCCGGTTACGTTGCCGGAAAAAATGCAATATTGCTGGCGGTCTCAAATCGCGATATATGGATTTCTACTTGGAAGGGGTTTTATCGGCTGAATGTTTCGACCAATGAAATCGATAGAGTTACTACAAGATTTTACAATGATAATATAAATGCCTTATTGGCGCGTCCTGACGGCTCTTTGTTGATTGCGACGAATAGAGGGTTGTGGAGCTATAATCCGCTCAACGATAATGTCAGTCAAATCATATCTGCGAATAATGTAGGCGACGATTATGATGTAAGAATTATAGGCCTTTCTGAAGAGTCAAACGGAGAGATTATCGTAATCCACCCAACAGGCCCGATTGATGTCTTGTCGACACAGATTCAGTCGATGAGATTCTATTCATTACCCTCAGAGAATGCCGTAGCCCATAACCAGATAGTTGCATTACAGGTAGACAGTGATTCATCCGGCTTTTGGGCAGGCACGGAGAATGGTTTATTTTATTTCGATATGACTCAACACGGCTTTAATGGTGAAAAAATTGCCGAGTTGAAGAATATGTCGATAACCGCCCTTAAACTTATCGGCAATCAATTGTGGATTGGCACTAAACTTAACGGTTTGGTTGTCTTTGACACGAATAGCCGTAAAATGGTTAAAACATATACCATAGACGAGAGTACGCCTTACTCGTTGTTGAGTAATAAAATCAATAATATCTACAAAGCTTCAGACGGCAAGATTTATTTATTGACCGATTGGGGTATCTGTTATTATAATGAGCCCGAAGACAACTTTATGTCTCTGACTGAGTTTAACCATCATACTCGCGCTACGGCGATGGAGGAGGATAGTAATGGGCATCAGTGGATTGCCACTCTTAATAACGGGCTATTCTATCGTGAGCAACCCGGCGATAAATTCCGCGCAGCGGATTGGTGTAGAAATATTTTTTCACTGCCTATAATCAATCTCTATCGCGATTCTTCTAACCGGTTGTGGGCAACGACAAAGAATCAGGGCGTTTTCATTCATGATGAGGTTGCAAATGATTTTGTTGCGATAGATATACCGATGAGTGCCGAAAAGACCGTATCGTTTATTACTGAAGATTTTAGTGGTAATATCTGGTCGAGGGTTAACAATATGCTTGTTGAAATAGATTCCGGCTTGTCGGCACGAATTTATCATTTCGTGCATGCGCCGGAGATGTTGCCTGTGATTCGTATGTCTATCGGGAAACGCAATTTTATCATTATCGGCAGTCGTAACGGTTTTTACACGTTTGACCCCAATAAAGTCAACAGTTGTGAAGATTGTGTTAAATCGTTGCCTAAATCGATTACATTCCCGAATGTAAGTGGTGACGATCAGACGATAGAAGAATTTGGGTTGAATTCATTACTTTATACTCGACGCAAGATAGAGTTGCCTTATGAATATAATACCTTCAATATCAGTTTGTCGTCGATTCATCCGTATACCGAACCGAATGTCCAGTTTGACTATTGTTTAGAGGGATTCGACAAAACGTGGCGTATCGGTAATTATAATAGCGAAATCAGCTATTCAAATATTCCGTTTGGGGAATACAGGTTGTTGATGAGGCCTCACGGATTAGACAATTCGGCGGCGTCGCAATTGGCAATTACTGTTTTGCCACCGTGGTATCTTTCGACTGCCGCATTGGTTGTCTATGCTATCTTGTTTGTGATGATCTCTTATGGGGTGTTTATCTTGACTCGACGATTGTTGCGCAAGAATATGCATCGAAAGATTAATGAGGTGCGCTTACAAAATGAACGAGAACTTTTCGAGTCAAAGATGCGCTATTTCGTCGATTTGGTGCATGAAATCCGTACACCATTGATGCTTATCAGCTTGCCGCTCGAACAGCTTACGGCATCGTTGAAAAACGACGCAGATCAGGTTGCCAAGAGCAAGAATATGGTGTTTATACGCTCGATGCAACATAATATCGACTATCTGTTGGGCATTACGAATCAATTGCTCGATTTCCGTAAGGTTGAAAATAATAGTGAGGTCAAGTTGAATATCGTACAGTATAATGTTTCGTTGTCGATGCGCAAAATATGCCAGAGATTCGATGAACCGCTTCGTATTCAGAACCTTGAACTGATAATGGATTTCCCTGACGAGGATATTCTTATTGCCGCAGATGCTGATAAGATTGATCGTATATTGATGAATCTTGTTGGCAATGCGATGAAGTATGCTTCCCATAAGATTATGTTGCGTCTTTCGTTGATAGATGACGATAATGTTGAAATTATGGTTGGTGATGACGGTCCGGGTGTGCCGACCGTTGAGCGAGAGAAGATTTTCGACACATATTATCAGATTGGTAACGATAATGTCGCTGCCTCGCTCGGAACCGGCTTGGGACTTGCATACTCTAAATTGGTTGCAGAAGCTCATAAAGGCTTTGTAAAGGCAGGCGAGAGCTGTTTTGGTGGTGCACTATTTACCTTGACATTGCCGAAGGGAGAATTAGCTTCAGTTACTCCTGATGATGTAGTTATCGACAAGGAGAGCTATATGATTTCCGACTCCGATATCTTATTAGATCAAGATAAGACGATTTTGCTTGTTGAGGATAATAAGGAATTGAGAGATATGATAAGCGGAGCTTTGCGCAACTATTGCAAGGTTCTAACGGCTGTTGATGGCTTGAAGGCTCTAGACGTATTGGCGTCTAATCATGTTGATGTTATCGTCAGCGACGTAATGATGCCTCGAATGGATGGCATCGAGCTTTGTAAAAGAGTTAAGAGTGATCTTTATAATTCTCAGATTTTGTTCTTGATTCTGACGGCTAAGACCGGAGCAGAGGCTCATGAAATCGGCATGAAGAGTGGTGCGGATGTTTATCTCGAAAAGCCATTCTCTGTCAAGCATCTTATTTATCAGATAAACAACTTGTTGCGTACGAGACAAAAGTTCTATGAACTTGTGCGTGACAATATTTCAACAAAGGTGCCGACTGTTGCCGAATTCAAACCGGTGCTTAACCGAATGGATGCCGATTTCTTGTCGAAGATGAACGACTATATCTCAGAATCGATTAGAAATGAGGAATTCTCAATCGATACGCTCGCCGAGAAGATGAATATGAGCCGTTCGAGCTTCTATCGTAAGATTACGGTGATTGTAGGAATGTCGCCGAGCGAGTATCTTAAGAATTTCCGATTAACACGAGCTGCCGAACTGCTTGTTGACGGATGCCGCATCTCGGAAGTGTCTAATAGAGTGGGTTTTGCGTCGTCATCTTATTTCGCGAAATGCTTCAAAGAGAAATTCGGAGTGCTGCCCAGCGAATATGTTTCTTCATTACCTTCAGGCGGCAATAATGAGTCGCAAGCCGATGAGAATTTGCCTAATGGAGCGTTGCAAGATGAAGATGATAGTCGAATTGATGCGTAAGAGAGTGTAGATTAATGCATAAATTTATGGATTAATTAATCCACAAATTAATCCACAAATTAATACATGAATTTATCTACAACCTCTTGCTCAAATGAATCTTGAGTTGATGCTCAAATGAATCTTGAGTTGATGCTCAAATGAATCTTGAATTGTTGCTTGAATGATGCGCAGGCTATCGATGAAGATTGAAATGCAACGCGAATTTGCCGACTTTCTAAATAAGGAGATGTATCAATTCGCCTTGTTTACCGACAAGTTAGCGAGGCAAACCGAAGATAGGCAGTGAATTCTCATCCCAACCGATTGTTTTGTGATAGATATTTGTCTCTTCGTAACCTTTTTCGTCGATTTTCGCTTGATAGAACAGATGAGTTACGCCGTCAGGGGTTGTTAGTAATGCGATATTTGATGTGCCATACATCGTCGAATCATTTTTTGAGGGCAAGAATTGCGGTTCTGCCATTTTTGTCCATGATTTCGGGTTGAGCAAATCGCTTGAAGTCGAGGCATATAATATGCCGAGAGAATTATAGCGAGTCCAAATGCCGCTTGCTGAATAGCCTATGATGATTTTCTTTCCGTCGGGAGACACGATAGCTTCGGGATCTTCATTTACGAAGATAGGGTATGCCGAACGAGAACCGTCGGGGTTGATCCATTGACGTTCCCATTCATATTCTGGTTGTGAAATCTTGACGCGTTCCGACTTTAAAGTCCAAGGATTTGCCATTTCAGCGATGAAGATACACTGAGTTTCAGCTTCAACGCGGCGATGTTCCCAACCAGACCACAGAAGATATTGACGATCATTGACAATAATGGTAGAGGGGTGGATTCCGAAATTCCATTCTCTGTTTGTGATAATTGGGCCATGTAGAGTCCATTCTCCCGTCGTCGGGTCTTCGTTCGGGTTTTCTATTACATATATCTGATGGTTATCTGTGTTGCCGTCGTCAGCCTCAAAATAGATTAACCAACGGTCGTCGATACGGGTTATATATGGCGACCAAATATTATACATGCCTTTTTCGGTGCCGTTCCAAACGATAGTAGTGTCGTTATTAACCAACTTGTCGATCTGTTTTGTCGAATAGATGGTAATCATATCAGCTGGCGGAGCCTGTCTGATAAAGTAAAAAGAACCGTTATGCTCAGCTATGGTGGGGTATTTTCCTTGTGCCAAAACAAGGCTGTTGTCAGATGTATCAAGCCTGTCGGTTTTGCAACCGGAAAATGTTAATATTGCGACCAAAAATAAGAGTAGTGTTGTAAATTTCATGATATTCTGGAATGTTTAGCAAATATAGCTCATTTATTTTGATTTTGCGCGCAGAATTGCGGTGAATTTTCGTTCAAAAGTAAAAATAAGCCGTTCAAGTGGGCCTAAAATTGGCTTTATTGCGCATTTTTTGTTGTAGTTGAACAAATAGTTGCCCTTTTCGAACAATGCCTATTATTGCGAGACAATTAAAATGTGCAAATTTGTGAATAAATACCTTAACCATGGAAACCAATCCATGAAGCACTCTTTAGGAAATATTTTTTATCATATTAAATATGGAATCTTTAAGTCTAAAAAAAATGATTTACCGCAGTCGAAAGTTGGCTGTCGGGCTATTGTTTGGTCTATTGGTCGCTTCGTGTAGCGACGACGACCAAGAGGCTGCGAGCTCAGTTCCGTTTAATCCGGCTCAACCGGTGGCGGTTACTTCGTTTACGCCTGAATCGGGCGGCGCCCAAGACCAAATCATTATCAAAGGTCAGAACTTTGGTACTGATAAAAGCCGTGTAAAACTCACAATTGGCGGAAAAGATGCAGTTGTTGTCAGTGTGATGTCTGACAAACTTTATGCAATCGTGCCGTCGCAAGCTTTTTCCGGTGAAATTTCTTTGACAGTTTACGATGATGAGGGTAATCCTCACACCGGCGTTTCAGAGAAAAATTTCGCTTACATCTCACAATCTGTTGTCGGCACTCTTTGTGGTTACCAAAACGACAACGATAGCCAGGGTGAGCTTTGGGGCTCTTTCGATGAATGTTCAGGATTCAGTTCTGAAGGAACACTCGCAATTGACCCTCTTTACCCCGATCGTGTTTATATTTGCTACGACCAAGCACAGAAGATTGCTCAACTCGACCTTGAAAAGCGTGAAGCAACTCTCTTAATGTCTGCTAATAAATTCCAGAACCATCGTCTTCGTGGCATCGCGTTCTCTCTCGACGGCAAGTATATGCTTGTTGCTACCGACCGCGATGACCAAGATACCAAAACACCGAGTGTTTGGATCGTAACTCGTAACGGCGACGGCACTTTTAATGATAAGTCTTCTTGTCAAGTGCTTGTTTCATATAAGCAGTGTAATACAGTCGCAGTTCACCCCGTAAATGGTGAAGTTTACTTCAATAGCTATTCTAACGGACAGATTTTCCGTATGGAACTTGAAGATTATTTAGCATCTTTGGTCCCCGATCCTGAAACCGGAGAAGTTAAAGAATGGACCGGTTATTTGGATGACGGTGCTTTCCGCGAACTTTACAAGATTCAAGACCCCTCTTATGAGTGTTTGATGACTATTCACCCCTCAGGTGACTATGCATATATCACTGTAGTTAACCGAAACTATATCCTCCGTACAGACTACAACTGGGCCAAGAAAGAGTTTACAACTCCTTATGCTGTTGCCGGTCTTAATGGTACTGCCGATTGGGTTGACGCTGTTGGTACAAACGCTCGCGTTAGCCGCCCCTATCAGGGTGTATTCGTAAAGAATCCTCAGTATGAAGCAGAAGGTCGTGAAGATATTTATGATTATTATGTCGCAGATTGCACCAACTTCTGTATCCGTTCACTTACTCCCGAAGGTATTATGCGTACCTTTGCCGGTCACTCTACCTCAACCGATGGTAACATTTGGGGAACAGAAGATGGAGCTCTCCGCACCGCTGCCCGTTTCCGCGACGTAACCGGTATTGCTTACGACACAAACCGTGAATTGTTCTACGTTCTCGACCACAATAACCGTCGTGTCCGCACGATTGGTAAAGAGACTGAAGATACTACAATTGAAGTTCCTACGCCCGAAGATCCTGAAGAAGGTAATGAAGAAGGCAACGAGGAATAAGCGAAAAACAATAATCTAAACTAAGGATTTCAAATGAAACAACGTATATTAATGTTGATCGCATTCCTTATGTGCCTGACAGGTGCGGCTTATGCCCGAACCATTACAGGTACGGTTGTGGATGCTTCATCAGATAACGAACCGATCATCGGTGCGACCATTTTGGTTAAAGGCACCAGCACGGCAGTCATCACTGACGTCGACGGTAATTTCTCGATTAATATTCCTGATAATGGCAAATATCTTGTAGTAAACTACGTAGGTATGAAGTCTCAGGAATTTCAAATCAGCAAAATCAAAGAAGATGAATTGGTTATTAGCCTCGAATCTGATAACCAACTTGAAGAAGTCGTTGTAACCGGTATGGGTCTTCGTAAGAAAATTACCGTGACCGGTGCGGTTACCAACGTCGATGTTGAAGACCTTTCTCACTCTGGTTCTTCTAATCTGTCTAACGCATTGGCAGGTAATGTCCCCGGTATTATCGCTATGCAGACCTCCGGTCAGCCCGGTAAGAAGGGTACATCAGAATTCTGGATTCGCGGTATCTCTACTTTCGGTGCCGGTGATAAGGCTTATATCCTTGTCGATGGTTTCGAACGAGACAATATCGATGATATCAATATCGAAGATATTCAAAGCTTTACCGTACTTAAAGATGCTTCTGCTACAGCTATTTACGGTTCTAAGGGTGCGAATGGTGTAATCCTTATTACAACCAAGCGTGGTAGCGAAGGTCGCGTAAAGGTTAATGCAAAAGTTGAAACCTCTTACAATACCCGCACCAAAACTCCCGAGTTTGTTGATGGCGTAACTTACGCAAAACTTCTTAACGAAGCAAACATCACTCGTAGCCGTGGTACATACTTTACCCCGACTGAAATCGAACTCTTCGGTAATGGTCTTGACCCCGACTTGTATCCTAACGTTGACTGGAAAGACTTGGTTCTTAAAGATGGTGCGATGAGCTACCGTGCTAACTTGAATATTAGCGGTGGTGGTCGCGCGGCTCGCTACTTCGCCTCTGTTTCTTATGTCGAAGATGAGGGTATGTATAAAACCGACTCCAACCTTAAGGACCGCTACAACACCAACGCTAATTATCATCGTTTCAACTATCGTGTAAACCTCGATATTGACTTGACTCCGACAACTCTTCTCCGCATCGGTACATCAGGCGACCTCCATACCGAGAATACTCCCGGTACGATCGACCCGACCAACCCCGCTGCTTCTGACAATAACGTATGGAGTGCTATCTTTGGTTACAATGCTATCTTGACTCCGACAATGTATAGCAATGGTTACTCTCCGATGGTTAATATGGGACGTGACGACTACCGCCTCAACCCTTGGGTTATGGCAACTCAGACCGGTTATTCTCAGAGTTGGAACAATAACCTTCAGAACAACGTTTCTATCGACCAAGACTTGAAGTTTATCACCGAAGGTCTTAAATTCAGCGGTCGTTTCGGTTACGATACATATAACTATAATGCTATTTACCATGTTCAGCGTCCCGAACTTTGGTATGCTAACGGTCGCGACAAGGCTACCGGTGAAGTAATCTACGATAAGATTAAAGATAAAATCGACATGTATCAGTATCCGGTTTCTTCCGGTTCTCGCCGTACGTTCGTTGACTTGCTCCTCTCTTGGAATCGCGAATTTAAATATGGCAACCATGTCGGTGCAACCGTGAAGTTTACTTACGATTCTGACACCAGCACTAATATCACAGAAGATGTGCGCACCGGTATCGCTCGTAAGAATATGGCTCTCGCAGGTCAGGTAACTTATAACTATCGTTCACGTTACTTCGCAGACTTCAACTTCGGTTATAACGGTTCTGAAAACTTCGCTGATAACCACCGCTTCGGTTTCTTCCCCGCATTCTCTTTCGGTTGGAACCTCGCTAACGAACCCCTCTTGAAAGATGCTTCTTCTTGGCTTGATATGTTCAAGATTCGCTACTCTTGGGGTAAGGTAGGTAACGATAAGATGGGCGACGTTCGTTTCCCCTATATCTATTCTATCGACTCAACCGGCGACAATGTTTATAACTTCGGTACTTTGATTTCAAGCCGTCCCGAATATCAGCAGGGTTGGCACTACTCATCGCTCGCATCGACCAACGTAACTTGGGAAGTTGCGAAGAAGCAAGATATCGGTTTCGACCTTTCGATTTTCCAGAATAAGTTCTCTTTGACGATGGACTACTTCCATGAAAAACGTACAGGTATCTACATGCTTCGTAACTATCTCCCCGGCATCCTCGGTCTCGAATCATCTCCTTGGGCTAACGTCGGTGCGGTTACCTCAAAAGGTTTCGATGGAAACTTCGCTTTCAACGATCGCTTCGGAGAAGTTGAGTTGACAGTTCGTGGTAACATCACTTATGCTCATAACACAATTGACGACCACGATGTTCAGAACTATACATATCCTTACCAATATATTACAGGCTATCGTATCAATCAGCAGCGCGGTCTTGTTGCAGAAGGTCTCTTCGAAAGCTACGAAGATATTCGCAACCACCCGAAGCAGATGTATGGCGAAGTTCAGCCCGGTGATATCAAGTATAAGGATGTCAATGGTGACGGTATCGTCGATGATAACGACATCGTGGCTATCGGTTCAACATCAGCCCCGAGCCTTATCTATGGTTTCGGTGCTTCAGTAAAATGGCGCAACTTTGACGTTAACGTTCACTTCCAAGGAAGCGGTAAGTCATCTGTAATGCTCGAAGGTAAAACAGTTTACGCTTTCAGCCAAGACCGTTTCGGTCAGATCTTGAATGACCTCGTAGATGACCGTTATGTTGACGCACAAACAGCTGCTCAGCTCGGCATTCCCGCTAACGAAAATCCCAACGCTTCATATCCCCGTTTGGTTTACCTCCAAGGTTATGCAAGCCATAATAACTACCGTGCTTCATCTTACTGGATGCGCGACTGTAGCTACCTCCGTTTGAAGAACTTTGAGATTGGTTACAACTTGCCCCAAAGCGTGCTTAACGCCCTGCATATGGACCAGTTCCGTATCTTCTTGCAAGGAACTAACCTCTTGACATTCACAAACTTCAAGCTTTGGGACCCCGAAATGGGTAGCTCAAATGGTGAGGCTTATCCTCTTCCCAAAACTGTTACCCTCGGTTTACAACTTAACTTCTAAAATTACGATCTCATGAATAAATACTTTAAAAACGGGCTTCTTGCGGCGGTTGTAGGTGTCGGCGTTTTGTCGTCATGTAGCGACAACCCCCTTGATGCTGACAAGTATCTTGAGGACAGACGTACTATCGAAACCATTTTTACTGATATCAATCAGACACATGGTTGGTTGGCTCAGGCGTTCTCTTTCTTGAAAGGCGATTTGGCAGACTGCCGTACAAAGGGTGGTGCTTATTTCCACTGCTTTGCCGATGATATGTATTATGGTGACCGCGATTCCAATTTGGGTAGCGATTTTCCATATATGGAATCATATAATGCAATCAAGCAGGGCGACTACGACGAAAATTTCGGTGAAGGTGCGTGGTTGAATGCATATAAAGGTATTTTCCAAGCATCGGTATTCATCCAGAATATCGATATGAACACCAAGTTTACGGAAACTGAGCGTCTCGATCTTAAGGGGCAGGCTCGCTTCGTAAGAGCATACTACTATTGGTTGTTGCTCCGTCGCTACGGTCCGGTGCCTATCATGCCGGAAGAGGGTGCTGACTATACACTCTCTTATGATGAGTTGTCTTATCCGCGTAACTCATATGAAGAAGTTGCCGAGTATATCGGTTCAGAAATGGTTAAGGCTGCTACAGAACTTCAGTCATGGAGCCGTTTCCAAGGTAACACTGATGCTTCTTCAATAATCCGTCCTACTCGTGGTGCGGCTTTGGCTACCCGAGCTTTGGCGTATATCTATGCAGCCAGCCCTCTTGCTAACGGTCAGCTTGCTAATGGTTATCACCCGGCCGGTGTAACAGATGGTTTTGCTAGAAAACTTGTTAACAAAGATGGTAAGGTGCTTCTCGGTTTGACCTATGACGAATATAAATGGGCTCGCGCAGCTGCCGCTTGTCGCGACGTCATTGAATGTCCGTCTAACTATGAGCTCTATCACGCCGGTTTGATTACTGTAGATAATAAGACGACAGGTTATCCCAAGACAATTACACCTCCTGAAGATGGCGACTTCTCAACTAAGGCATGGCCTGAAGGCTGGGCTGATATAGACCCCTATATCTCTTATCGCGACCTTTTCAATGGTGTAGTTGGTCTTGACAACTCTGAGATTATCTTCTCTCGCGGCTACAATGCTGCTGACTCTCGTCACGATAACGTTGACGGTTTTGTAACTCACGAATTGCCCACTTCATTGAATGGCTTTAACTGCCATGGTCTTACTCAGAAGATGGTCGACGCTTACTATATGAATGATGGCGCTGACGTTCCGGGTAAGGATAGCGAAATGAATGGTGGCGACGGCTCTGATCGTGTTCAAGGTTGGACCGAAAACCGAGGCACTTATCCTGCCTCTAAATACCCGCCGCTCGGTGTCGGCGTATCTATGCAGTATGCCAACCGTGAACCACGTTTCTATGCTTCTGTGGCTTTTAACGGTTCTTATTGGTGGGATGCTGACCCGAATCGTGAAACTAATGGTAAATACTTCCAAGTTTTCTATTGGCGAGGCGCACAAAACGGTTATAACAATGGTACCTACTACTTACGTACCGGTGTAGGTTGTAAGAAATGGGTCAATCCCAGTGACTATCGTGAAACACGTGATGGTGAAGACTATACCAATATCGTACAGAAATGGGAGCCTGCTATCCGTTATGCCGACATTTTGCTTCTCTATGCAGAGGCGCTTAATGAGCTTAACTCGAGCTACACAGTTGCTTCTTGGGATGGTACAACAACCTACAATCTCTCTCGTAACATCGACGAAATGAAGCGAGGTATTCGCCCTGTACGTTGCCGTGCCGGTCTTCCCGACTTTACTCTCGGAGAGTATTCAGATCAGGCTACTCTTCGCGATAAGATCAAACGCGAGCGTATGATTGAATTCCTTGGTGAAGGTAAACGCTATTACGATCTTCGTCGTTGGATGGATGCTCCGGTTGAAGAGTCAAAGACAGTTTACGGTTGCAATGTAATGATGACATCAAATCAGAAGAATGAGTTCCAGAAGATTGTGCCTATCTATAACCTTCCTACCGTATTTACTGAAAAGATGTATTTCTGGCCTATTTCGTTCTCTGAACTTAAACGCAACAAACAGCTCGTTCAGAATCCGGGATGGCAACTTCAAGACTAATAGTTAAATATAGGTTACAATGAATTTTCCAAAAATATATAAAGCGTTCTTAATCGGAACTGTAGGCGTTCTCTCCTTGGCGACGACAACAGCTTGCAACGACGATTGGGAAGATGAACAATACAAACAGTATGTGAGCTTTAAGGCTCCTCTCAACACTGATGGCACGAGCGTAGGCGTAACAACTATCAATGTTCCCTATACACGCGTTAACGGCGAAGGTCAGCCTCTTTATGGTGAGCATGGTTTGTCGAGCTACAACCTGCCGATGATTGTTAGCGGTTCTACAGATAACGAACGTGATATCCGCGCTCATGTTGCTCACTCTGATACGCTCGATATTCTTAATATCGAACGATTCGGTTTTCGTCAAGAGATTTGGTATAACGATATGTCTGCTTATGCTTCGTATCCCGAATCAATTCTGATTCCGAAGGGACAGAATATCGGATTGTTGCCTATCAGTCTTGACTTCCGTGGCATCGACCTTAACGATCGCTATGTGCTCCCCATTACCGTTGTTGAAAACAAAGAAGATGGTTGTATTCGCAATCCTCGTAAGAACTATGCAACAGCGATGCTCCGCATCCTCCCTTATACCGACTACTCCGGTGTATTCCAGGCTGCTAACATTAAGTTTTATATCGTTTCCGGAGGCGTAACAGATGAAGAACCGGGTGCGATGACAACTGTTCAAACCTACGTCGTAGATGAAAATACTGTATTCTTCTATGCCGGCACCTTTAACGAGAATAGTTTGTTGCGTGCTAACTTCAAGATTTACGCTCGTTTCAATCCCTTAAATGATTCTGGTTCAAAGGGTACGATTGAGATGTGGGCTGATAATGAGCAGATGGGATTCGTTCAGAATACCACGGCTACATATAACATCATCGAACAAGAAGATGAAGTGCAGTCTTACATTCTTCGTCGCACACTTATTATCAGCGATATTGACTACACCTTCAATGACTATTTGACAGCTCAAGGTTCGTTGATTACTTACAATGTCAAGGGCAATATGACAATGGAGCGCAAGCTCAACACTCAGATGCCTGAAGAAGACCAAATTATTTTTGAGTAATTAGAAAAATGCCCGAGACTCGGTGTCTCAAACTACGAGTCTCGGGCATTCTTTATATCTAAAATATTTTATGCGTAAATCTTTACTACTGACCTGCGCGTTGTTGAGCAGTAATTTCGCTTTCGCTGAAGCCGGTTTGAATGAGAACCAAGAAAAAGCGTTGACAAATATCGAACGCTCGATGGATATTATTGACGCTGTTTGGCAAACGTCGATTAAGGGTGACGACAATAACCTCTACATGACCGACACTTACGATACCCAAAACCATTCGGTTTCGGGACCGTCAGATGTTTGGCCCTATACAGCTGCGATTGAGGCTCACTGCTCACTGCTCGAAGCGCTTAATATGATTAAGGATATCGAGCCTGACTTATATGCTGAGAACTATGATAAATATCTTCATCAGTTGGAAGTCTTGATTGATAACCTTGAGTATTATCGTGGCACATATACTCGCTCCTCTTACGCAACAAGTTCAAGAGAATGGAGCCCCTTTGCTGTGCCCAGAGCTCAGCGTCGTGGCGGAGCCGATGTGTCAGGTATTTTGAACGTTTATGACGACCAAATGTGGTTGGCTCGCGAAATTATTCGTGCTTATCGTCTTACCGATAAGGAGGAATATCTCGAAGAGGCGACCTATCTTATCGATTATTCACTTGATGGATGGGATTGCTGGCGCGACGCTGACGGCAACGAATATGGCGGTATTACTTGGGGACCCGGCTACAACTCAAAGCATGCTTGTAGCAATTCTCCGATTATCCAGCCCCTTGTTTGGTTATATGAAATCTACAAAGATTCCGATAAGACTGTTGATTATTACTATCGCGACGAATCAAATGATGTAGTGAAAGAAACTCGTCTTTGCTCTGAACATTATCTCGATTTTGCTGCCAAGGTTTATGATTGGCAGAAACGCAACCTCAAACACTCTTCCGGAGTTTATTGGGATATGATGGGCGCAGACAATACTATAAAGGTGTCTCGCGGTTATCGCCAGCATGTTGATTGCGGAGGGCCGACCGGAAGCTTTATCAGCTATAATACCGGAACAATGATTGCCGGCGCTGTTGAGCTTTATCAAGTTACAGCCAATGTGGCTTATCTGACCGATCTTAACTCAACCGCAAAAGCTGCGATGTCAACGTTTGCGTCGTATGTTCGCAAATTAAATACTTATGAATTCAAAACTGACGAACGTGCAACCGGTGGTTTCAACACTTGGTTTAACGATGTTTTGATTCGCTCTTATGTTGATGCTTATCCCTACTGTAAGAATAGCTCGGCAAAGAATGCGCTCAATTCGATGCAGACGACTCTCGACTATGCTTTCGAGAATCATAATCGCTCAAATTTGTTGCCGATTCATCTTATTAATGGTTGGGGCGACGAAACCGTAACTAAGGGTTTCCATCAATTCTCGTTCGCATCTGAGTATGCAATTCTCGCCGTATGGCTCTTGACTAAAGATGTTCCTGAATCTGCAACCACTACGGTGGTTGCGGATTTTTCGACCAACAACAATGTTTACACTATTGAGGGCGTTTTTTTAGGCTCTTATGACGATGTAAAGTCAACTCTTTCTCCCGGATTTTATATTGTAGGCAATACAAAACAGTTTGTCCGTTAACTGTTGATGACTTATAATTACTACCTCCTAATAACATGAAACTAAAAAATTACATACTACTATTTTTCTCTCTTTTTATTGTAATTTCTGCGCAAGGAGAAACTCTCGCGTGGATGGAAGATATTCCTGATGCTACGAAAGTTCGTAGTATGTCGATTCCCGGCGCTCACGATGCCGCAACCGGCCATGGATTCTCAGGCTTGTCGTGGGTTGTTGGTTTAGTCTCAGGGAAGACTCAATCTAAAAAACTGGATGCATTGTTTGATGCGGGAGTTAGAGCTTTCGACTTGAGACCTACTCACAAAAAGAAAGCTGATGGTCAGCTAAAGATTTATCATGGTTCTCTCGAAACCAATCTTACGATGAAGGAGGCGTTGAATCAACTCAGAGATAAATTGATAGCTAATCCTACTGAGTTTGTCATTATTGTCGTTAGACATGAAAATGATAGCGATGACGACGCCTCAGCGTGGCTCGGAGCAATGACAAATTTATTAGCTGACTACGAAGAGTATTTAGTGAAGTTCACACCTTCTCTTAATGTTGGTGCAGCTCGCGGTAAGATGCTTTTTTTAACTCGTGATGCTTTCGAATCAGATTATGCCGGTCTGATTGAGGGCTGGACTCATAGCGAAAATTTTGATGAGCAAAAAAACGCGCAGATTAGCTTGGGACGTAGTCGCTCAACACTTGTTGTTCAGGATTATTATGACTGTGAATCAAACGACCGCAAAACGGCGACAATTCAAAATGTGTTCGATTATGCGATTAATAACACCGATGAATCTACTTGGGTGATAAATCATACGTCGGGTTATGTAAGTGTGGGTACAGAGACTGCTGTCAAGAATCTTGCGAAGGTAACTAATCAATATATGGTTGATGCGCTTAAGTCGAAGAGCGTTGACGGACGTACGGGTATCGTTATGATGGACTATGCCGCTGATTCTGAATACGATAAGGGATTGGTTGAAGCGATTATCAATAATAACGAATATTTCAAGACTCCCCCGATTTCAGCCGTAGAAACTATCTCTGAAAATGTCTCTCAAGAAGACGACTATATTTATAGTATTTATGGAGTAGTTGTCGGAGAAGGAAATGACGCTTTGTCAACCCTTCCTGCCGGTATCTATATTAAGAACGGCAAGAAGATTCTTGTCAAATAAGATTTACAACAATAAAACCAACGGTTTGATTATCTACCTAATGGTCAGACAATTGTTTTGTCAATTATAAATTTTACGTTTATGTAGGACGTCACTATGAGTAATAAGGTTAAGTTAGGTTTGCATATATAATGTTGGGATGGGGAAAACCTCTAATAGTTAGGTTTCAAATGGTAAAAAAGATTGTTTTAGTTTTTTAAGTAGAATTTATTATCAAAAAAATATATATGACCATGATTAAAAACGGATTTGTGGTATTAGCCCTCGGTGTTGCGCTTTGCGGATGCCAATCTCCTAAGGAAACATATACAAAATCGGGGCTTAATCCTGAAAATTTCAAAACCGAAGTTGACGGTAAGCCTGTTGCTTTATATACCCTTGTGAATGATAATGGGGTAGAAGCTTGCATCACTAACTATGGCGGACGTTTGGTTTCGTTGATGGTGCCGGATAAAGACGGCGAGTTGCGCGATGTTGTTCTCGGACATGACTCTATCGCTGACTATATCAATATCGATGGCAACTTTGGCGCGCTTATCGGACGTTATGGTAATCGTATCAACCAAGGTCGTTTTGCGATTGACGGAGTTGAATATCAGTTGCCCCAAAACAACTATGGTCACTGTCTCCATGGGGGCCCGAAGGGTTTCCACCATGCGGTTTGGGCTGCCAGCCAATCTTGCGACTCGATTTTGAATTTGTCGTTGTCGTCGCCCGATGGCGAATGGGGATTCCCCGGCAATATCAATGTTGAGGTTAGCTATACTTTGACGGCTGATAATGCTATCAAGATTTCTTATTCTGCAACGACAGATGCGCCCACCATTTTGAACCTCACAAACCACTCTTATTTCAATCTTAGCGGTGACCCCTCGAAAGATATTCTTAACGAAATCGTTTGGTTTGATGCTAACGGATATACACCGATCGACTCTACATTTATGACCTCCGGTGAAATCCTTCCTGTTGAGGGTACTCCCTTTGATTTCTCTACACCGAAGGCTCTTGGCCAAGATATAAATGCCGACAATGAACAGCTTAAGAATGGTCTCGGATATGACCATAATATGGTGTTGACTAAGTCGCGCAATGTCAATGCTCCGGCTGTTATCGTGAAAGACCCCGAATCGGGCATCAAGATGGAAGTGTTTACTACCGAACCCGGTATTCAATTCTATGTAGGCAACTTCCTTGACGGCACTGTTAAGGGTAAGAAGGGTATTGCTTATCCCCAACGTTCGGCTATCTGTCTTGAGTCTCAACACTTCCCCGACAGCCCCAATAAACCTCATTGGGATTCGGTTGTAGTGCGTCCCGGACAGGTATACACCAGTTATTGCGCATATCGTTTTTCTGTAGCTGAATAAAGCGGTCGTCATTTAATGGCTCAGACCTAAAGCTTAAGAAATATAAACTGTTTACCATGATTGACAATTATAAAAAAATAGGTAATGCGTTAGCACTTGTTGTTGCGCTTTCTCCGTTTTCAGTTTCTGCAGAAACGGAAATTGCTAGCAATTTTACTGCCGACAAAGTGATTTTACCATCGTCGCAGTATACCCCGAATGAGCCTTATTCGGCTGACGTATGGGTCTATAATAAAAATCGTCGCTACGACGAGGCGTATAAAAATCAAATTTGGGCTACGCCGTTAGTTGATGAGATTGGCAATGAATGGTTCAAGCCTGAGTATGAATTGACAAATGGCAATGGGGCGGATTGGCAAGTTGCTACTGCGCCTTTCAGCTCTGATGAGTATTATAAAGGCCATAAGTCGTTTCGTTGGGCGCTCATAGATATTACTGCCGAGCTCTATATGCGTCGCACGTTTACTCTCAATTCAATTACCGCGGGCACTGTTTATCTTTCTTGCGGTCATGACGATGCTCCCGCAGAGTGGTATATTAATGGCACCCTCGTGCATACCGCAGATGATGGTTGGAACAATGATGAGTATGTATTGTTGACCGACGAACAGAAGGCTTTGATTAAGACTGATGGTTCGGAAAATGTGTTAGCGGTTCATGTTCACCAAAATTATGGTGGCGCATTTGCCGATTGCGGATTATATGAGGCGAGAATGACAAAGGCGCTCACGATGTTGCCGACAGTCGAACGTGGCGAGTGGCCTTGTCAATATTATATGTTGAATTACAACGAGGATATTGCTGTTGCCGAAAACGCCAAGTGGTATGCTCTTGATGAAAACGAAGAAGATTGGATAAGCGGTGTCGGTCCGTTTAGTAATGATGATAATATGTTCTTTATTACGGAATGGCCGAGCCAAGTAAAGCCGATTCTAATCCGTCGTCATTTCACCCTTACGGCTGACGATTTGGCTACATTTACTGATGATATGACCGTTCGTTTGACTTGTAGTTATGATGAAAATCCGGTTATTTGGTTGAATGGCACTCGTATTTGGTCTGCAACCGGATGGAATGATAATAACTATGCCGAATATATTCTGTCAGATGAGCATAAGTCACTTTTGCGCGAAGGCGACAATGTTTTGTGTGTGTCTGTTGCACAAGGTGGCGGTGGCGGTCACATCGATTTTGGATTGGTAGCTGAAGTGCCCTTCGTGCCGACATCTGGTGTTTCAGCCGTGTCAGCATCAAAGGAGGTTGTAGACACGAAAGTCTATAATTTGTATGGCCAATATCTTGGCGAATCTACCGAGAATTTGCCGCGAGGCATTTATGTTGTCGGTGGAAAGAAAGTTGTGATTGGTGAATGATAGAAATGAAGAAATTTGATATGAAACGATTAACTAAAAATATATTGGTGGCGGGCGCATCGTTGATGATTGGTTCAGCGGTTGCTTCGGCTCAGACTTCGGCGACTGTCGTAGATAAGCCCGGCGCGGGAGTAAATAATAGTTATACAAATTTCCGAACTCCGCTTCAGCAAGCTCCGCTGTTGAAACTTCCTGTTGGAAAGGTTCAACCTAAGGGCTGGTTGCGCAAATATCTTGAGCTACAGAAAGATGGTTTGAACGGTAAACTTGGCACAATCAGTGCTTGGCTCGATAAAAACAACAATCAGTGGTTGAGCGATGCCGGCGACCACGGTTGGGAGGAAGTGCCATATTGGCTTCGCGGTTATTCAAGCTTGGCTTATATTCTCGACGATGAGGAGATGAAACAAGAGGCTCAGGTTTGGTTTGATGCTGTTTTTGCCAATCTGAAAGAGGATGGTTTCCTCGGCCCGCGCAACTATGAGGGTAGCAATCCCGAACTTTGGGCTCAGATGGTAATGATTTGGGCTATGCAGACTTACTATGAACATTCGGGCGACGAGCGTGTCTTGACTGCGTTGACCAATTATTTCAAATGGGAAATGACAGTGCCCGATAGCCAGTTCCTCAAAGGCCTATGGCAAGAGAAACGTGGCGGCGACAATATGTGGAGTGTTCTTTGGCTCTATAATCATACCGGCGATGAGGAGCTATTGCCGCTTATCGACAAACTCCATAAAAACACCTCAGATTGGGCTAATGCCGACCATTTGCCCAACCTTCATGGTGTAAATGTCGCTCAAGGTTTCCGCGAACCTGCAACATATTATATGTATACGGGCGATAAGGCGATGCTCGACGCAACTTACAATAGCTTTAATATGATGCGTGAGCAATTCGGTCAGGTGCCCGGTGGTATGTACGGTGCTGATGAAAATGCTCGTGCCGGATACTTCGATCCTCGTCAGGGCGCAGAAACTTGTGCTATCGTTGAGCAGATGGCGAGCGACGAGATTCTTATGGGTATTACCGGAGACCCCTTCTGGGCAGACCATTGCGAGTATGTCGCTATAAATACCTTTACCGCATCAATGATGCCCGACATGAAGTCGCTTCGTTATATTACATCACCGAATATGGCTATTAGTGACGAAAAACTTCATGGCCCGAGTATTGATAACAATCTTCGCGGAATGTTGTCTATGAGTCCCTTCAGCAGCCGTTGCTGTCAACACAACCATGGTATGGGTTGGCCCTATTATGCTGAACATCTTATTATGGCAACCGCCGATAACGGCTTGGCAACAATGCTTTATGCCGCAAACGAAACAACGGCAAAAGTTGCTGACGGCAAGAATGTTACTATTACCGAAACAACAAACTATCCCTTCGATGAAGTTGTAACACTGACCGTAGGCACAGAAAGCAATGTAACATTCCCGCTCTATCTCCGTATCCCCGAATGGGCAAAAGACTGCTCGGTTAAGGTAAATGGAGAAGCGCAGGCTGTAGCTGCTGCAACCGGAAAGTATGTGCGTCTCGAACGCGATTGGGCTAACGGAGATGTTGTTGAACTAACCCTCCCGATGTCTGTTGACTCTCAAGTATGGCAACAGAATAAAGCCAGTGTAAGTGTAGACTACGGTCCGTTCACCTTGTCGCTTAAAATCGACGAAATTTGCGAGCAACATGATAGTCGCGACAAAAACTTCGTTCAAGATGATTCTCATTGGCAGGAAGGCGTTGATGCATCATTGTGGCCCTGCTATGTGCTCAAACCCAACTCAGAATGGAACTATGCTCTGAAAGTCGATGAGAATAATCTTCCCGTAAACTTCTCTGTGGCTAAAAAAGCGTATCCGGCAGATGATATGCCTTTTACCTTGGAAAATGTTCCCTTTGAATTTACCGCGGTTGGTGTGCAGATTCCCTCTTGGGGATATGACAGCACAGGTATGACAGACCAGCTCCCGACCAAGTTTGCTCCCCGCTGTACTGAAGAAACAGTATTGAAACTTGTGCCGATGGGCGCAGCTCGTCTCCGCATCTCTGCTTTTCCCCGTCAGCGCGTTGAATCAGCACCCGAGGAATAAGATTGACGACTGAAAAAGTCGTTGCAAGATTGATTGTATATACTTTTCTATAGTTAGTATTAGCGCTCTCGTCGAATCATATCGGCGGGAGCGCTAAATTTTTTATTATTTGTTAGATTGTGTGTTTTATCGTTTTGTTCGCTATTGCGAGCGTTCGTCAGGCGAAAGACGTTGGATAGCGAAGGAGAGGGGCGTCGAGGAAATCAGCAAAGCTGATTTATGTGTCACGACGCAGATGTCAATCGGCAGCTGTCTGCGTTGTGATTTTATTAACAGAAGAGATGATAGTATTGTCGCGGAAATTGGCTAACTTTGCGAGCAAAATTTAGTAGAGTTGAAAAATCTAAATCAAACATTATATAAAGGCTTAATAGCCATATCCTTTTTGCTGTTTTTTGTGGGAGGATTGTCGGCTGCCGACTATACTGTTTTGTCGGGAAAGAATGTTGTAATTCTCGGCGATTCAAATAGTTGGATTGGAGGCGATTCGTGTGACGACCCTAAAGGGTGGAACTATTGGTTTGCTCGAGAGATGAGTCCGAAAACTATTCGTAGTTATGCTCGAAGTGGGGCAACATGGAGTCATGTTGGAGCAACGCGTCGACAGCCGGAGGAGTATTCCGAGGTGATTACGGATAATAATGTGATTTACAATCAAATCGTAAGGTTGATAAATGAAACGGAAAATGGTCAGCAGTCTTCCCCCGATTTGATAATGATAGCAGCCGGAACTAATGACGCTTGGTTCCCGCAATTTCGTCCGGCGGCATTCTCGAGGACAGCCCGCGAGGCGCTCGGTCGCGATGCCGGTGAACTTCTTTCGCTCCCAGCCGGCAAGATTTTGTCGATGGCTGAGGCGGTAAGGTATGATTTGTTGATGCTTGCAGCTCATTTCCCTAATGCAAAAGTTGTCGTAATGACGCCGCTTCAGTCAATCAAAATTTCCTCGGCAATGCTCGCCGATGTTAGTGAGATTATAGAAGAAGTTGCTCGACAGAGTGGGGCGGCGGTTATACGCCAAGATCTGCTATGCCCGGTAAATAGCGAGCAAGAAATGATAACACGTCGTCTAACGTCAGACGGCACTCACACGTCTGTTGAGGGGGCTCGTCGTAATGCCGAGGTTATTGTCGAATGTGTAAAGCAACTTTATATATCGACACAAATTAATGACAGCTCTCAATTCCGAATTCGCTAGTAATTGACATACATAAGGATAAGTAACTAACGCTGAAATGGTTTTCTCCGACCTGTTTTTCTTATTCGTTTTTCTCCCCCTCTTCATAATTTTGTATAATATCGGGGGATGGATAGATCGCAAAAAATCGCTTGACCCTTTAAATGCGTCATATTTATGGCGCAACGCAACGCTCGTTGTCTCATCGTTGCTGTTCTATGCATGGGGAGAACCGATTTATGTTTTGTTGATGATTGTCACCGTATTGTTTAATTATCTGTCGGCATTATGGATGGTTAATCGTCAATCAACCCGCAAGTTAGCTCTCGTAGTTGGAATTGTTGTCGACATATTAATTCTCGGGACATTTAAATATCTCGGTTTCTTTGCCGAAATATTGAATGGAATAGGAATTAACGTTACAGTGCCGCAGATAAGTTTGCCAATCGGTATCAGTTTTTATATCTTCCAGTCGATTTCATATTTGGTAGATGTATATCGCTCGGAAGCGCCGGTTCAGCGTCGCTATGCCGACTTGTTGTTGTATATATCAATGTTCCCTCAGTTGATCGCCGGCCCGATTGTTAGATATGACACAATCGCGCGTGAAATTAATTCTCGAAAGGTGATAGCTGATGATGTTTATGACGGGGCGTTTCGTTTTTTGATAGGTTTGGGAAAAAAGGTAATTCTTGCCAATCAATTTTCAGAAATATCAGACAGCTTCCTTGTCGGCGGGATAGATTCGCTTTCGACCGGAGGGGCGTGGATAGGAATTTTGGCATTCACCTTCCAGATTTATTTTGATTTTTCCGGTTATTCAGACATGGCAATCGGCATAGGTCGTTGTCTCGGTTTCCATTTTAAGGAGAATTTCAATCATCCATATTGCTGTGACACCATTACCGACTTTTGGCGACGTTGGCATATGTCGCTGGGAAGCTTTTTCCGCGATTATGTTTATATCCCTCTCGGAGGTAATCGTCGTCATCAATGGTTTAATATACTTGTCGTATGGTTTCTAACCGGCATGTGGCATGGCGCAAGTTGGAATTTTATCATTTGGGGGCTTTATTTCGGATTGATAATAATGGCGGAGAAATTCACGATTATTCCCAATCGCGATCGAATACCTAGCGTATTACTCCATCTCTATTCCCTAGTCATAGTTGTCCTCGGATGGGGCATCTTCTATTTCGATGATATGACCTCATTGACAATATTCTTTAAGGCGATCTTCGGAGTAACATCTTATACTTCTGATTTTACAGTCGAAGGGGCAATTTTCGATAATTTCTGGCTTTGGATTACAGCGATTCTATTCAGTATGCCGCTTCGCAATTGGGTATCGGCAATTCCTCAGCTGATTATGCCGTCACAGCAGTGGGCAGTAAAAAGTTTGACGTTGATGTCTCGATTAGTAGTCGCGGCAATAATATTGATTGTCAGTGTAGCGTTGTTGATTGGCGCCACTAATAATGCCTTCCTCTACACTCGTTTTTAAGCATAGATAATTTCGATGAAATACGCTCATATATTTTTAGTTGTGATAGGCGGATTATTTCTGGCTATGACTGTCGTGTTTCTATGTTTCCCTCGTCAGACCTTCTCAGAAGTAGAACGACGCGAACTGAAGACCCCTCCCGAATTTAGTTTTGCCGGACTTTTTGATGGAAGTTATACCGCCGAAGTATCCGCGTGGTTTAGTGATAGTCAGCCGTTTCGAGATGAGTTTATGACGCTAAGTATGACCATTAAAAAGAAGATGGCTTTACAAAGAGGTGGTGGGGAAGATCAGTTTGTTTTTCATCAGACCGAAGATGTTGGCGCAGACTTGATTCCCGGAGGAATGGATGAGGAGGAACAGCAAGCCGCTGCCGCCCTTGAGGGACAAGCCGACCGCGATATTCCGGAAGGTGATATTTCTGCTGCCGACGGCGAAGAATCGAAGATGTCGAAATCTGGCATATTAATCGTTGGTAGTGGCGACAAAGTTAGAGCCTTGATGCATTTTGGCGGAAAACCGACGGCGGGTAATCCTTATGTTTCAGTGGTTAATGCATACAAAGAGGCGTTGGGCGAGGGCGTTAATGTCTATTCAATGGTAGTGCCGATAGCAATGGAATTCTATTGCCCTGAAGAGGCTCGTAAACGTCCGGGGCTTTATATTTCACAACTACCGACTATTAAGCATATATATCAGTCACTTTCGCCGGAAGTAAATGTTGTTAATGCCTATACCGCACTGTCTGACCATGTCAATGAGGATATTTACTTGCGTACTGACCATCATTGGGCGCCGCTCGGAGCTTATTATGCCGCACAAGAGTTTGCTCGTACGGCTGGGGTGAATGTGCCAGACTTGTCAGAATTTGATGAGAATGTAATTCATAGATTCGTCGGCACAATGTATGGATACTCTAAAGATATTTCTGTAAAAAATGCTGCGGAAGATTTTATCTATTACACACCGAAAGATAAGTCATATACAACAACATTTACGATTGTTAATCTCGATAAAAAATTCCGAATAACAGGAGAGGGCAAACCGTATAAAACTCAGTTCTTCAAGAAATTTAAAGATGGAAGTGGTAATGCCTATTTGACCTTTATGGGCAGCGATTTCTTAATAGCAAAGGTTGAAACCGCAGTCAAAAATGGACGGAAGCTGGCTATCTTAAAGGATAGCTATGGTAATGCCATACCGGGATATTTGTTTGGCTCGTTTGAAGAAGTTCATGTTATTGACTTTCGATATTTCCCTCATAATATTGTTGAGTATTGCCGTCGTAATGAGATTACCGACTTCTTGTTTGTGAATAATATCTTCAACGCATGTAGTTCGAGTGTAGCGGCAAAAACGAAAGCGTTATTAACTCGTAAGGATAAGTCATTTGATGCTCCATTGCCAACTGAAACACCAATGGTAGAAAATGAAAATACTCAAACGACGACCGAGCCTTCGAATAAATCGGTCGAAACAATGTCTGCAGATACGACAACAATCCTCGTTGAGGAAGAGGCAATTTCTGACGATGTGAAACCGGCAGTAGCGTCAGATACAACGACAACTGCGACCGATAAACTATATGTCGAGATTATCTAAGCGAGTTGAGCGAATCAAGCAACTCTTGCAAGCGGTTGCGGATTTCGTGGAGACGCGAAATCGCTTGGGCGTGATGTGATACACCGGTGTGGTTGTTGCGTAACTCCTCTTCCGCAGCCTCTAAACGAAGCCCTTTCTCTTTTACGAGATATGCAACCATTCTAAGTTTCTCGACATCAGCAGGGGTGTAGAAACGGATACCGCTACGATTGCGCCGAGGAGAAATAATAGTGAAGCGGCTTTCCCAAAAACGCAAAGTAGACGCCGGTAAGCCAATCATTTCGGCGACCTCTGAAATCTTGTAATATTTCTTTTCAAATTTTTCCATCGCTTTGGCAAGAGAATGGGTGGGCTGTCAAACGGAAAGCCTTGCGCTCGATTCTGTTTTTGCAAATTTAGCGAAAACTTACGTAAAAAAACATGATTACTTCCAAAAAAACGAGTAGATTTGTAAGCTTTTGAACAGAGTTAATCGATTTCAGTAGAGTCAATCGTAGTCAAAGGCTCTCCATTTTGTCGGCGACGAATAACTTCACAGGCTGTAATTCTCCAAAAACGATGACATAGTCGATTGAGCTTTTGAGGTAGCATCATTAGGTAATGCGCCAATTGATTAGTGTCGATATTCTTTTCCGCAGCGTGTTCTAAAATTTGTTCTTTCAGTCGCTCGTCTAACCAACATTTAGCCGTCATCCCATATATGGCTTTGAATCTGGTTTTAAACGTCATCGCCGATAATCCCGAAAGAATTATTAAGCGAGAAACATTCCCTTCCGCTTCAAGATAATTGTTCTCGATAAATGATTGAAAATCAGCTCCGACGGAAATGATCGGTCGCAAAAATGCCGTAATGCTATTCTTCTTATAATAAGCAATCAAGATGTGGAAGAAGTAAGTATTTCACACGTGACAGATACCGCTATGTTTTAGCTTCTTCTCATTCTTACCAAATCAATTTATTCTTACTTAGAAACATAATGGGTTTGCGGATTTTCCGATGGGGGTAGATAGCGGAAAAAACAAGCAAACGTCGTATGGCATTGCTACTCAATAAATTTTGGGTTTTATCCTCAAATATTTGAAATTTGATTAAATTTGCAGTGATCAATTATGTATTGACTGCTTAGCCATGGATAACCTTATATACAACTATAGTCTTTGCATCGACATGACGTTGATGCTTTTCACAAGTTTCTATTTTTTGTTCGGCAAAACGCCCGACAGACCTATCTTTGACAACTATCTTAAGTCGAGACGCTTAATGGCGCTAGCAGTATTATTGTTGGTTGCCAACTATTGCGTGCACTTCTTTTTGAGACTGCGCTTCTCCAACCCTACAGCAGCGATATTGATAAACCTTTCAACTTACTTTCTCTGCTATTGGGTGTTTATCTCTGCGCTCTATACGCTTCTTAACCGCTTCTACATCAGCCAACGACGTTCGATATTACACATATCTATGTGGATTGTTTACACCGTATTGGTGCTATTGGTTGGCCTATATTTGCCCAAAGGTCCGATTCAAACTACCGGAGTAATTAGCTTGGCTATATGCTTAATGGTTTATGGAGTGTATCTGTCTTTCAGGTTTTTACGCGTCTACCGTCGAGCTGTTAATCATATCGATAACACCTCTTCCGACGATCTCAGTATGTATGTGAAATGGATGAACCACTTCACCTATTTTGTGCTTGTTTACGGTGTAGGGTGTAGCGTATTGACATTCTTGAAAGATGAATATGTATATTTGTGGATTCTCTCATCAGTCCCTCTATATGTCTACATATTCTGTTGTTATCAGAACTATCTGTTATTCTATGAACGAGTGGAAACAGCGATTGTTAGTGGAGCCGAAATTGAAGATGAGACCATTTTTAAAATCGAGGAAAATAACAAATTTGAAAATCGCGAAATACTCCCGGCTCACTACAACGAAATTGCCGACCGCATCAGCGAATGGATTGAGAACAACGGATACATCAGCCCCGGATTGACAATCAAAGACCTCGCTGACAAATTGTGTACCAATCGCACATATTTGTCGGGCTACATCAACAATACTTACAAAACCACCTTCCGTAATTGGATTACCGATATGCGTATGGAATATGCCAAACAGCGCATGACTAACCATCCCGAACAAAAACTTGTTGAAATTGCTGAAGCATCCGGTTTTATGTCGCTAAGTCATTTTATGCGAACATTCAAAGAAAAAGAGGGTTGTTCACCTGCCAAGTGGAAGAAAGGCGCGAATGCCAAATAGCGATTATTACGATTTAAAAATTATCTAAACCACAAAAAAAGTGCTGAAACGGCAACGGAAAAATTGTCTCGCTAACAAACCATTTTTTCTCAAATAACAAAAAATACGCGATTTGACAAATGGCATAATTTTTTGTTAAACGGGTAATTTTAGGACAGATGCTTTTATCTATTTTTGCTTGCGTAATCCCTAGGGGTTACGTTAACGCAACAGAAAATAGATAATAGCATCTGTTCTATTTGAATATTATTAACCCATAAAAATATTTTCATATCTCAATATTTATTAAACAAACATTAATTCCCAAACAAAAAACACATCACGTAAAAACAGATCTGTTAAGCTATAGCACAACTAAAGAGTTAAATACTAATAATCTAAACCTTTGTCTACTCCATATATCCAAATTCCAAACTAACTTACTTCTAAAATAAATGAGACGAATCTTATTTATATCATTCGCAACCCTGATGCTTTCTGTTACGACTGCATCGCCACAAGAGGCAACACCGGTCGATGACTCTAATTGCGGCTGGTATGTTGGAGCAGAAGGCGGTGTGTCGTTCGGCTTCGGGTCTTTCAGCAGCTTCGGATATGACAAAACTCGTGCCGGATACAATGTCGGATTATATGGCGGCTATCGCTTTAATCCGATTCTTTCGGCTGAACTCTCGGCTAAATGGGGGCAAACCCTCCTTTCAGCTCATGGTTGCTGTATAGATGCGAGCTATTGGCTCGGGGCTGACGGAATGCGTTATTATGCACCGGTATCCGGTTTGCCCGGTTGGAATTATGCCGACCTCAAAAGCTGTGTTTACCATCAACAATATGGAGCACGGCTCAACGTTAATCTTCTCGGTTTCATCGAAAGTACAAAATCAAGCCGTTGGACGCTTGACGTGTCACCGGCAGTGTATGCTGTGGGAACAAAAGCCAAACTCAAAACCAATGTTGATGATCAAATGGTTATGGAATATGGGAGTAAATGGCATTTTGGCTACGGCGGTAGAGTGCAAGCCGGCTATATGATGAGCCGTAATTTAAGTGTGGGCCTTTATTCTGAGTTTACAGCACTTACCGGAAGCCGATTGGATGGTGTTACAGAAAGCTACCATGATGACAACTTCATTTGGGAGAGCGGCATCCGTATCGGCTGGACATTCGGCAAAAGCGGTAAGAAAAAAGCGGTGGCAGCCTCTTCTGCCGTTGCGCCCGCGGAGTCCTTAACGAGCATACAAGAAGCTTCGGTTGAGGAGATAATACCCCAACAGCAATCGGCTGTAGTTGTTGATTCGGCTGATAAACAAGAAGAAAAAACGGCCGTTGAGACAAATAACAAAGAGATAGTATTCCCGGTCATTTACTTTGATTTCAATAAGACAGATATCAAGAGTGGCGAGATGATTAAACTACGCGACATCTATCTTACGTTGAGTGAAAATCCGGATATGATGATACAAATCAAAGGGTGGACAGACCTCGTTGGTAGTACTGCCGTAAATAAGCGCATCTCTCTCCGTCGTGCCGAAGCCGTAAAAGTATGGCTTGTTTCTCAAGGTATAGACGCTATGCGAATAGAAGTATTAGGTATGGGTATTGACTATGATGAGCCAAATGCCGCAAACGCACGACGAGTAGATGTAACTGATATTGAGGGAAAGGAGGCGCAGCAATGAAGACATTAAACCATTACATCATTAGTTTGTTGCTCATCGCAGCTGCAATCGTTGGTTTTACAGCTTGTTCAAGTGAAGATCCGCATGAAGAAGGTGGCGGTGTGGCTATCGTTCTCGATAATAGCCGATGCTCAGATGTCGCCATTAGGCAAACTCGATTATTCGTCTTTGACACCGGAGGCAACCTCTGTGGGACTTATGACTATGCTGATGCCTATGCCGTTGCTACCTCCCTATTACAGTTAGAGACCGGTCACTATACGATAGTAGCCATTATCAATGCGGATGAAGCACCAACGCAGACTACAACGCTAACAGCCCTGCATGAGTGGGTCGCATCTCAGTCCGGTACAGACGCTGACTTGCTCTCAGGCATAGCGGAGGTTGGCGTGACGGGTAATCGAGTGATTCGTGTCAGTGTGTCTTTATGCAGAGGAGCTTTCTCATTGTCAATCCTCAGCGTGAGCTTCTCTATGCCCGAAACCACCATGCCCGACTTTACACGCCGGCAAGCGAGAACTCGTGGATCCGAAGCCGGTTATACGTTGCGTTGTGTGGCAGAGCTCTGCAAAGCAGGTACCGACGAGGTTGTGCTACATAAGGCAATCACCCCCGAATTACAGGAGAATGGAACATATAGGGCAGAACTGCAACTCTTCGAAGGTCGCTACGACCTTCGCCTTTGGGCAGACCAAGCCCTAGCCGATACCCCCCTTGCCGATGCGTTCTATCACACCGAAAGTCTGAAAGCCGTGACTATCTTCACAGAGCCTTACAAGGCAAACATCGATGCAAAAGATGCAGCTTACGGCAACGACAATAACATTATCTTGCCAAAAGAAGGTGCTTCAATCAGCATTTCTCTTCAACGCCCTTTGGCAAAATACCGCATTGTAGCCAACGACGTTGAAACATACAAAAAACTGATGGAATTGGAGCCTGACAACTATCCTCCATTAGAAGACCTGACTGTAACAATGCAATACGAGGGATATTTCCCTACAGAATTCAATGCTAAAAGTAGCACAGTAACCGACGCTATTACAGGCATTGGCTTCTCTTCTAAACTAACCGATACAAATATCAACTATAATACACTAAATATTGCTTCAGATTGGATATTTGCAAGCCGAGAAACTTCCGTTACCGCCACAATAACTATTTCCGATAGCAAAGGTAACAAAGTATCAAGCGTTAGCGGTGTATCTATATCCTATAAACAAGGATATCAAACCTCAATCTCAGGCAAATTCCTAACCGCCGGAGTAGATGTTGGCGGTCTCGATATCGATACCGATTGGGACGAAATAATCATCGATTTTTAAAAATAGACATTAATAATAACCATAAAAACAAAAGCTTATGAAAGCAAAAAGAGCTTTATGGGTGCTTGGTATCGTAGCGATGCTGGCATCATGCAGTAGCGAGGATGTGTTGCAAGAGACAAATGATAGAGTCAACAACGTGGTAACATTTACGGCAACACTTGACGGTGGGATGGAAACGCGTGCCGTTGATTATTCCGATGTTAGTCGTGCGGTCGTGGCTGTGTATGCCGATGCTGAAGCCACCCAGAAAGTTAGCCAACACATGGTTTTCAAAGGAACAGACGGAAAATTCACGTTTTCAATCCCCAATTTAAATGCAGGACAAAAATACACGTTCCTTTTTTGGGCAGATGAACCATTGGAATCCGAAGAGTTTGATGTAAAAGACCTTAAAAATGTTCAATTTTTCAATACTATTTGTCCTGGTGATGCCTATTCGTTAGCAACAACACTAACTCCGGAAGAAATCAGTCAGTCGGGAGTTCAGTTGAAACATGCCGTTGCTAAAATTACGATGCAGACTACGGTAGATTTAACCCCTGAAATTGATATTCGACTTCATATACCAGTTTATTATTCATCATTCAATGTTCTTACAAATTCAGCTTTTGGAAAGTCAGAACATATCTTTTTAAGAGCTTGCTCCAATTATAGCGCAGGTGATGTAATGGGCAGTATATATTTGTTAGGGGCTGAAGAAACACAACCGGTTTTTATAGAATATGCTGGTCGTCCCACATTCAAAAAAATCAATAATGTTCCTGTTAATCCAAACAAACATATTATTCTGAAAGGAGATTATAAACAAGTAGGACTTACAGATGCCAACTTCTCAGTTACATACGATAATAATTGGGGAAGTAACGAAACAACAAATTTCTAATCAATGGAAGAATGATGTCACGTCGGGGAAGTGATTCCTATGAGGTTTGGCAAACCCGATGGTAAATGTACCTGACACCCGACACAATACAGAATAATTTAAATTAAGTTCGGGGCTGCAAGCGGCAACTGCCATTGCAGCCCCCTTTGATTTAAACGAATGTTGGCTTAGTAGGTGACTTTTTTAAGAGCTTTGGTCAGGCTAATTTGTTTTATCTAAGTTTAAGGACAGCAATATTAAATAATCGACTATGAATACCATTTACAATGTTGATCGTTCTGGAAAGGACTATTCTGAGATGACAAATGCCATCAACAATAGTCTTGCCGGCAAGATTTCGCTTGGCGTTAAGGGGCTTTCATTCGGAAGTAATCTTAATCGGTCGTTTAGTAAGAGTTCCAAACAGGTGGACATTTACGAATATGCAGAGAAAATGGTTATACGTAAAATGTATGCTTTAAACATTAAACCCCACGTACAGGATTCGTTACGGGATTATATTCCGGCTGAAGTTTGGAATGAAATCAATGCAACAGACGTCTCTAATCCGTCTTCCGCTGGACGTACAGATCGACAGCGTATTATTGAACTATATAGAAAATATGGAACTCATGTCACCACCAAAACTTTTTATGGGTGTATGTATGAATATATTATGCGTCGTGAACAGAATGATTGGGAGACCTCAATTGAAAAACTTTTGAAGATGGATACGGTGGCAAAAGTCCCAACTATGAGGCTGTGTTATTACGACACCGCCTCTTGTGTTTGATAGACAAACGGGGTTGTTTATTGACAGCTGGGCGTTGGGTGAGGAGAGTAAAGTCGCAGTATGCGGTGAAGTGAACCGATGAAGGCGTTGATGTAATATAGAAGCATTAGATGGGTGTAGGCGTATGTGTCGTCGTTGAAATCGTCATGGCTCATCTCTTTGGCGTGTTCTGAGATGATGTGGTCAAGGAAATCTTTTTGATTTGATGCTTTGGTGATTGTCGGAGTGAGTTCGTTGGTGTTGTTGAGGGCTGTCAGCATATCGGCTACGGAATCTCTAATTGTCATAATTTCGCATTTGTTGGCGATTGTGGTCGAGAAGTTGGGTGATGCTACGATGTTTCGAGATGTTTCGGCGATGTGGTCGGTAGTTTCAAGCATATAGTCAAGATAAATTGTTATATACTCTTTCTCTTGGTTGTTATTTTTGATATGTTGACTTATTTTTTTACGAAGCGAATAAAGAATATCTGCTCCTTGGCGGAGATTTTTGCATGCATCAATAGTGTCGTTTTTTACGATACTGTCAAGTGACGTGTAGATAATATCTTTACAGTGACTAATGGTTGACACAACCAATTCATCTAAGGCAATATTGGCAGTCTCTTGTTGTGTTGCAATGGAAACTTGTCGTTTTCTGAAGATCAGAGTTATTGCGAAAATGACAAACAGAGTAATTGTCAGAATTAGGTATAAATTCATGAGCGCTGTTGTTAGATATAAGATGAATTGGTTGTGTAGGGGTTACTTGTTAGTATAACAAAAAACTTGTATGGGTTAGTTTGTAATTGAGTCGGAGTTAACGGCTAATGTTTGGCGACTACGGAAATCAGAGTTGCGCAGTTTTGCGAATGCTCTTAGATATTTTCGCAAAGATGAAACCATCTCTTGAGTCTCTTGAAGCATATTGACGTAAACATATAAAACGCCTACGGTTGAAGTGTCTCCGTCGCGCAATTGGTCGTGGGCGCGGTGATATGTGTCAGAAATTGAGTCTTTTATATCGTCGCAATGTTTGCGTAAGAGGGTGATTTCATCGTTGTCGCCGGTTTTCATTACAGCTAATGTGTTGTTGAAGAGAGTGCTGATTTGGGCTTTCAACATTTCATATTCAGCTGCGTGATGAGGTGGCAGCGGAAGAAAATTGTTTTCGACATGTTCTTTACAAACCTCGTTGATGCGTCGAAGATTATAAAGAATGTTCATACAGAGGTTGTTGCTAAGATAAAACCACGTGCTTTTCTCGATAGCCATTTCTCGAGTGAGATAGCGTAGACAGATAGTCTCTTTTCGTCGAGCATTTTTCAGAATAGTTTTCTGCTTTGCCAAACTTGTATCTGCTTTGCTTAAGACACCGGCATTTTCGGTGATAAATGCAGAGCTGATGTCGTGATATTGTTTTTCGGCATACGCTATGAAGTTTTGCTGTTGCTCGGTGATATACATCATCAATAAAGGCCATGTTTGGGTCTTATCTTTTGTAGCGATGATAGTCTCGAACATAGCGTCGCTATTTTCGGTTTCTTGTTTATTGTTGAAACGTCGGTTGCTATGGAATATCAAGAAAATGGTTATTGCGGACATGATAATCATAGCCCATTGTCCGCCATAAAACATAATGGTGACAATTAATCCGGCTCCGATAAAGGCGGCTCCGGCGGTGATGAACCATCCTCCGATTACCGAGATAACGCCTGTGATGCGGAAAACAGCGCTTTCGCGCCCCCATGATCGGTCGGCAAGAGATGTGCCCATGGCGACCATGAAGGTGACAAAGGTTGTCGATAGCGGGAGTTTTAGTGATGTGCCGAGAGCTATCAAGGCTCCGGCTAACACGAGGTTGACCGAACCACGAATGAGGTCGAAGGCGGCGCCATCTTCGATTATGGCTTCGTCGATGTCGAAACGGCGACTAAACCAACGGCGAACGCCGATAGGGGTTACATGGCGTACCCAACTGATAATTGAGAGCGCCCAGCGAACGAGGCGGCGAGCGATGCCAGAAGTTCCGAACATTTCGTCGGCTGCTTGTTGGCTACCAAGCCCGATTTCTGTTTTAGTTACATGCTTTGCTTTTTTTGAAGTAGCAAGAGAGATAACCATGATGAGCCCGGCAGCAATCAAGAAGTAAATCGGAGTGTTTGCCGGGCCATTTAGAGAGCCCATCATGAAGCTTCGGGCATCACCGGTGCCGTTTGTAACATAGTCTTGGAATGATGCAAGTCCGCTCAGTGGCACTCCAATGAAGTTTACAAGGTCGTTGCCGGCAAACGCCATAGCGAGCGCAAATGTGCCCATCAAAACGATAACTTTCAAAACGTTTACTTTCAAGAAGTGGAGCAGTTGCATCACGATTGTGAATACAGCGAAACAGCTGAGTATAATCAGCGAGGTGTTTGCTTTTATCCACGCTTTAACGTCAGGGGTCATAAAAGTTAAGTCTTTTGCCCCTTTTAACAATAGAAAGTAGACAATAGCTGTTGCGCAAATGCCACCAAAAATGCCGATTTTCCATGTCAGTTTACTGCGATAGTTGAATGAGAAAATCATTCGTGAAATAAACTGTACGAGCGTTCCGAAGAAGAAAGCAATTGCAACAGATAAGAAAATCCCGAGAATTACCGACAGGGCTTTCTCGGTATTTAGTAAATCGCTGAATCCTAGGTCGGTGCCATTCGCCATTTTAATGATTGCTACGACGAAAGTCGCGCCGAGCAACTCAAAGACCATCGAGACGGTTGTTGAGGTCGGCATGCCGAGGTTGTTGAATATGTCTAACAGAATGATATCTGTGACCATTACAGCCATAAAGATGCAGACAAGGTCGTAAAAAGAGAAATGTTCCGGACGGAAAATGCCGTGGCGAGCGATGTCCATCATGCCATTACTCATTGCCGCACCAATAAAAACGCCTATTGAAGCGACAAATAATACACGTTTGAAAGAGGCTGCTTTAGAACCGATTGCTGAGTTGAGAAAGTTTACGGCGTCATTGCTTACGCCTACCGATAGGTCGAAAATTGCCAGTAGGAATAAGAAGATTACTACGCACAAGAACAATATTTCCATTCTGTTTTCTTAATTACTTGTTTTGCGCAAAGTAATCGAGAAAATGTTTCATGGATGTTTCAAAAAACTTAACCTTTTATGAAAGATTGCGAGAGAGGGAAAGTGTAAAGATAAGTCCGCCAGTGTTTTGGTTGGCGGCGGAGATTGTCCCGCCGTGTAACATGACGGCGTTTTTGACGATAGAAAGACCGAGGCCCGTGCCGCCGGCAGTTCGGCTCCGTCCTTTGTCGATGCGATAGAATCGCTCGAATAGACGTGGAAGATGCTCTTCGGCAACACCGTTGCCGTTGTCAGACAATGCGATGACTAATTTGTCATTGTCTTCATTGAGAAGCTCGATTTTGATTTTTGAGCATCCGCTATAAGCGATAGCATTATCTATTAGATTGTTGAATATCGCTTCGAGCGAAGTCGTATTGCCCGACATCGTAATGCTGTGAGTGATATCGTTTTCGATGAATATTCCTTTAGATGCGGCGATTATGCTTCGTTCGTTAACAATATTAGAGATAATATCTGTGAGATTTATCGGCTCTTTTAATATAGAAGAACTGCCATCTTCCATACGCGTAATTAATGAAACGTCGGCAAGAAGCCGTTGCAGACGTTCGGTGTTAGATAAACAGCGATTTAAAAATAGAGAGCGTTGTTCTTCGGTAAGATTCTTTTGGACTATTAAAGTTTCGAGGCAAACGCGAATTGAGGCAACCGGAGTTTTTAGTTCGTGATTAATATTATTTGTGAGTTGTTTTTTGATTCTGACTTTTTCAAGTTGTTCGTGGAGCGCAGCTTTATGTTCGAGGTCTCGATCGGCATAGGCTTGTTGTAGTTTGGCGTAAAGGCGCACGATATGGTTTGAGATAGCGCCCAATTCGTCGTTCGGGAAAGGCTCTGAGTTAGAGATTGTGGTTCCCTTTTCGACATTGGCGGCAAATCTGTTTAGTCTTAAGATGTGTAAGCCAATTCGTCTGGTTGCAAAATATCCGAGACAACACATCACAAGAGTGATAATCCCCATTACCCACAAAAACTGGTAGTCGGCACGTAATAATGTTGTCAATGATACGGAATATTCAACGGCAGTTCTGACGACATATCCGTCATCTCCTTTTGTCGCGGAGTAGAAATAATAGTCACCGGTGCTCTCGCTGTGGCGTCTAACGGTGTAGCCGGAATTTTGGTTAAGCGCTTGTTTGATTTCTTCACGGTCGAGATGATTAGTGGAAGGTAACGTGTCGAGAGAGTTATCATAGACGACCTTCCCATTATTGGTAACAACCGTAATGCGTAATTCTTCTAACGGGCTAAATCCCGAGAGATCTATTTCATTGATGTCGTGGCCATCTTTCAATTCTGAAAGGATATGGCAATTGATAAGCTGAAGGCGGTTGTTTAGTTCTTCAATTTTAAACTCCTTTTCGCGGTGATATTGGAAAATGACAAAACAACCGACAAGCAAGGCCGAATAGCCCAGCAGCCATAGAAACAACCGTTGAGGGTATGTAAGCTTATTCAAAGAACCCATAGCCATACCCCGAGCGGGTAATGATGTGTTTGCCATATATGCCGATTTTTTGGCGGATGCGTGTAATGTTGACATCGATCACTCTGTCGAGCACTACTACGTTGTCGGGCCAAATGCCTTTCAGCAATTCAGTTCGCGAAAAAACTTGTCCGATATTTGAAACAAGCTTTGTTAGAATCTCAAATTCTTTTTTAGGCATTTTTACCTCAACTCCGTCGACATAACAAGTCATATTGCGGGTTGAAAGTGTGAGCCCTTGGAATGTGATTTTGTCGGTGTTGGATGAAGACGTCTGATGCTCAGAGGCGGCGGTGCGTCGGAGCACGGTGCGAACACGAGCTAATACTGTTTTTAAAGAATAAGGCTTGGCGATATAGTCATCAGCTCCGAGGTCAAGTCCCTTAATCATATCTTCTTCGGAATCTTTTGCCGTCAAGAAAATAATAGGGATGGCAGAAGTTGTCGGATTCGCCTTCATGATGCGCGCCAGTTGAGTGCCTGAGATTTCCCCCATCATAATATCAAGAAGCACTAAGTCGAAATCGGCTAGATTCATAGCTAAAGCCTCTTCTGCGCTGTAAGCGGTCGTAACAGAATAGCCTTCGGTTTCGAGGTTGAAGCCGAGAGTGTCACACAAAGTTTCTTCGTCGTCAACGACAAGTATGCGTTTTGTTGTTTCCATGTTGCAAAATTAATTAGATTGATAGATTTATACTATTGCGAATCAAAAGTTTAATAAAAGTTTAACAAAGATGAGGAACTTAACCAAATGGTTGCTCTTCTGAGTGTATATGCTCCGGATTATAATTATGGGCATTGAATCGTCTGATAATTGCTAATCGCTATCGTAATGAAATAGATGTGTTATGTTAGTTGCCCTATTCTAGAAAAAAATGCTCGCAGTCAAAAAATTAGCTAAAGACTACGACTATTATACGGAAAATTCGTAAATTTGTGGCTGAAATTCCCAAATTATACCCGATTTTTGATAAAAATCAAACCACTATATAGAAATGAGTTCTAATATTAAGACTGCGAACGAGATACGCGAATCTTTCAAGCAGTTCTTCCAGAGCAAAGGCCATCAGATTGTGCCCTCTGCTCCTATGGTTATTAAAGATGATCCGACGTTGATGTTTACTAACGCCGGAATGAATCAGTTTAAAGATATTATTCTTGGCAACAAAGCCCCGAAGTGGACTCGCGTGACCGACAGCCAAAAGTGTTTGCGCGTCAGTGGTAAACATAACGACCTTGAAGAGGTTGGCTTAGACACATATCATCATACGATGTTCGAGATGCTTGGCAACTGGTCGTTTGGAGATTACTTCAAGCAAGAAGCTATCGACTGGGCATGGGAATTCTTGGTAGATGTTCTCGGCTTGGATCCCGAACGTCTTTATGCAACCGTCTTTGAAGGTTCTGAGGCAGAAGGTCTCGGACGCGACGATGAGGCTGCATCATATTGGGAGAAGCACCTGCCCGTATCTCATATTATTAACGGAAACAAGCATGATAATTTCTGGGAAATGGGTGAAACCGGTCCTTGCGGTCCCTGTTCGGAAATTCATATAGATTTGCGTAGCGAAGAAGAACGCGCCAAAATCAGCGGTGCCGAGATGGTTAACAAAGATCATCCTCAGGTTATCGAGATTTGGAACCTCGTGTTCATGCAATTCAACCGCAAGGCAGACCATAGCCTTGAACCGCTTCCTGCAAAGGTTATCGACACCGGTATGGGCTTTGAACGTCTCTGTATGGCGCTTCAGGGCAAGACTTCAAACTATGATACAGATGTCTTCACACCTATGATCTCTAAGATTGCCGAACTATCAGGCAAGAAGTATGGCGAAGACAATAAGGTTGATATCGCAATGCGCGTAATCGCCGACCATATTCGTACGATTGCGTTCTCGATTGCAGATAGCCAGCTTCCCTCAAATGCAAAAGCAGGTTATGTTATCCGTCGTATTCTTCGTCGCGCCGTTCGCTACGCTTATACATTCTTGGAGCAGAAAGAGGCATTCCTTTATCGCCTCGTTGACACTCTCGTTGAACTAATGGGAGGCGCATATCCCGAAATTGCCAAACAACGCGACCTTATCGTTAAGGTAACGAAAGAGGAAGAAGATTCTTTCCTCCGCACTCTCGATAACGGTATCTCGTTGCTCGAACGTGCGATTGCTGCAGCTCGCAAGGATGGCAAGACTGAAATCTCAGGTAAAGAAGCTTTCGTGCTTTACGACACCTATGGTTTCCCCCTTGACTTGACTCAGCTGATTCTTAAAGAGAACGGCATGACACTCGACCAAGCCGGTTTTGATGCGGAAATGGAGCAGCAAAAACAGCGTGCTCGCAATGCTGCCGCTGTTGAAACAACCGACTGGGTAGTTCTCCGCGACGGCGAGCAAGAGTTTGTCGGCTACGACGAGACTTCGGCTCCTGCCCATATCTTGCGCTATCGTAAGGTTAAACAGAAAAACAAAGAATATTATCAGATTATCTTGAGCCAGACTCCTTTCTACGCTGAAATGGGTGGTCAGGTAGGCGATTGCGGTACACTGACTGATGGCGATGAGGTTATTGAAATCTTTGATACAAAGAGAGAAAACGGTATCGGTGTACACTTGACACATAAGCTTCCGTCTAATCTCGAAGCTACATTTGATGCTCGCATCAACGTTGAAGCTCGTCAAGCGACATCTGCAAATCACACTGCTACCCACTTGTTGCATCAAGCTTTACGCGAAGTGCTTGGAACACATGTCGAGCAGAAGGGGTCGTTTGTATCGCCCGAATTGTTGCGCTTCGACTTCTCACACTTCCAGAAGGTTACTCCGGAAGAGTTGGAGAAAGTAGAGCGTTTGGCTAATAGCTATGTTCGCAAGGCAATGTCTCGTGACGAACATCGCAATGTGCCTATCGAAAAGGCTCGCGAAATGGGCGCTATGGCGCTGTTTGGCGAAAAATATGGCGATGAAGTGCGAGTAATTCGTTATGGCGATTCAGTCGAGTTATGTGGTGGTACGCATGTCGACAATACCGGAAACATCGGTATGATTAAAATAATCTCGGAGAGCAGTATCGCAGCCGGCATCCGTCGTATCGAAGCTGTAACCGGCGAAAAGGTTGAAGCATTGATTGATGAACTGCAGGGCACTCTACGCCAGATTGGTCAGATGCTTCATAACGCTCCCGATATCGTTGCCGCAATCCGCAAGTCAATCGAAGAGAATTCCGACCTCCGTCTGAAAGCTGAAGAGCATATGAAGGAGCGCGTTGCTATGCTCGCTAAGCAAGTCGTTGACGAAGCAGAGGTGCGCAACGGCGTCACTATTGCTGTGTTGTCAGGTATTCGTATTCCCGAAGTTGTAAAGAACGTTGCATTCCAAGTAAGAGCAAACAACCCTGAAAAGACAGCGTTTATCGCAGCGACAGTTGATGTCGCCGGTAAACCACTTTTGACTGTAATGTTGACCAACGATCTCGTAGAAGCCGGCATGAATGCATCTGCTATCGTACGTGAGGCAGCTAAGGCAATCAAGGGCGGTGGCGGCGGTCAACCCGGATTCGCTCAAGCCGGAGGAAAAGATGCAGATGGAATCACCTCTGCATTCGAGAGCCTCCTTTCAAATTTTTGATACTTAAACTAGGAATAATAATCCATATACCAATTTCTAATAGCTCAATTGACACCAATTGAGCTATTAGAAATTTAAATACCAAAAAACATACACCGCAATGAAGAATGTTGCCTTGATTACCGGTGTTACCGGCCAAGACGGTTCTTTCTTGTCAGAGTTTCTTCTCGACAAGGGCTACGATGTGCACGGCATTATCCGTCGTTCGTCTGTTGATTACAGAGAGCGCATTGCTCACTTAGAAGGACATGAACGTTTCCATCTTCATTATGCCGACCTTGGCGACTCGATGAGTGTCGTGCAAGTTGTCAAGAAGGTACAGCCGACCGAAATCTACAACTTGGCGGCACAGAGCCATGTGCAAGTGTCGTTCGACTCTCCCGAATTTACCGCAGATGTAGACGCCGTCGGAGTGCTCCGTGTACTTGAAGCGGTTAGAATGTGTGGACTTGAAAAGAGTTGCCGCATCTATCAAGCGTCGACTTCCGAGCTTTATGGCAAAGTAGAGGAAGTGCCTCAGAATGAGAATACACCGTTCCACCCCTATAGCCCTTATGCCGTAGCGAAGCTATACGGCTTTTGGATTATAAAGGAATATCGCGAAGCATACAATATGTTCTGCTGTTCGGGAATCCTTTTCAATCATGAGTCGGAGCGTCGTGGCGAAACATTCGTGACGCGAAAGATTACGCTTGCTGCAGCGCGAATAGCTCAAGGCAAGCAGAGTAAACTCTATTTAGGGAATCTGTCTTCATTACGTGATTGGGGCTATGCCAAAGATTACGTCGAGTGTATGTGGCTCATACTTCAAAATAAGACCCCTGAAGATTTTGTAATCGCAACCGGCGAGCAACACTCCGTAAGAGAGTTCGCGACTCTTGCGTTTAAGAATGTCGGCATAAATCTCCGCTGGGAAGGAGAGGGCTTAGACGAAAAGGGTATTGATATAGCAACCGGCAAGACGCTCGTTGAGGTGTCGCCCGACTTCTATCGCCCGACAGATGTTGTTAATCTTTGGGGTGATCCGACAAAAGCAAAGGCAATTCTCGGATGGAATCCCGCCAAGACTTCTTTCGAACAGTTGGTAAAGATTATGACCGACGCTGATATGGCGAAAGTCGCCGCAGAAGAAGCCGGAGCGAAAGTTAGAATGAATCTCGCAGAATATCTTGAGAAAGGAATCGTCAAATGATGCAGAAAGATGCTAAAATCTATGTCGCCGGACATCGCGGCATGGTCGGCTCGGCCATCGTTAGAGAACTTCAGCGACAGGGATATACTAATATTATAACTCGCACTCATAAAGAGCTTGACCTATGTCGTCAAGAGGCGGTCGAACGATTTTTTGAGGAAGAGAAGCCTGAATATGTTTTTCTCGCAGCAGCAAAAGTTGGCGGCATAGTTGCCAATCAGTCGGCATTGGCTGATTTTATGTATGACAACATGATCCTTGAAATGAATGTTATTCATTCGGCATGGAAGAATGGGTGTAAGAAACTTGAATTCCTAGGATCGTCATGCATCTATCCGCGTCTTGCTCCCCAGCCGATGAAAGAAGATTGTCTGTTGACCTCGGAGTTGGAGAAAACCAATGAGGCTTACGCTTTGGCGAAGATTTCAGGTTTGAAATATTGCGAGTTTCTCAATCGTCAATATGGTACGGACTATATTTCGGTTATGCCGACAAATCTTTACGGCCCGAATGATAACTACCATCCCGAACATTCTCATGTCGTGCCTGCATTGATTCGTCGTTTCCATGAAGCGAAAGAACAAGGGCTGACCGAAGTAACCTGTTGGGGAGATGGCAGTCCGCTTCGCGAATTCTTATATGTTGATGACCTCGCGAATCTCTGTGTCTTCTTGATGAATAATTATTCCGGAAATGAAACCGTTAATGCCGGCAGCGGTAAAGAATTGTCGATTAAGCAACTAACAGAGCTCGTAGCAAAAGTTGTCGGTTATGAGGGAAAAATACTTTGGGATACAACACGTCCGAATGGCACTCCCCGAAAATTGCTTGATGTTTCAAAAAGTCGTGCTTTAGGTTGGACATACACAACCGAACTTGAAGATGGCTTACGTCTTTCTTATCAAGATTTTCTTTCGAACCCGATGAGAGCCGAAAGATAAGCGCTCAACTGATAAATACTTCTCAATTTGAGAGAGGCGACAATGACGTGATAATCATGAGTAATTGTCGAAATTAACATCATAAATGCCGGACGGAGCCGCTCTACGATTTCTATTGAAATTTTAGACATCTCACGCCCGGCAATTTACAATAGACAAATAAATATGTCAAACAAGATTCTTAAAAATCTCGGTGCATTTGCTTCGTTATTACTCTTATTCCTGGTGATGACAGCGTGTGACAACGAAAGCCCGTCTCTCTATCCCGATTCGGAGCCTATAGAGGGCGCCTCGGATAGGCTCGAAAGGGCTGTGCTGGTCTATATGTTATCAGATAACGACCTTGGTGACGGTAGTTACGACCGCGAGAATCTTGCAGATATGATTCGAGCAGCGAAAGATGGACGATTGGGAAACAATCGCCTGTTGGTATATCATGATGACGCCAAGGCCGCCAATCCGAAGTTAAAAGAGGTGACACCTATGGGGTTGAAAATCTTGAAGGAGTATGATAACTCTCAAACTTCGATTTCTCCTGAAAGAATGTCGCAAGTAATAGCCGATTTCAAGAGTTTTGCCCCAGCCAATCATTTTGGCTTGATTCTGTGGAGTCATGCAACCGGTTGGCTTCAGACCGGAGAGAATGTCTTGCTTAATGGCGTAGAACCGATGTGGGTAGGGGAAGACCGAGGTAAGTTTATGAATGTAACGACTTTGGCTCAAGTGCTCAATGGGAAGGGGTTTGACTATATCTATTTCGATTGCTGCCATATGGCGTCTGTAGAGTCGTTATACGAGTTGAGAAATGTAGCCGACAAATTTGTCGGTAGTTGTGCCGAGTTGCCAGCAGAGGGGATGCCTTATTATGAAACGTTGCCCTACTTGATGGCTATTTACCCCGACCTTGAAGGCGCCGCACATACTACTTATGCGAAATATAGTGCTTTGAGCGGAGCTGAATGTAGCTGTACAATGAGTGTTATTGATGCATCTCAGCTCTCCCGTCTTGCGGAAGCGACACGTCAGATTTATCAACTACATCCGACACTCCCGGCTGATTATACCGGTCAGCCGTTTGAACGCAAAAAACGTAATGGAGAGCCTTGCTATTTGTTTGATATGGAGCATTATATCGAAGCGTTGTATAGTAACTCATCTGATATTCGCGGAATGCGTAAGGCATACGCTGAATGGCTTATAGCCATTGATGATTGTGTAACATATTCGGCAACCACACCATGGATTTTTTATGGGTGGTATAATGGATTTAAGGTAGATTCTCATTGCGGTTTGACAACTTATATCCTTCGTCAAGAATCAGATGCTGATACCAAGGGTTATAGAACGCTTTCGTGGTATGGCGATGTTGCTTCTGCATTGTTTGAGCAAACAACAGATGAGGATGCGGAAACCGATATTGAATAATTATAGTAAACAATGATAAAACTTCAAGCTGATTTATTTTCAGGGCTAACCCCAGCCGCTCCGTCTGATTCAACAACGGTCGATGCCGCAAAAGAGCTTGCCGCTCTTAAGGCATTGTCGTTTGACGATTTGATCGAACGATTAGTGAAGTCGACGGTTGATTTTGCAATTAATCTTGCAATTGCGATTATCGTTTTCTACATAGGTAGATTTGTAATCAGGAAAATCTATCGATTGATACAGACGATATTCTTGCGACGCCAAATCGACAAGTCGTTAGCGACCTTTGTGCTCTCGTTGGTCAATATAGTTTTGTATTTTATATTGATTGTTACATCGATAGGAATTCTCGGAATAGAAACGACATCGTTCCTCGCGATATTTGCCTCAGCCGGTGTTGCTATCGGTATGGCTTTGAGTGGCACGTTGCAAAATTTCGCCGGTGGTGTCTTGATTTTATTGCTTAAACCCTACAAAATCGGTGATTATATAGAAGTGCAAGGTTATGGCGGTACGGTTCGTGAAATTCAGATTTTCCATACGATTATTACAACCTCCGACAATAAATCGATTTCTATTCCCAATGGCGGTCTATCAACCGGCAGTGTAAACAACTGGTCGCGAGAAGCATACCGTCAGGTAATCTGGACAATCTCTATGGCGTATGGCGATAGTGTCGACGCTGCTCGCAAAGCGATTCTTGATATGTTTGCTGCAGATGAACGTATCCAAGATGCCCGCCCCTCAGATGAAAATGAAATAGATGTAGTTGCAGAAGGCGAGACGTCTGAGTCTACTGCTATCGCAGAAACAGATGTTGAAGACGTAGCTGAGGTTATAACCGGAAATAAACGCTCATTTTTTGACCGCTTGTTACGTCGCCATCGCGCCGCTCAGTTAGCGATTCGTGAGCGCGAACGTAAGCGCGAAGATGAGTTGAAGGCGTTGATGCCGAAGCCTAATCGTCAGCCGAAGGTGTTGCTGAAAAATCTTGGAGAATCGAGTGTCGATATTACCGTGAGGGCATGGACAAAGACTTCAGACTATTGGGATGTGTTCTATTATTATAATGAGAAGTTCTATAATGAACTGCCCAACCATGGAATTAATTTCCCCTATCCGCATTTAGATGTTCATATCGAAAAATAATTGCGAATAGTTTATTTAGGTTTATACGAATAGAATAATAAAGATTGGTTAAAAGGTTGAAATTAATTTCCCTAATTGCTAATTCTATATGAAGCAGACTTGAAGTCTGCTGATTAATTCATAATTTTGCCGGCAATTTGCATTCAAGATTTGTTCTTGATGTGAATTGTCGGCAAATTTTGTGAATTTATATGAGGAATCTTTACTTGTGTTTTAAATTTTGTTTTTGCTTGCTGATTGCAACCTTGATTTCTGCTTGTGAGATGTTTGAGGAGCATCCTTACGATGTTGATATTTCCGGCGAGCGTGATGTTAATGCGAAAAACATAGCGAAAATCGAGTCGAAAATGGCTGGCGCAACTGCTATGAGAATAGCAATGGTCAGCGATACGCAACGTAGTCTTGACCACTTACATGATGCGGTTAAGGCTATCAATGCCCGAGGTGATGTCGATTTTGTGTTGCATGGAGGCGATATTAGCGATTTCGGCTTGACAAATGAATTTGAATGGGGCAGAGATATGATGAATAAGTTGCTTGTGCCCTATGTAGTTGTTTTGGGAAACCACGATTGTCTTGGCACGGGTCGAGATTCCTATCGCGCAATATTCGGTCCGGTAAACTTCGCGTTTACTGCCGGGAATGTGAGATTCATTTGCATAAATACGAACGCGCTGGAATATGACTATTCCGAGCCTATCCCTGATTTTGAGTTTCTCGAAAGTCAGCTTGCTTCTCTTACGCCGGAAATCGAAAAAACTGTGTTTTTGATGCACGCTGCTCCCGGAACAGAAGTGTTCAATAACAATGTGAAGAAAGTATTTCAATATTATGTAAACAGATTCCCATCGGTTCAATTCTGTGCGTATGGTCATGACCATAAATTCGATATTTCAGATTTGTATGGCGATGGCGTGCCCTATATTCAATGTCCCAATGTTGCGAGACGCCAATATGTTGTATTTACGATAAAAGAGGAGGGAGGATTTGATTGTGAAGCAGTTGATTTTTAATCTTAGACGTTTGCTCGTAGCAATCGTAGCAATTGTTGCGATATTCTCTCCAATGACAGCGGCGGAGACATCTGATTCAACGCTAACTCTGACGGGATATGATAACCGAGTGCATAATTATCGAAACGCGTGGGGGGTGTTGATTCCAACACATTTCAAATTGCAATATGCCGGAGGTATGGGCTTATTGTCTGCCGGAATCGGTTGGGATTATGGTAAGCACGGACAATGGGAGACAGATTTGCTTTTCGGATTTATAGCTAAACACTCTTCGCGAAGCGCCAAAATGACGATGACGTTGAAGCAGAACTTTATTCCTTGGAGTTTATACCTTGGCCAGGGTGTTTCGTTTGAACCGCTTTCAACAGGTATATATTTCAATACCGTTTTCGGAAGTGATTTCTGGAGCCGACAGCCCGAACGCTATCCATCAGGATATTACACCTTCTCAACGCGCATCCGCACACATGTTTTTATCGGTCAGCGATGGCGTTTTGATATTCCGGATTCAAAACGTAAATTTTTCAAAGCTGTTTCGTTGTTTTATGAGCTCAGTAGTAGTGATTTTTATATCATAACAGCTGTTCAAAACAACCATACACTTTCTCTCGATGACTATTTGCGCTTATCCTTCGGTCTTAAATTCGATATTTTCTAAGAACGAAAGGGTAGGGGGTTATAAAAGAAGAATGACGAGTCGACCGTTGGGTTGGCTCGTCATTCTTTATGGGGTGAGGCAGTCGGGCTATAAGCCGGGTTTTGTCGGATCGTGGGTTTCGTCTATCGCAAAGGATTGACGACCTGACGCGTCCGGTCCGTCATTTATCTATGCCGGATGTCACCATCTCGGCTAATCGAAGGGGTTGTTACTCCTTCTGTAGCAGTCTACCCTCCGGCAACGGGCGAGCAACCCTTGAATGCCGGTTTACTTGACCTTGCAACCCATAAGACGTGCGGCGCTCCATCTCACGGTGGAGCCCGGTAGGCTCTTACCCTACCTTTTCACCCTTACCTGCGAGCCGAAGCTTAATACAGGCGGTTATTTTCTGTCACGTTTCCTCCACAGTCGCCCGCGGCTTCCCGTTAAGAAGTATGGTGCTCTATGTTGCCCGGACTTTCCTCAGGCGGCGTTACGTAAACC